>JAGSHB010000070.1 GCA_023954815.1 Myxococcales bacterium | reverse complement strand
GGCGATTATCGGTGGGTCTGACAGCCACGCTTCCAGCCTGGAGCCAGGTCTGCCGCGCACCTATATTCGCTCAGCCACCGACAAACCGTTGGCGATCGATGTAGCCGAAATATCGAAAAACATGCGTAAAAGTCAGGTGATGACGAGCTATGGCGCTTTCCTGAGCGTCGCTATCGGCGACAAACTACCGGGCGACACCGTCGCTGCAAAGGCGGGCAGCAAAGTGAAGGTGAAGGTCAACGTACAGACGGCCTCGTGGTACGGCATCGATCTGATCGAGATCTACATGAACGGCCGCCTCGTTCACTCCGAGCAGGTGGATGTCGAGCCGAGCAAAATCGTCGACTTCGCCAAAACAATCGAGCTCACCGTGCCCAATCGCGACTCGTGGATTGTCGTGAGCGCGCTCGGTCGCAAGCCGAAGCATTGGATGAGCCCGGTGTACCTGGACGTGCCATTCGGCGAGCTGCAACTTCCGCGTCTGGCCGCCATGGCCTTTTCCAACGTGCCCCTCGTGAGCGCGGTCTTTCCGACGCCGGTGCGTTTCCCGGATTTCTACCCGGTGCGGCCCTACGCGATCGCCAACGCAATCCTGGTGGATACCGACGGCAACAACCAGTACGACGCGCCGAATCCCCAGCCTTTGTTCTGTTCGCCCAAGTGTGATCCGAAGACAGGTAAACTGCTCGCGGATGCGACAAAAACCTGTGGCGATCTGCAGACTACCTACGTTTGCCTGGAGTCTGAGAAGCGCTGCGGTGTGCCGGTTCCGGGTGTGTGCGACATCTATCAGGCCGTCAGCCAAGGTGCGCTGCGCAATGCGTTGGGTGCCCATGGGGCAGCGGCTCCGTAGGTTTCGACAGGGACCGAGGGTGTGAGCGCCTCCTATTGAAAGAAGACAGCCCGCCTACCAGTATGCGAGGGTGACGCGCCTGCCCATCCGTCTCAACCGCGGTGCAGGTCTTGATTTCGCAAAGAGGAGCCCATCCGTGGCAGCCGATACCGAACATCCCCACGTCGACGACCTCGGAGACCTGGAGATTCGCGAGCACTTGGAGCGGATTGAACGCAAGCCACCGAAATTTAGGGCTTTCCGTGTGGCGCTCTACAGCCTGTATTTGCTCCTCGCTGGGTGGCTCGTGGTCTCAATTGCAATCGGCACGTGGCAGAGCGTTTACGGGACCAGCGGCGACGCGCTGAGAGCTCGACCCTCCGCCCCCCTCGCAGCCTCGCCCGCCCCCTCGCACTGATATGGAGAACTGATGGTCAAGTCGACGATCAAGCTGCCCACAAACGCGCTCCTCGACGCGCTCAACTCGCGCCCGAAGCACGTCTTCATCAGCGGCGCCTCTCGCGGTATCGGTGAGGCCACCGCACGGATGCTCGGCGACAAGAACTTCAATCTCACGTTGGCGGCCAGATCGTACAATCGGCTACTCGGCGTGGCGATGGATGTGGGCACCGACAAGGCCCACGCTGTGACGATGGATCTCGCCGATGAGGCCAGCATCGACGCAGCAGTCGTGGCGGCAGAGAGTCGGTTCGGTCCCATCGACGTGATGATTTGCAACGCTGGCATGCACGCAGAGACCCCGCTCAGCGACGTGACGGCGGAGGGGCGACAGCGCTTTCGGCGGGTCGTCGATGTCAATCTCATCGGCACCTACTTTCTCGCGCAGTTGGCCTCGCAGCACATGCCATCGAACGGTCGCATCCTGTTCATCGGCTCGACCCTCGGGCGATTTGGCGCGCCGCGTACCCACGCCTATACCGCCAGCAAGCACGCCCTGCTCGGGATTGCGCGCGGCATGGCTCATGAGCTTTCGCGCCGGAATATCAGGGTAAACGTGGTCAATCCCGGTTGGGTGGACACGCGGATGGCGCGCGAGGCCATGCAACAAATGGCGACAGCCTCCGGGCAGAGTCTGCAGCAGGTCACCGCGCAGCAAATCGGCAATCAGCCCGTCAGGCGGATGATCAAGCCGATTGAAGTAGCCGCCTATCTTGAGTTTTTAGTCGGTCCCGGCGGCGACGCGATTACGGGGCAGGGCATCGATATCTCCGGCGGCGCGGTGATGGTCTAAGCCGCCCGCGGGCGAGCGAGGGGGAGCATGGAGGAGCGTGAGGTCGCGATTGCCCTGGTGGAGTCGGCGCGTGAGCGTCTATCTGCGGGCGAGTTGACGCTGGCAGCGAAGCTCGCTGACCGGGCGCGCGACATTTTCATCGAAGTCAGCGAAGCGAAGTCAGCCTGTGGTGCAGCGGCCGTCGCCGGTCACGCCCGCATGCGCGGCGGAGACTTGGCGGGCGCTCGTGCGGCATTTGAATGGGTGAAGGCCGAAGCGCAAGAGCGCGGTCTCGTCCCCCAGGAGCTGTCCGCTTCCACCGACTTGGGCGCGTTGATGGAGCTCGGAGGTGACTTGGAGGGCGCACTCGCGCTGCACCAGGACATCCTGAGCAAGTGTCGCTTCCATGCCGACGAGGTCGGCACAGCAAATGCGGCCGGCAATGTCGGCCGGCTACTGACGCGGATGGTGCGTCACGATGAAGCCGAGGGGCTGCTCCAAGAGTCGCTCGATAGGTTTCAGACCCTCGGGCACAACGCCGGCCAAGCCAACGCCCACATCTGCCTCGGTGACCTGCGTCGGGCCGTCGGCGAGAGCGCTCAAGCTGAAGTCCATTTCGAGCGTGCTTCGGAATTGACGGACGCAGCGGAGCTGGCACCACTTCGGGCCATGGCGCTGCTCAACATCGGTCACCTGCGGCGTGAACGCGGCGATCTGGCAGGCGCGCTGGGCAGTTTTACGAGCAGCGCCGGATTGGCGGAGTCTCTCGGGGATGCGCAGGGCGTCGCACGGGCGAGGCTAGCTGAGGGCATGGTGTTGGCCGACCGTGCCGAACCACAGGAAGCACTGGATTGTTTCGAGCAGGCGGAGTCGGCGTTCGTCGAGATCGGCCAACCGGGCGCGGCGCTCGCCGCATCGGTGAACAAAGCCGCCGTGCAGTGCCGCCTGGGCAAACTCAAGGAAGGTCAGGAGGTGCTGGAGTCCGCCCGCACCGTTCTCAGCCACATCGGCGATCAGCAGGCCGTACACGAGGTGGGCTTTGCCCTGTGTGAGGTGGCGCTGGGCCTCGGTGACGCCGGCCGCGCCGAAGCGCTACTGGCCGAGACGCCGACCGAAGATCTGGGCGCCCGCCTGCAGCTGCGCGGTCAACTGGTCTCCGCTCGTCTCGCGATGCGCGGACTGCTCTTTGAGCAAAGCGCCGCAGCGGCTGTCCTACCTGACGAATTAGACGCCACGCCCGGCGAGCGCTTTGCCGTCGACTTGGTGCAGGCAGAGTTGGCCATTTTGAGCGGTGCGCCAGACGCCGAACATCGTGTGGACGCACTGGAAGCGTTGGCAGACGCCACCGTCTCGCCGAGAGAACTGGCGGCTGCTCGCGGGCTCCGAGGGCAGTTCCAACTCTGGACGGGGCAACTGACCCTGGCGCGACCCACCTACCTGCGCGTCCGTGCGCTCTGGCGTGAGCTGCACGAGCCTATCCCAGAGATGCAGGCCCAGGCCGCGCTGTGGTGGATCGACCTGCTCGCTGGGGAGGTCCCATCCGCCGGCGAAGCGCGCGTCGTCGAGTCAGAAGCGCGGGAGATTGGCCTGGTTGATCTGGCCGACTCCATCGCTTGTCTCGCCAGCGCAATCGACGCGATCACCGCCCGCGATGTGGCGTTGGGTCACCGACTTGGCGGGCCAGGCCAAGGCGACTCCAAGGTCCATGCCGACAGCGTGCTCGACGCCGCTGCGCCCCTGATTTTCCGGGGAAATCGCTTGGCAGCGGCGGTCGCATTGACCCTTGCGGCTGGTGCCACCGGAGAGCCCGCGCTGCGCGACCGGGTCGTCAAACTGGCGGGGCATTCACGCCTCACCCCAATCAACGCGGGCTCATGGCGTCGCGATTGATTGCGAATTGTTCGCCATGTCAGGCGTTCTATTCACGTGGGCTTGCTTTCATCGGCCTGCGTGCTTCTGTACCTTTTACAGGGATGGCGAAACCCGCCGCTCCTACAGCTCAACCAAACCTGGTGACCCGCACCCTCAGAGGATTTCATGAGCGACAAGATTGAAACGAGCAAGGCCTTGTCTCAGCTGCCCATTCTGGCGCTGCGCAACGCAGTTCTCTTTCCAGGCGCCGTCATGCCGGTCGTTATCGGCCGCGGCAAGTCGATCCGCCTATTGGAGAGCCTCGGCGATCGCCGCACCGCGGTCGTTGGCGTCGTTGCACAGAAAGACAAGGGAATCGATAACCCGTCCCCCGATGATTTGTACTGGGCAGGCTGCACTGGTCAGCTGATCAAGGTGCTGCGTAATGGCACGGACACCTACCACGTCGTCATTCGCGGTGTGGATCGCTTCAAGATCACGAAGTTCGACCAGGAAGAGCCCTTCCTCTCGGCCGAAGTGGAGCTGCTCGACGAGACTGGCGAAGACAACCCGCAGGTCGAGGCCCTCGTGCATTCGCTGCGTGAGTCTGCCATTGAGCTCGTCGGCATGGTCCCCGAGCTGCCGATCAACGCGTCGGATTTGCAGGAGGAGTTTGAGCACCCCTCCCGCTTGGTCTATCTGCTGCTGACCCACCTCGGTGTGTCCGTCGAGGAGAAGGTTGAAGTACTCAAGGCCAATGGTCTCGCTGACATGGTCAACAAGACCCTGCAGTTGGTGATGCAGCAGGTCGAGATTCTGCGCATCAGCCAGCGGATCAACAGCGAGGTCAAAGGCGAGCTCAACAAGAGCCAGCGTGAGTACGTCTTGCGTAAGCAGCTCAAGGCGATTCAGAAAGAGCTCGGTGATCTCGACGGCGAGGGCGGCGACGAACTCGCCGAGCTCGAAGAGCGTCTCACCAAGGTAGAATTGCCCGAAGAGGCCCAGAAAATCGCGACGAAAGAGCTCAAACGGCTTCGTTCGATTCAGCAGGGTTCGCCGGAGTACACCGTCGCACGGACGTACTTGGAGTGGTTCGCCGATCTGCCGTGGAGCAAGGTCACAGAGGACAACCTCGACCTGGAGCACGCCCAAGAAGTCTTGGATTCTGAGCACTACGGTCTGCAGAAGGTCAAACGCCGGCTGATCGAGTTCTTGGCGGTGTCGAAGCTCAAGAATGATCTCCGTGGTCCGATCCTCTGCCTCGTTGGCCCGCCCGGCGTTGGTAAGACGTCGCTCGGTCGCTCGGTGGCGGAAGCCCTGGGTCGCAAGTTCCAGCGCGTGAGCCTGGGCGGTGTGCGTGACGAGGCCGAGATTCGCGGTCACCGTCGGACGTACATCGGCGCCATGCCCGGCAAGATCATCATGAACCTCAAGAAGGCTGGCACTGCCAATCCAGTCGTCATGCTGGACGAGGTCGACAAGCTGACCCACGACTGGCGCGGCGATCCGACGGCGGCCATGCTGGAGGTCCTCGATCCCGAGCAGAACGATACGTTCACCGATCACTACCTCGATACGCCCTACGACCTGTCGAAGGTGCTGTTTATCGCCACGGCCAATACGACCGAGACGATCCCGGCGCCCTTGCTCGACCGGATGGAGCTGATCGAACTCAGCGGTTACACCCTGGAAGAAAAGCAGAACATCGCTCGACAGCACCTGCTGCCCAAACAGGTCAAGAGCCATGGTCTCGCGCCGGAGCAGATCGAGATCACTGAGGACATCCTCACCAAGATCATCGGTTCGTACACCCGCGAGGCTGGTGTTCGTACGCTAGAGCGCCGTATCGCCGACGTTTGTCGTCGTGTGGCGGTGGGGGTGGTCAAAGAGGAGTACACCGAGCGCACGGTGACCGACGAGGATTTGGTCGAGATCTTGGGCGCCGCACGTTACGAGCCAGAAGTGGCCGAACGGACCGAGCGTCCGGGCGTGGCGACGGGTATGGCCTGGACACGTTCAGGCGGTGACCTGCTCTTCATCGAGGCGGCGAAGATTCCGGGCAAGGGCAAGATGCGCCTGACCGGACAGCTCGGCGACGTGATGAAGGAGTCGGCTCAGATCGCGTTGAGCATGGTCGAAGCCAACGCTGCGGAGTACGGCATCGCCCGGAGTGCGTTCCAGGAATACGACCTGCACGTTCACTTCCCGGCTGGCGGCATTCCGAAGGACGGCCCGAGCGCCGGTGTGACGATGTTCACCGCGCTCATCAGCCTGCTGACAGACGTGCCGGTGCGCGGCGATGTGTCGATGACGGGTGAAGCGACCCTGCGCGGCTTGGTGCTGCCCGTCGGCGGTATCAAAGACAAGGTCTTGGCGGCCCTGCGCGGTGGTGTGAAGAAGGTGATTCTGCCCGAGAAGAACCGGCGGGATCTGCGCGATATCCCCCAATCTGCGCAGGATGAGCTCGAAATCGTCTTTGTCTCGCGGATGGAAGAAGTGCTTGAGCACGCTCTTGAGGTGCCGCCTTCCGCGTGGCCCAAGAAGAAGAATGCGCCCCTGCCGCCAGCGGTTGCGTAACAGAACCAGGGGGCTGGCGTCTCTACAGTGCGGCGACGCACTTGGGAGGCGCCAGCACTTGGCGCCATGGCCACGTCGCCCGGGAGTTCGCCCATGAACAGCGCCCTGACCTTGATCGGTGGCTGCGCGGTGTGCGCGGCGAATGATACCGACTACGGCTGGTTCATCCTCTCAGGCACCGTGTTGCTCGCAGCCATGGGTGTGGCGTCGTTTTTCGCTTGGAAAGATGGCCAGACCCGGCGTGTGCTCCCGATGCATATCGAAGATTAGCCCTTCATATTCGCTGCCTGCACCGCGGCCGAAACCACAGCTTTACGATCGACTCGCTTGCGGCCATGATGGCGCGCGGCCTAGCCTTTTTGCTGCGCCGATCCATCCCCAAAACCAGCGAAATCACCATGGAAGTCCTCGCCACTGCTGCTGAAGGTACGGCGCCTATTCTAGCGGATGAATGCAACGATCTCGGATTGCGCGTGGTTCACGTGCGGCGTGATGGGGTTGTGCTCGACCTCAACACGACCAGCACGGCCAAGGCGCTCGTGCATCTCCGTGTCGCCACACGGCTGTTGCTCGCGCTCGACGATGTTCGCTGCCGCGACGCCAATGATTTGTATGGCTCCCTCAAGCAGATCGACTGGCCCAGGTGGCTGGACGACCGCCATACAATCGCCGTTCATGCGACGGGGGCGCTGCCGGGTAGTCCCGAGGCGCCGGAGCGCCGTGGGCCGCCTGCCCGCGGACCGGCCATTCGCAATCATGTGTTCGCCAGCCAGCGCGGCAAGGACGCCATCTGCGATGTGCTGCGAGGCAAATTCGACGCACGCCCCAATGTCGACCTGGAAGATCCCGACGTCCGCATTGTTCTGCGCTTTCGCGGCGACCGCTGTGGGGTCTATCTCGACATCTCCGGCGAGGCCATGCACCGCCGCGGCTACCGTATCGACGCTGTGCCCGCTCCGATGAAAGAGACCCTGGCCGCCGCCGCCGTCGCCATTGTCGATTGGGACGGCACGCGGCCCCTGATTGATCCGATGTGCGGCTCCGGCACCCTGATCATCGAGGCGCTCATGCGCCACCTGAACATCGCGCCCGGGCTCCACCGCGATTTCGCCATCGAGCGCTGGCCCAATCACGGCGAGGCTGTGGGCTTATTGCTCGACAAGGAGCGCGACGCTGCAAAAGAGGCCGCCGATGCGGCGATCGCCAACGCGTCGGGCTTGAAAGTGATCGCAGGTGACTTTGACAGAGCCGCCCTGCGCGCCACTCGCACCCACTTAGAGCGGGCGGGGCTGACCGACTTGGTGGAGGTCGTTCGCCACAACGTTCGCCGCATGGACACAGATCTCGCGGACGCCGTCGTGATCTGCAACCCACCCTACGGTGAGCGCATCGGCGGTAGCACGGTCACCGACCTGTACGAAGCCATGGCGCAGCGCTGGGCGACGCTCGACCGCGCTGACGTCTGGGTGCTCGACGGCCACGACGATTTCGTCTCCCGTTTCGGTTATCGGCCGCGGCGCAGTTGGATGTTGCGCAATGGGCAGCTCCATGTCCGTTGGCATCACTTTCGGTTGACTGAAACCGACCGGCTGCGCGGCAGATCAGAGCCTGAGGTTTCTGTGGACGACCCTGCCGAAGTTGATCAAGATCCAACTGCGGCCGGCCCAGTCGCGGTCGAAGCCCCTGAAATCGCCGACGTGCGCGCAGATGAGGCCGGAGCGCCGTCACCGTAACCCATTAATTTGTGTGCGGATCAAGCTCCAATTCGCGCGTCTGAGCGGCAACATCACCCGGAACATTGCGTTTCGCGGCTCGTTGCAGTAAGCAGCGCCTGCTGTCGGGTACTTGGCGCCCCTTTTTCTCGCGCCGCCCGCCCCCGCCTATCCCGTCTGGAGGAGCCATGACCCAGGTCACAAGCGGCATCGCTGAGTTCATCTCACGCATCAAAATCGACGGCGTCGAAGAAGGCGAAAAAGAGCGCGATCGCATCGTCGCTAGCGCCAAGGAAGAGGCCGCGAAGATCGTGGCTCAGGCCGAAGCCGACGCGAAGAAGATCCGCGAAAACGCCGAAAAAGCGGCTGAAAAGCGCCAGAGCCAGCTCGCCGCTGAGCTTCGGATGGCTGCCCGCGACTTCATCTTTCGCCTCCAGGAGCGCCTCAAGGCCCAGGCCATCGCGCCAGCGGTCGCAGCTGCTGTGGGCGACGCCACCGCCGACTCTGAGCTCATCGCTCGGCTGCTGAGCGACCTCTTGGTTGCCTGGGGTAGCGGTTCTGGTGCTGTGACGGCCCATATCCGCCCAGAAGATCGCACCGCGCTCGAGACCGCGCTCGCCACTCGGATCACGAACGGCGAGTTGGTGCTCGTCGACGAGGCGGGTCGTGCCGGCTTCCGTCTGGAGCGCAGCGGCGACCACTTCGCTTGGGATTTCACGGCAGAGGCCATTTCGCGCGAACTGTCATCGCTGGTGGAGCCAGGTCTGCGCTCCTGCCTGTCGTTGACTGAGCCGAAGGGCTAGGTACGTCATGGGTCTTGTCTACCTCATCACAGGCCTGCCGCGCCTCGTGCGCGGTGAGAAGCCGCCCCTGAGTCGGGCTGATCTCGTCCGTCGCTGTCGCTCCGAGTTGGAGGGCCGCGACTTGGCTGAGTTCGAGCGCCTGATGCGGTACGAGTCCGTCGAGGAGACGGTCCGGCTCGCGCTCGCCGCTCAGCTCGATGATCCGGACGCCAGCCCAGCCACACTGAACGCGGCCGTGCTCGTCGGCCGCAACGACGTCGCGCGTATCGACGAGCTGCCGGCGTGGTTGCGTCGGCCGCTGCAACAGCATCGGCTGCTGCAGCGTCACTACTTCGAGTTGACCCGCGGCGCAAAGACGCGCTTCCTGAAGGATTGGGCCAACTTCATCGTCGACGTTGAAGAGGTGAAGACCGCCATTCTGTGCCGCAACGAGGGCGTCGATAGAGACGCGTTCGTGGCGCAGATGCAGGGAAGTTTCGACGCCTCCGCACCGATGATCATCAACAACTGGGATGATCCCTTCCTTGGCCTGCAGCAGCGCTTTTCGTGGTTGCCGGCGGTGATCGACGCGTTCGAAGACGAAGACCTCCTTCGCGGCGAGCAGGCCATCAGTGAGATCTTGTGGGCACGCGTCGATGCGTTGCACACAGCCGAATTGTTCTCGGTCGAGACCGTTCTCGCGTACTACCTGCGCTTGCGCATCCTCGAGCGTTCCGCTTCCTGGGACGCCGACAAGGGTCGCGAGATTCTCGACCAGATTCTGTCCATTCCCGCGGATACCGCGGCCTCAACCCCTGCAGGGTAAACTCATGAGCGACAAACAAGGCAAAGTCCTCGGCGTCAGCGGCAACATGGTGTCCGTGAATTTCACGGGCGACGTGCGCATGAACGAGGTGGCCTACATCGTGCTTTCTGGCGACGATGGTGAGGCGATTCGGCTCAAGGCCGAGGTCATCCGTATCCGTGGCCGCGAGTGCGATATGCAGGTGTTTGAAGACACCCGCGGCATCCGCGTTGGCACGCCCGTCGAATTCACCGACGAGCTGTTGGCCATCGAGCTCGGACCGGGCCTTTTGACCATGACCTACGACGGTCTCGGCAACCCACTGGATGCCCTCGCCAACAAATGCGGCTTCTTCCTGCAGCGCGGCGTCTACCTGCCGACGCTCGACCGCGAGCGTGTCTGGGCCTGGACCCCGGTCGCCCGTATCGGTCAGCGTCTCAAAGCCGGCGATGCGCTCGGAACCGTGCCTGAGTCGATGTACACGCACCGTGTCATGGTGCCGTTCGGTATCGTCGGCGCAGTGGAAGTGCTCGATGTCGCGCCTCCCGGCGAGATGACCGTCGCCCAGACCGTCGCCAAGGTGAAACTGGTCGAGACCGGAGAGATCCGCGAGCTGAACATGGTCATGCCGTGGGCGGTCAAGCGTCCCATCAACGCCTACGCCGAGCGCCTCCTCCCCGAGACGCCACTGACCACGCGTATCCGGATCGTGGACGCCTTCTTCCCCGTCGCTGAGGGCGGTACGGCTTGCGTTCCTGGCCCCTTTGGCTCGGGAAAAACAGTCTTTCAGCAGGGAGTCAGCAAGTTCGCTGAGGCCGACGTGGTGATCGTCGCTGCCTGCGGTGAGCGGGCTGGTGAGGTCGTCGAGACCCTGCGTGAGTTCCCAGAGCTTATCGATCCGCGGACGGGTAAGTCGCTCATGGAGCGCACCATCATCATCTGCAACACGTCGTCGATGCCAGTGGCTGCTCGTGAGGCTTCGGTCTACACCGCCGTGACCTTGGCTGAGTACTACCGCCAGATGGGCTTGCGCGCCTTGCTGCTCGCCGATTCCACTAGTCGCTGGGCCCAGGCCCTGCGTGAGATGAGTGGCCGTCTTGAGGAAATCCCCGGCGAAGAGGCGTTCCCTGCGTACTTGAGCTCGCTCATCGCGGCCTTCTACGAGCGCGCCGGCTTGGTTCGCCTCGAAGACCCGAACCTCGGCACCACTAAGGGCTCGGTCACGACCATCGGTACGGTCTCGCCGGCCGGCGGTAACTTCGAGGAGCCCGTCACCCAGTCGACGCTCGCCGTTGTGGGCTGCTTCCTGGGGCTGACCTACGCTCGCTCCTACGCCAAGCGTTTCCCCGCGATTTCGCCCATCGACTCCTGGTCGAAGTACATCGAGCGCATGCGCCCGTCGCTGGAGAAGATCTACTACCCCGGTTGGGTCGACACGGTGAAGCGCCTCGGTGGTTACTACGCCGCAGGCCAGCGCGTGGGTGACCAGATGAAGGTGGTCGGCGAAGAGGACTTGAGCCTCTCGGATTTTGTGCACTACCTCGGCGCTGAGTTCATCGACGCCGTGTTCTTGCAGCAAAACGCCTTCAATCCCATCGACGCGAGCCCGGAGGCAGCGCGTACGTCGCTGTCCCTGCAGCTCACGGCCCGCATCGTCGATCACGACTTTGGTTTTACCAGCAAGGTCGAAGCCCGCGACACGTTCACCGAACTGACCGCGAACTTCCGTGACTGGAACATCACCGCCACCGACGCACCTGAGTACCAGCAGCTGCTCGACCGCATGGAAGCCCGCCTCGGCGGCGCTGCCCAGGCATAAGGGAGCAGGAGACATCATGCGCAAGGTCTACACCCACATTGAACAAATCGTTGGCCCGGTGGTCAGCCTGCACGCCGAAGGCATCGCCTACGGTGAGCTCGCTCGCATCCGCCTCAAAGACGGCAACACCACCTACGCTACGGTCATCAAGCTCCAGGGCGATCTCGTGACGCTGCAGGTGTTCGCCGGCTCGAAAGGCATCAGCACGGGCGATGAGGTTGAATTCCTCGGCCGTCAGGTGCAGTTGGGCTTTTCCGCTGAGAACCTGCTCGGCCGTACGTTCAACGGTGTCGGCGAGCCGATTGACGGTCGCCCCGCGTTGCAGCAGACCACCGACATCGACATCGGTGGCCCGTCGTTCAATCCGGCGCGGCGCATCATCCCCTCAGAGTTGATCACGACGGGTATCCCGATGATCGACATGTTCAACACCCTGGTGAAGAGCCAGAAATTGCCGATCTTCTCGGTCGCTGGCGAGCCCTACAACGAGCTGCTCGCCCGGATCGCCTTGCAGGCACGCGCCGACGTCATCGTGCTCGGCGGCATGGGGCTGAAGTACGACGATTACCTGTTCTTCAAGAACGAGCTGGTGCCGAGCAAAGAGCGCACCATCCTGTTCGTGCACACCGCTGCAGATCCGGTCGTCGAGTGCATGATGGTCCCGGATATGGCGCTCGCCGCTGCAGAGCAGTACGCCACCGATGGCAAGGACGTGCTCGTTCTGCTGACCGACATGACCGCCTACGCCGACGCCATGAAGGAAGTTGCCGTCGCCATGGAGCAGATCCCTGCGAACCGTGGTTACCCCGGCGATCTCTACTCGCAGTTGGCGGCGCGCTACGAAAAGGCCGTCGACATCGAGGGTTCGGGCTCCATCACGCTGCTCGCAGTGACGACCATGCCCGGCGACGATGTGACGCACCCGGTTCCGGATAACACCGGCTACATCACCGAGGGCCAGTTCTACCTCAAGGGTGGCGTCATCGATCCCTTCGGCTCGCTCAGTCGCCTCAAGCAGCTGGTCAACAAGAAGACCCGCGAAGATCACGCGCCCGTCATGAACGCGATGATCCGCCTGTACGACGCCTCGCGGAAGGTTCGTCAGCAGCAGTCCATGGGCTTTTCGATCTCTGCCTTCGACAAGGCTGTCCTGTCTTATGGCGACGAGTTTGAAACCCGGATGATGGATCTGAAGGTCAACCTGCCCCTCGAAGCGCAGTTGGACCTCGGCTGGGAGATTCTTGCGAATCACTTTACGCCAGCACAGACGACGCTTCCGACTAAGTTGACCGACGAATACTGGCCTGCCAGCGCCTAGTATCCCCGTTCTCGTTCTTTTGCCCAACACACCGGAGCTCCAGCCCCATGGCTCGCAAATACAAGCTCAACAAGGTCGAGTTGACGCGCATGCGGCGCGAGCTGAAGACCTATCAGCAGTTTTTGCCGGTGTTGAAGCTCAAGCAGGAGCAGCTGCAGGCGGAACAACTCAAGATTCGGCGTGAGCTTGAGGCTCGGCGTCAGGATCTCGAGTCTGCCAGACAGGGGTGGGACAACGTCTTGCCGCTCTTTGCGGAGTCGCTGCTGGTGGACATCGTCAAGCTGACCGAGGCTCGTGAGTTGGTCATCGGCACCAAGACGATCGCTGGCGTGAGCGTGCCGACCCTGGAAAAAGTGCACTTTCCCGATGTCACGCTCAGTCGTTTCGGTACGCCTGCGTGGGTGAGTCGGGCGCTGCCGCGTCTGCGGAAGTTCGTGCAGCTCAACACCGAGATGTACATCATCAAGCGGCAATTTGACTTGGTCGATCAGGAGCTGCGGCGCACGACGCAGAAGGTCAATCTCTTCGAACTCATCCTGATTCCCGAGGCGAAAGAAGCGATCCGGCGGATCAAAGTCGCGCTGGGTGACCTCCAAGTCGCCGCTGTTGCACGTGCCAAGATCGCCAAGTCGAAAACCGCCAAGCGCGCTGCACTCCAAGCGAAGGTGGCATCATGAGTATCGTTCGTATGCTCAAGGCGACCCTCGTCGGGCGCGCCAGCGAAGCCGAAGAGATCATCACCAGCGTGATGGACGCCGGCCTGCTGCACGTGCAGCCCATGCGTCCGCCCGAAGAGCTGGCCGAGCTGCACAGCGGCACGCGGGATCCACTCGATCGCGCTGCGCAAATGAAGCGCGCCAAGGTGGCTATCAACTCGGTCACGCCTGGCAGTCGTGAGGCGCCCGGTTTGGCTTTGGGTGTGGTCGTTGAGCGCGTGGAGCATCTCGCGCAGGAGCGTCGGGAACTCAATGATCGCATCATCGTGCTCGACAGCCTCATCGCTGCGCTGGCCCCGTGGGGCGACTTCGATCCGAACGATATTAACGAGCTACAAGAGCGCGGAGCCCCCGTCATCCTGGCCCGTTTGACCTGGAATGACTGGCGCGAGCTGCACGTGTCCGATGTCCCCCACGTCATCAGTCAACAAAATGACGACGAGGTCTGGGTCGCCCTGTTCGGTCAGGAGGCCAGCGAGCTGCCAGTGGACGGGCTGGTGCTGCCGCGCCGGAAACTCAGCGACGTGCGCGCCGAGCGTGACCGGGTCCGTACCGACCTGCGCGAGGCCGAAGATACCCTCGGTGGCTACCACAACTACCTCGGCGCCATCGACGCCCGGTTGTCTGAGCTCGCCGATCGCGTGACCGTGCTCAAGACCAAAGACGGCGGTATGCAAGACGGCCCCATCTTTGCGATTCAGGGCTACCTGCCGGCTGAAAACCAAAACGACATGGGCCGCGTGCTCAGCGACTTCTCGGTCGTGCTGCGTTTCGATGACCCAGAAGATGGCGACGCCGTCCCGGTCAAGCTGCGCAATAACGTCCTGACCCAGGGCTTTGAGTCTATCGTGCAGTCCTTCTCCGGCATCAGCTATTGGGAAAAGGACTTTACGCCAACGGTCGGCCTGCTGTTTCTGGTCTTTGCATCCCTGTGCTTGCTTGACGGTGGCTACGGCCTCTTACTGCTCGGCACCGGCCTCATCATGCGTGCCAAAGGGATGCGTGAGTTCGGCAACGTCTTCGCGCTGACCGGATTTTTCAGCACCCTCGTCGGAATGGCGGCCGGGCAGTACTTCGGTCTGATCGTCGGCAAAGATGGCTTCATGGACGGGCACCGCCCGCCGACGAACCTCGCCTCCGACCCCATGGCCAGCTTCATCTTCTCCTTGGTTGTCGGTATGTTGGGGATGACTTTCAGCTACGCCAGCGCCATCTGGCAGCGCGGCTGGAAGACGAACGCCACAGGCAGCTTGCTGCTCGCGCTCGGTGTCATCGCACTGGTCATCGGCAAAGGCGCCCCGGAACAGGCCCTGAGCTTTGTCATTCGGCACCCGCCCGAGATGGTGGTCAACGACGTGGCGACCGCCTTTGGGTTTGCCGGTCAAGGCCTGCTTGGACTCGGTGTGTTGGCCTGGATCGTCTTCCCGGAGAAGATCTTCGGCGACAATCGCGTACCCAACGTACTTTGGACCTTGTACGCCGGCGTTACGGGCTTTGGGCAGGATACGATGAGCCACATGCGGCTGTTCGGTATCGCGCTTTCCGGCTCGATTATGGCGATGGTGGTCAACCAGGTCGCGGCGCTGTTTCCGCTGGCGGTGACGGTCATCTTCGCCGTCTTTGGTCACTTCTTCGTGTTCCTACTCGCGCTTCTGTCGATGTATATCCACACGAATCGCCTGATTTTCCTTGAATTTGGCAGCAAATGCTTCGATGGCGGTCACACCTGGTACGGCCCCATGCAACGTGACAGCTCAACCTAAATCTGACATGCAAGCCGAACCTTTTTGGCAAGTTTCCTTGAGGACCTAGATATGAAGCACCTACGCACACTGACCGCGCTCTTCGTGACGCTCTTCGCTTCGACCGCATTCGCCACTGAAGGTGGTGTCGTGGCCGCCGCCACCGAGGGTCACATGATGATCCTCATTAGTTTCATCGTCATCGGCTTCGGCATGGCGAGCTCGGGTTACGCGCTCAGCATCTCCCTGCAGGCCTACGCTGCATGTGAGCAGGATCGTCGCGGCGCCGCCTTCATCCCGGCCGTGATGCCCGGATCGCAGGGACTGTACGCCTTCGCAATCGCGTTCCTGATGATCGCGAACGTCAAGAGCCAGTGGGGCGATCCCGCGATGATGGCCAAAGTCGCACTCGCTGGTGTCATCTGCGGCGTGCCGTGCTTGCTCAGTTCCATCGGTCAGGCCCGCACGGCTGCTGCCTGCATCAAGAGCATCAACAACGGCCAGATGGATCAGGGTCAGGCCCTGCTCGCAGCCGGTGTGCCCGAGCTCTACGCGCTGGTCGGCCTCGCCGGCGGCTTCCTGGTGATGAACTAGTCATCGGAGAGCTCGCTAGCGAGCTCTCAGGCCGAAAATCCGGGCCTTTTGCTGAGGCGTTGACTGCCGCGAAGGGCGTGAGACTATCCGGGCGCCTTCACCTTGCGCCGGAGCCGCCATGGCACATCAGCCCACCATCGTCATCGACACATACGGTGGAAACTCGGCCCCCGACGCGATCTTGACGGCAGCGGCCAAGCAGTCGCTCTCAGGTAAGGCGCAGCTGCTCTTGGTTGGCGACGCCGCCGAGCTGCAGCGCCGTCTGGCCTCCCTGAGTTATGACCCGATGCGGCTGCGCATCGTCGGAGCGCCGGCTCCTTATCCTCGCCACACTGGTGATGCACTCGCGGCTACCCAGGCTGCGCGCGCGGCGCTGCCGATTGCGCTCGACTTGCTGACCGACGGCGAGGGCGATGTGCTCGTCACCGCGGCGCCGCCAGCGGTTGCGTGGGAACTTTCCTGCGACATGCTCAAGCCCATCGCTGCGGGTGTACCGCCCGCCCTCGCCTCCGTGGTTCCGACCCTGCCACGTTCCTCGGGGGATGATCCGTTCGCGTTGGTGCTCGATGTGTCCGGCACGCCATCTCATGAATCGGAATCTCTTGTTGCCTTCGCCGCTATGGGCGCCGCGTACGCGCGTGTCGTCAGCGGCGTTCGTCAGCCGCAGGTGTCGCTGCTGTCGACCGGGTTGGGGCTCGATGATGGTCCGCCAGCGGTCGTCGCCGCACATCGCGTCCTCAAGAAGGCGTCGGACTTTCAATTTGTCGGTAACATGCGCGCAGTCGACATCCCACGTGGTTATGCCGACGTCGTTGTTTCAGACGGATTTACGGGCCACGCCGTTCGCGGATTGCTGGAGGGGCTGACCGATCTAACTATCGATGCCGCCCGCTACGCTTGGAAGTCCAAGGTGACTTGGCGCGCCGGTCTCAGGCTCCTATCTCCCGGCGTTGGGATGCTCAAGCGTGTCAGCGAGTTCAAGGAGTACGGCGGTTCGCCGCTGCTCGGGCTCGAGAAGCTAGTTCTGGTCGCAAACCCGGATTCTTCCGAGACTGCGCTGGCAAACGCCATCGCCCTGGCAGGAAAATGCGCCCGTCGTGGCTTGAGCACCGAGGTGGCCAAGCAGCTTGATGCGACCCAGGAGCTCTGGCAGGGAGGCACCTCGTGAGCGAGCCAGTCGACCAACCCGCAACGGCCGCTGCCAATGAGCGCGCGCGCCCTGAGATCGTCTACCGCTGGGATCTCGACAAAACCTATGTGCAGACGGATTTTTCTTCGGTCCGCGGCCTCCTGCGTGCCGCGACGGAGAAGGCCGAGAACAAGCGCGTGGTGCCCGGCATGCGCGCCCTGCTCACCGGGCTATCGCGTCGCCATCAAGCGCGCATTATCGTGGTCAGCGGCTCGCCGACCCAGATGCGGCCGAAGATCGAGCGCATGTTCGCGCTTCATGGCGTGCGTTGCGACAGGCTGGTCTTGAAGGACTTTGTCGGGCGCGTGACAAAGCTCCGTAGCGTGCGCGCACAGGTGCCGTACAAGTTGGCCGCGCACCTCGACACGCGGGCATGGCTGCTCGAGCGCAACGCTGACGTGGACGAGATTTGCTTCGGGGATGACGCCGAGGTCGATGCGCTCATCTATTGCCTGTACACCGACATCGTCGCTCGCCGCATCGATGCCACGCGGTTGCGCGGGTTGCTAAGCCATTGCGGCGCCTACGACGACGAAGTGCGGCACATTCTCTCATCGCTGGCCAAGCTGCCGCGGCAAGATCCCGTGCGTCGGGTGTTCATCCACCTCGACACCCGCTCACCACCGTCTCGCTACCACACCTATCAGGGTCGCGTGACGGCGACGTTCAACGCTCTGCAGATTGTCCTCAGCCTGCACCAGGACGGACTGGCGGGGCCTGTCGAGGTGACCGCCGTCGCCGAGGCTTTGGTCCGTGATTTTCGGGTCGACGCCCACGGCCTCGCTGGCTCCATCGAGGACGCCACCCGTCGCGGATTGTGCTCCGCCGACACAGCCGAGCGTGTGGTTGCCGAGATTTTGCCGCACACCGACGCCGCACAAGCGGGTTTTGACGCGCGATTTGCCGACCGTGTCGTCCGCCGTCTTCGCCAGGCGCCGCCCGTGGCGCCGGCTGGTGAGCCAGAGCCGCTGGCCTACGAGGAGCTGTTTGACGCCGAGCACAGATTCGCGTCGGCCCGGAAAATGGCCCGAAAAGCCGCATCTCGCGTCCCTGGCTTTCGGGACTTTCTTGAGAGTGAGCGTGAGTAGGCAGCATTGGCGCCGAGACCTGCTTTGGGTGGCTGTGGCGTGGTCTTTCGTAGGCTGCGGCGAATCGGCAAGGCCCAGCGTGACGGCTCCGCCATCGTCACGCCTGACTGTCGACGCCGGTCGACAGGTGCCCGAACCGATGTCGGTTACCCGCACAGCAGCGGAGCTACCTGAATCTGCCAGCGGCACGTCTGCCGAGGTTCGCACCGTGCCAGCGCTCAGCGGCGCGTTGGGAGTGGGCGAGGTACTCCCCCCATTTGTGACTAGCGCGCAACTCAGTCGAGACAAGCGGCTGCGCCGTGGATTGGCCCGCTTGGCGCGCAACCGACCCACCGCGGGGCTGCTGGCCGATCTAGCGCGCGATCCGGCACTTGGCGCAACAGCGCTTATCGCGGCGCTGTGGCATGAGAATCCGAACGTACGGGCGCAGTGTTATCGACTGCTACACCACGGCAAGCCCGGTGGCAGCGCTCTAATCACTGCCATGCGCCGAACCTTGCGCCAGGATCCCGACCGCGACGTACGCGCTGCTGCAGCCTTGGCGTTGGTGTCGCTGCCGACGCCGGCGCTCGTTCCGCTGCTGGTCAAACTACTGCGGCGCGACGGTGCGGCTAGCGTGCGCGCCAACGCGGCTCATGCCCTGGGATCTCAAGCTGACGCTGCCGTCGTGCCCGTTTTGATTGCGGCACTGAAAGACGACGATACATGGGTTCGCTTGCGTGCGATTAGCTCTTTGCGGCGCCTGCGCGCTCACTCCGCCGTGGCGAGCCTTGAAGCGATCCTCAGCGACCCGGACGGTCGTGTACGAAAGGCGACAACAAGAACCTTGAAGGCCCTGACTGGAAAGGCCTATCGTGAACGAACCCCAAACTGACGAGTCAACGTTTCAAGGATAATCACTATGCGCTTTACGCTGTGGGCCGCACTATTTGGATTTGTGGGCGTCGCCCTGGGGGCATTTGGCGCCCACGCCCTTAAGAAACACGTCGACGCCCATGACCTCGAGATCTGGGAGACAGCGGTGAAATACCAGTTGTTTCACGCGTTGGCCCTCATCGGCGTTGATTCGGCACTCTGGATCGCGCGTGGAGCCGGTCACGACAGTGTGAAAGGGGCGTTGGGAGTCGCTGGAATCTGCTTCATCGTTGGCATCTCTATCTTCTCTGGCTCGCTGTATGCGCTCGTCGGCACCGGGGTACGAAAGTTGGGTATGGTCACGCCCATTGGTGGTGTCGGTTTGCTGGCCGGTTGGGCGGCGTTGGGGTGGGCAGCGTGGAAAATGCGCACGTGAACGAACCACACCCGCAATTGGAGACGCAAAGTCAGCCGGTTTGGCCCTTTTTGCTCGAAAGACTGGGCACTGAATGGATTTTTCGGCTGCTACCAGTCGCCCTGCTTGCGCTTGCGGGGGCGACTGGTTGTACATCCGAGTCCTCCACCTCGGTCGCTAGTGAGACGATGAACTGCGGGTTGGTGGTCGCGCAACCTGACGGCACGATTCGGCACCTGGTGGACGGCGACGAAGTGGAGCTGCTCAAGGGCTACCAAGGCTATCTCCTGGTGCAGGCGCAGGCACACGTATGGGGGGAGCTTCCACGCACAGTCGCCCTGAAAATGAGTGGTGCGCTCATCGGCGGACCGCCAATGGTCAGTGTCGTCGCCGCTCGGCCGCCCAAGGCCGCGACGGATGGTCATCAGGGATCAGAACCACTGGAGATCTGGCTCTCCCCGCCCGATCCTAAGGTGTTTGCGGACAAAGACGGTCGCCTGACGCTAGAGGTGAAAGGTGCGGGTCGAACATGCAGCGTTGACGTCGCCGTTCGGTTTGTCGATCGAACCTACTGTATCCACTACGATGATGGCTCTGTGACCTGCCCCAAGAAGTAGCGCAGGGTCAACTTCAGCGGATCTGTTGCGCGTAGTCTGGCCCGTGGTTTCGGGACGAATTGCTGCGCTGCGTCATTCAATCCAAAAACGCGTCAAAAAACAGTCGACTTCACCTTGCGGCTTCCCTACCCTCCGCGCCCCTCGCCGGGGGAGCGACGCTGTGGCACCTACCAGTTGCTCCAAGGATGGAAGATCATGAGGAACGCGTTCACATTCAGTTTGGTCATCGCGATCATCGCAATCATGTCTGCGGCTGGCTGCGGCGACAACGCTCCGATCGAAGGCTCCGCTGTTCCCATGCGCGGCGCCACTGATACCAACGCTGGCGGCGCATTTGGCGATATCGTCTTTGGTGCAGATAGCGTCGGAACAGCGCCGGACACCGGGGCGCAAGATGTCGACCCGGACACAGCTGCGCAACCCGACAGCGCGCAACCTGACACGAGCTTGGTCGATACTGGCGTGGTCGACACTGGCTTGGCCGATACGACCGACGACGACGCAGACCCCGTGATCCCTGATGGCAGCGGGACGCCCGACGATGCGCTCACCACACCCGATGTCGCCGAAGACGGGCTGGTGGGCGATGCGACCTCCGACGCTGTTGAAGATGGTGGCGGCAATGATCCAAACAGCTGCGTCGGGCGGTGTGGCAAATACGACGGAAAGGCCAAGTGCCAGTGTGACAGCTACTGCAGCTCGGCTGGCGACTGTTGCGTCGATCTGGCCAAGGTCTGCGGCTGTGTGGGCAAGGACTGCTGCAAATCGGACTTGGACTGCAACGATGGCCTCGCCTGCACGACCGAGACGTGTGGGTCGAAGGGTGCGTGTGAAGTCACGTTCACTGCCGGATACTGCGCCATCGATGGCAAGTGCATTAAGTCGGGCACGGCTGGGCCCAGCGCGTGTGCGGTGTGCGACCCCAAAAAGGACACTGCAAAGTGGTCGGCTAAGGCGGCGGGCGCTTCCTGTGACGACAAGCAGATCTGCACCACCGGCGACGTTTGCGATGCCAAGGGCTTGTGCAGCGGCAAGGTGAAAGCGGGCTGCTGCACCGGAGATGCGGGCTGTGTGAGCGAAGACAGCTGCAAAATCGGCACCTGCAACAAGGCGGCGGGCACCTGCTCGTTTTCCGACAAGACCGGATGCTGCAGCAGCGGCGCCTGCTGCGACACCAAGCTGCAGAAGATCAAAGCGAAAGGGTCGCCATGCAGCACCTCACCTGTCAAAGCTGAGTTTCGCTGCGAGGGCTCAGCTGTTCAAAAACGAGAGGCCCTAGCCGGATGCGACGGCGTCGGCGCGACCTCGTGCTCTGCCCAGGCGGCGACGTTGGTGTGGGGAAGCTGGAAGACGATTCAGAGCTGCGCCAAGGGCCAAGCCTGCAAGCTGACGAGCGCCGACAAGGCTCCGGTCTGTGAAAACACCGGCACCGGATGCGGCAAGGCGGCAGATTGCAACGACAACAACCCCTGCACGACGGATTCTTGCAGCGCGGGCAAGTGCAGCAATCAGACAAAGGTCGGCTGCTGCGTCTTCGCAAGCGATTGCGACGATGGCAACGGCTGCACCACGGATACCTGTGCCAACAACACCTGCAAGAACGCTGCGAAGGTGTGCACGGCGCCATCGAGCTGCGAGAGCGGCGCCTGTGATGTCAAAACTGGCAAGTGCACCGCCTCCGTCAGTCCCAAGAGCTGCAAGATCGACGGCGCCTGTTATGCCGCCGGGGCAAAGCACAGCAAAGATGGTTGCTTGGTCTGCGAGCCGAGCAAGAGCCAGACGAGTTGGTCACTGACCGGCGTGTGTTCCTGCACCAAAGGCGCTTGCTGCGACGTCAAAGCAGGGCGCATCAAGGAAAAGGCCGCGCAGTGTGACGACGACGTGCAGGCGAGCGAGTACAGCTGCAGCACCACCGGGACCTCCGTCCTGGTGCGCAATGCGCGCCGAGGCTGCACCGGCAAGAGCAACACCTGCTCCGTGTCCGCTAGCAACTGGAGTTGGAGCAAATGGACCCCCAGCTTGGTCTGCGCCAAGGGTACGGTCTGCGAAGTGAAGGACAAGACCATCGCTGGCAAGTGTGTCACGGGAACCGTCGGCGCGAGCTGCAACCCCAGCGCGACCAACGCCTGCTGCACTTCCGCCGGCAAAGTCGCGCCCAAGGCGACGCCTTGCGACACACCGGTCGTCGGCAAGGAACTTAAGTGCAGCAGCACCAGCGCCGGCGGCCAACTATTAGAGCGCCACGCCGTAGCGGGCTGCACGGGCGCGTCCGACACCTGCTCGTCGGCACAGGCCTATCTCGCCTGGGGTCAGTGGAAGCTGAAAAAGCAGTGCACCAAGAGCCAAGTTTGCGCGGTGAGTGGATCGACTGGCACCTGCGTGGCGAGCCAGACCTGCGATCCCAAGACCGCGTGCTGCGGTAGCGATGGCAATCCACTCACCAAGGGACTCACCTGCGGCGGCGTGGCGAAGACTGAATACCGCTGCGCAGCGTCGGGCAGCGGCGTTGAGAGGCGGACGGCCAAGGGGACGTGCACGGGCACCACAGCGACCTGCAGCACTGCATCTCTCAAGTGGACGGGCTGGTCCAGTCACCAGGTCTGCAAGTCGGGCACCGCCTGCACGGTTGGCGACGACGGCTCCCCTGGTTGCACCAGCGCGCCTGGGGTCGACTGCACCAAGAGTGACAAGTGGGAGGGCACACCAACGACGAGCGCTTCGAAGCTCATCGGCGGGTACGCTGATTCGTCTACAAGCCTGATTTTATCGCCTAAAGTTCACCTCAAGGGCGCGACCGACAAGGACTATCTGACCTACACCATCAGCGATTCCTCGCCGCTATACGAGCCCCGGGCACACGTCGAGTGGAGCGCGGCTGGGGCTGTCATGGTGTGCGCGTACTACAAGTGCCTGAAATCAGCCGACGGCAAGTCCTGCGCCAAGGTGGCCTGCCCCGCCGGTACCGTGTCCTACAGCAACTCTGCCGTCAGCGGCGTGAGCGGCAACGGCTGCTGCGCGACCTTGTCCAAAGGCACCATCGATTTCGCTGTGGATGCGCCCGGGACAGCCGACGAAAGCGGCCAAGTGTACTTCAACGTGCTCAACAAAGCGCCGTTCTGCCAAGAGGTCTCCGTCAAGCTGGTCTTCGGCAAAAAGAACGTCACCCAATGCGATCCGAAAGCGGCCTGTTGCACATCGGTCGGCAAATTCCAGACGAAGGGCACCAAGTGCGGCACCGCGCCGGTCTCGACCGAATACAAGTGCAGCTCCCTGAACGCGGGCGGTAACGTGCTGGTGCGCAAGAGCTACGGTGGATGCACCGGAACATCGGCCAGCTGCAGTAATTCGGCGCCCGTGTGGTCGTCCTGGAGCACCCAGAAAGATTGCGGCGCCAACGAGTTGTGTGTCGTCGCAGACAAGACGAAAAGCGGGTCTTGCGTGGTCAGCAACGAGGCCTTGTGCAAGGCCACGGACAAGTGGGAAGGCCCATCGAAGACCGCGGAGAGCATCAGCCTCGGCAGCTTCACCGAAAACAGCAAGGCCGTCATGGTCGACCCCATGGTGCACCTCGGTCTCAGCGACGTGGACTACTTCAAATACCGCATCGTTGACGACCCCAACACCATCGACCCGGTCGTTGACCTGAGCTGGACGGCTGCGAGTGCCGTCACGGTGTGCGCCTATTACCAGTGTTTGGCGGGGCCCAACGGCAAGGATTGTTACCCGGTCACCTGTCCGAAGGGCTCATCCCATTACGTTAACAGCGCTGTGAGCGGCGTCGCGCCTAATGGTTGCTGCATGACAGGCAAGACCGGCAAGCTCTCGTGGGAACCGGATGCGCCAGGCTTCCTCAACACAGACGAGACCGGCTGGGTGTACTTCAACGTCAAGAACGCGGCCCCCATCTGCCAACGGGCCAACATCAAGATCAGCTTCATGGGTAGCAAGACCGTCTGCGGTGACGGCAAGTGTGATGCTGGCGAGGCCTCGTCATGCGGCGAGGACTGCGGCTCATGCTCCGGAAAATGCGGCGACAAATACGACAGCAACAAGGTCTGCCAGTGCGATCCGCTCTGCGCGAGCGCTGGCGATTGCTGCTGGGACAAGCCGCTGGTCTGCGGTGGATAGCCTGCGAGCGATGGCAGCTTGTGGTGGATAGCAGCCAGTCCGGTGTAGGCTCCCGGTGGCCGTGCGATCACGCAAACCCGCCTCCGTTCTGTCCACCTTGAGGGATCATGTCGTCACAGGGACTGAATCAGCGCCGTACAAGTACCATAGCGCACGGCCCAGTCCCTTCCTTCATGTCTGGGGGCGCGGGGCGCGCGCCACAATCCCCGATTCTCGGGGATTTCCCCACCGCATACGGGCAGGCAAGCTGCCCTTCCTGCCCCTCCACCCGTCGCCGCGACCTGCACGGTATCCTGAAGATTCGGATCGGTCCCCCGTCACTCCAGCGTCTTCGGCTCGCGCCCATTCGCCGCTCAAACCGTGAAGTTACGGGCTCATTACGCGCCCGCGAGCTTGTCATGCGGTCAGCACTTCGGCTGTTGATCGGTGTGCTCGTATTGAGTCACGCCTCCCCTGCGTTGGCCAATTTCGGTGACGTATACGGCTTCGGTGCCCGCGCAAGCGCCATGGCGGGGACCCACACCGCGCTCGCCAACGACGTGAGCGCGCTGCACTACAATATCGCCGGTATGACCCTGGGTAAGCCCGGGTTTACGATTGGTTTTCACAGCGCCATGGACGACGTCACCATCGCCATGAAGCCGCGACCTCAGGGCTACGATCTACCCGATATGGCCCAGGACTCGCCCAGGATTCCGAGCAAGTATCGGCTCCGGTCCCGCGGGGATGTCACCGATCTTCCCAATCTCTACCAGGTGCTCATCGGCGGTACCTGGTCCTTGGGAATCGCGCCGCTGCGCCTAGGTTTTGCAGCGATGCTGCCAGCGAATGGGCTCGGCGGCCAACGGGCATCCTACCCCGACGAACGTGAGCAGTATCACTCTAACAACCTCGACTTCGACTTGATCGGCCGTCGCTCCAACAGCATGACCCTGCTCGCTGGCGCCGCGTTTGCCCTATTCGATTGGCTGAGTGTCGGCGCGGGGATGTCGATCATGCCGACCGCCGAGACCCAGAGCAGTGTCTACCTCCCCGACGCCAGCCAGCAGGACGTGTTGGACATGGCCGTCACCAATGATCAGCGCACGCAGGTCGGCTTCAACGTCGGTGTCTTGGTCCAGCCCCATAAGAATCTACGGCTCGGCGCGAGTTGGCGCAGCGAGAACTACTTCCAGATCAAGGTGACCAACGGCGTGCAGATCAAAGGGTTTCAGGGCGACGCGACGAGCTTTCCGGTGCAGCAGGCCGTCGATGTCATCGCCAATTATACGCCCGACACCTTGAGCTTTGGCGCTGCCTGGCAGCAGGGCACGGTGACCCTGGCCGCCGATGCCGTGGTGGCGAAGTGGTCCGGCTATCGGAACCGGCAAGGCGAGCGACCGCGTACCTTCAATGACACGGTGAGCGTGCGGCTTGGCGGGGAGATAGCGCGCCAAAGTGGGCCGACCTTCCGTGCCGGGTTGAGTTGGGAGCCATCGCCGGTTCCGCCGCAAACGGGGCGCACCAACTACGTCGACAATGATCGCGCGCGCTTGACCGTCGGCGCGGGTCACGCGATCGAGCTGCGGGGGCAATCCTTCGAGCTCAACTGGGCCATTGGCCTGCAGCACCTCATGCCGCGGGACACCGACAAGGCCTCGCAGCAGCCTCATCCAACCTGCGGCCCAGGGGTGACAGTGCTCTGTGATGAGATCGACGACACCACGCCCGACCCGATCAGCCAGAAGCCCGACCCTGCCTACGAGGGGCTGCAGACGGGGAGCCCGGGCTTTCCCGGCTGGCAGAGTTTCGGCGACTTACTCAGCGTGGGTGTCGACCTGAAATGGCGGTTTTGATGAAGCAGCCTCACCTCCATCAGCAACGGTCTCGCGTCGCTGGCTTGGCGCTTATTGCCCTATTGTTCGGGGTGCTCGCCCTGTTTTCAGCTTGTGAGCCGGCGCCGACCGATGGTGTTTTTCCAGATCGACAAACAGACGCGGCCGGCTCTGGTGATGCCCTCGCCGCTGCCGATGGGGTGACGCCGACCGATGATCCCTTCGTCGGCACGTGGGCCATGGCAACGGACTGGTCTGTCTGCGTGACCGTTGGCTCTCGGATTGAGACCCGCTCGCGCAAGTTGCTCGTGGTGAACATGACCCGCAAAGGTCATCGCCTCTTTGAGGAGCGCACGGTTTGTCAGCTCGGGTTGACCCCAATCTTCGGCCTGAAGACGGTGGTGCCCAAGGCGGTCTTGGATTCTGTGGGGCCGTTGCAGGTCGAGAGCCGCGTCGTGGGCGAGGGCTCGGTCGAGGTGGCCTACAGCTCCGCACCAGAGGCTCAGCTGATGGGCGTGAAGATGGTCAACCCAGTCTACGACCCCATGCCAGCGAAGGGCGATGCCGCGGACCCGCGCCTCACCGACCCGGAAAACGACGGCAAACCCGGCGCGACGTTCGAGGTAGGCGGCGGGTGCAAGCTCTACGTCGCCCAGCGCGAGGTCTCCAGCCTGATGGGGCGTGTGGTCTCTCCCGGTCGTATCGAAGGCGGCGGCGTGCACGCGACAGAGCAGGTGGTATTTGGCTCGTCCACCGCGATTTGTGGGCAGCCCTTCGCGACCTTTTCCAATACGCCGCACCACCGCTTCGTGCTGCAGCGACTTGCGAAGGGCCAGTGGGACGACAACAACAACGGCCAGCTCGACTGCGCCGAATTGGTCGCCCATCAGGGCGAGTTTGTCACCTGGCGCGACCCGGACAACAGCCGCTGCCCAGTCGAAAAACCATA
Source organism: Myxococcales bacterium (assembly GCA_023954815.1). GTDB lineage: Bacteria > Myxococcota_A > UBA9042 > UBA9042 > UBA9042 > UBA9042. The sequence goes on along the minus strand of JAGSHB010000070.1, from coordinate 2,305 downwards.
GCGTCCGACCGATACCCAACCCTCGCGTCAACAAACGGGTGGCTGCTGCTTGTGGCGGGCAGTACGGTGGCGCCATGAACCACGCCACACCAGTGTCGACCCCGTCACCAAACAAGCGCGTCTCGCCCTACGAGACGATCGCTTCCGTCATCGCTGCTATCGACAGGTCGAGCGCCCATCAGCCATCGCTCGGTGAGTTGGCGGCCGACGTTGGCGTCTCCCGGGAACACCTGCAGCGCACGTTCCGGCAGTGGGCGGGCATCAGTCCCAAGCGCTTCTTGCAGGCCTGCACCCTCACGGCCGCCCAAGGCCTGCTGCGCGCTGACCACTCTGTGCTCGATGCCAGCTTTTCCGCCGGACTCTCGGGCCCTGGGCGCCTGCACGACTTGATGGTGGCCGCGACTGCCGTGACCCCAGGCGAGTTCAAAAGTCGCGGAAAGGGGCTGCACATCACCTATGGCTGGCACGACACGCCGTTTGGTCGTTCGTTGATCGCCCAGACAGCGCGCGGTGTGGTCGCGCTATACTTCGAGGCTGAGGGGACTGAGAACCTCTCGCGCCTTCAAAGGGAGTGGTCCGGCGCCCAGATCACCGAGTCGCCCGCCGTCACCGCACCTGTCGCCGCTCAGATCTTTGACGCGCCCCAACCGGGCAAACCGATTCCGTTGCTGCTGCGCGGCACCAACCTGCAGCTTCAGGTCTGGCGCGCGCTGCTGCGTATTCCAGAGGGCAGCGCAGTGTCGTATTCGCACGTGGCTCAGACCATCGACCAGCCGCGGGCAGTGCGAGCGGTCGCCTCTGCCGTGGGGCGCAATCCCATCAGCTACCTGATTCCATGCCATCGCGTGCTGCGAAAGTCGGGCGCCATCGGCGGCTATCACTGGGGGCTGCCACGCAAGCGCGTCATGTTGGCGCTTGAGGCGGCCCGGACGCTGCCGGTCGACCGGTAGCGCTCCGATCACGCACGACACAGCAGTTCACCGCACGACACTGCAGTTCGCCGCACGATGCGTTCAGTGCGTCAGCGCCTCGTCGACAAAATCACGAAGCCGAAAAACGTGCTCGACCCCGAGTCCTTGGCCCACAAAGGCCGCACCCAGCAGCAATCCGTGGATGATCAATGCACCCGGAATGCTCAACATTGCCCAAGGCGTTTGGTCGACCATCCACTGGCTCAGGCCCCAAAACACCCCAAATCCACCGATGATGGCCGTGGCGAGATGCAGCAACATGAGCAGCGTCCACACCTGCGGGTGGGGCCCCACGCGGCCATGTAGCTTGGCGCGGCGACCGTCGTCTTCAATGGTGATGGCCAACTCCGGCGACCAGAACGTCGCTTCGGCCCGCGGGATGTTGATCTGGGCCCGGCCGGTGCGAACGAACCCTTCCACATCAGCGGTCTGGGACTCCAGCGCGCGTTGCAGACTCTCTTGCACCTCCGCGGCGCTCATGTTGACGGAGAACTCGAACGTCGGACGCAGGGCAGGGCCGCCAAAATGGACCCGCGGCCGAGACAGCCAGCGCGCGGACTGACCCCGAAACCCGAATTCCACCGCCAGCCTCGGCGCACCCCAGCCTCGTTTGAGTGCGCGCGCCCACCGCTCCTGCAGCATGACCTCGTCGACATGCAGCAAGATGCGGCGCTCTTTGCCGTCCGCCTGCACATCGAACTGCTCCAGGCTGCAAAGGAAGACCTGCTCCGCCTCGGCGATGACGGAGAAGCCTTCAACCTCCTGGAGCGTGAACTTCGATCGCACCATCTTTTCACCCGGAGGGGCAGGGCGACCGAGCTCCACACAGTGGTCGAGTAGCGTGGCGTCTTCAGGCAAGAAACACAGGGCCGCCTTGCCGGTTGCGCTGATGTTGCGGGCGGTGTTCGAGTCGCGCTTGGAGATCAGCATCAGCATGCCGTCCCCAGCTTCGGGCTGCGGAAAACACAGGCTATATGGGGCGACGTTGTGCTGGCCTTCCGCATCACAGGTCACGATGACGATGACGGGCATCGGAAAGAACGCGGCCGACTCGTAAAACGTGCCGACCCGCGGCGTGCGGACGAAATGTCCCGTGGTGTCCGTGATGCTAGCGCTGCTCATGGGCTGACACTGAGGTGACCAGTACGAATGTGCAAGGACAAGACCGGCGAGGCGGCAGATCAGGGCTCGCCAGAAGCTGAAATTCGCTCATAAAGCCCATGGTGTGGGCATCGTTGCGCGATCTCGGCTTGATCGAATCACAACCTGTCGTTCCTGGAGCCCCATCGGTCGGGCTGGTCGAGCGGATATTTATACTGTACAAATGTTCAGGT
>JAGSHB010000125.1 GCA_023954815.1 Myxococcales bacterium | reverse complement strand
CTCGGGGTGTGAGCGTCGTTATCCGACGAGGTCCGGCGCGCCCACTTTCTCAGCCGCCGCGTTCGCCGCTTTGGTGAGGTGACCACTGCCGTGCACGCTCCGCCAGCTCGCCGCCAGCTTCTGAGGAATGTCCGGTTTGTCGATGGCGTCGAAGTGGTACCAATCGGCCTGCACCGCCTCCTGGGTCAGGTCGAGCACAAAGTAACCTCGCCGGGTCAGCTCACTCCAGCGAATGTGCGGATTGAACTGCATGGCCAACTTCGCGAGCTCCGCGTTACCGAGCCCCTGCGCCGTGCTGGTCACGCCCGGGGTGACAAACTCGACGCCGAGCGCCCCCTTGCCAGTCGCCTTGTCGTAGCGCTTTGCGTCGCCGGAGTCTTCAGTCAGGTTGATGGCCCAGGAGCTGTGAATGTCCCCTGTCAGGACCACAAACCCATCGATATTCTTGGCGCGCAGGTGACCAAAGAGCCGGTCACGCGTCGCCGAGTAGCCATCCCATTGGTCGGTGTTGAGCAAAGACGTGCCCACCCGGAGCTGCCCCATCATCACCTGCTGACCGAGCACCTTCCACCGGGCTTTGCTGGCTGTGAGCCCCTCGTGCAGCCATTTTTCCTGGTCCGGTCCCAGAAACGGGCGCTTCGGGTCGGTGATGATGTCCTTCTTGCTCCCGGTCGTCTGCTCGGCGCGGGCCCAGAGACGGGTATCCAGCATGAAGATGTCGGCCAAATCGCCCCAAGCGTGATGCCGCCAGATTCGGCCATCCGCTTGTTCACGCACCGGCAACCACTCATGCCATGCCTTCATCGCGGCGGACTTGCGGTCGGCCCACGTTCCCTCGCCCTTGTCTTCCGCATGGCCCTGCGCGCCATTTTGAAACGCGTTATTGGCGCTCTCGTGGTCATCCCACACGCAGATGAACGGGTGCTGGCGATGGGCAGCCTGCAGGTCGGGATCGGTGTGGTACTGCCGATAGCGGCCCCGGTAGTCGTCCAGGGTGATGGCCTTGTGGTTCGGATCGTGCTTCCGCATGCCACCGCTGTAGCCCGACTCGTAGATGTAGTCGCCGAGGTGCAGGACCGCATCGAGGTCTTTGCGGGCAGCCAACGCCTTGTAGGACAAGAACAGGCCCCGCGTGTAGTTGGAGCAGCTGCACACACCGAAACGCGCGTGGCTGACCTTGCCTTCGGGCGCGGTGCGGGTGCGACCGACGGGCGAGGCGCGCCCCTGTAGCCAGAAGCGATAGTAGTGGGTAGTGCCGGGGGTCAGGTCTGTCGCATCGACCTTGACGGTGAAGTCCCGTGCGGCGCCCGTGGTGAACGTGCCTGCCCCGACGCGCTGCTCAAATCCGGTGTCGGTGGCTATCTCCCAGAAGACCTCGGTGTCGCTCTTGGCATCGGGCACACTGACGCGGGTCCACAGAATGACCGCGCTGGGCAGTGGATCGCCGCTGGCTACGCCGTGACTGAAGAGACTCGCTGGCCCCTTCTCGCCGCTGTATTCGTAGTTCGGTAGCGGCGCCTTGGCCGCATCTGCGCCCGCTCCCCCATCGGCTCCGCCTGTCCCGTCGGCTGTGGTAGCGCTTGGATCGGCCCCGTCGGTGCCGTCGGTACCGCAGGCGGCGATGAGTGGCAGGCTGGCGATGGCTCCGGTCTTGCGTAGGAAGTCTCTGCGGCGCATGGCGTCTCCGTGGGTTGAGCGGCCGGGAGGATAGCGCGGATGAGCGTTTACTCCACTGCTTCTTCCGCTGCCGACATTCAGCCAGCAGGCCGCCCAGGGGCCGATGGCGCCCTTGCCGCACTAATATGCCTTCGAAGGCCTTGCGCCCTTCCTGGGGGCATCCTGGGGCTCAGGACGGCCGTTTCGCCTCAAAAAGACCTGCAAAATGCCCGCTGCAGCGCCGACTCACGCGGAAATCGCGCAGCCTGATAGACCGTCGAGGATTTCAACATGACTGCTTTCTTGAACAGTTAACGGGTTCCTATTGGATCGATCCAGAAAACCTCAACCGGCTGGGACTACAGCATTTTACACAAGCCAGGTTCACACCTCGTCCGTGGCATGATCTTTGCTCTTTATGAGGTGCAATCGCGATACGTTGGCTATCACCTGCACAATGAGAGGAATCATGCGCATCCATCCTTTGTTCGCCCTGGCACTCACCACCCTCTCGATCGCTGCATGCGATTCACCCACCGCCGGAGCATCCCTCGACGGGACAGTTAGCAACGATGTGAGCGCAGGCGCGCTGCTCGACGGCGTCGGCGGAAGCGACGCAAGTTTCAGTACGATTGACACCAACAAGTGCGGCGACGCGATATTGCCGATCGGGTGCCTTCCCGCCTGCGCGACGGTCACGGGCGACGGATGTCTCAAGTCACTCTGCTGTACCGACCAGGGCAGATGCACGGCGAGCGGGGGCGTCTGCGTGGCCACGGATGACACAGGCTGTGCGGCATCGACGGGGTGCGCGAGCGACGGCTTGTGTCATGTGGTCAGCGGCGAATGCAGCGCAACATCGGACGCCGATTGTCTCGCGTCGTCCCGCTGCAAGAAGTGGGGTGGATGCAGCGCCAAAGATGGCGTGTGCGTGCCATCGCAGAAGGGATGCGGTGAATCGTCGGGTTGCAAGGATAACGGCAAGTGCAGCGTGGTTGGCTTGCAGTGCGCACCCGGCAGCGACTCAGATTGCGGACAGTCAAGCAGGTGTGCGGAGGCGGGTAAGTGCAGCGTCAAGAACGGCATCTGCCACGCCCTCAAGGACTCCGACTGCGCTGGCAAGACGGTGTGCCTCGTCTCGGGCGAGTGTCACGCGCTGGCAGGCTCCGGCGCCTGTTTCGCCAAGTCGACGGCTGACTGTGAGGCCTCATCGGGCTGTGGCGACGATGGCAAGTGCTCTTTCGCACCGCTGAGTTACAATCAAGCGGTGGGGCGGTGCATCACAACGTCCACCAGCGAGTGCGAAAAATCGACGGGCTGCAAGACCGCCGGCGCGTGTTTTTACTCTGAGAAGTACAAGAGCTGCGCGACGAAGTGCGACGGCAGCCACTGCGGCAAGGGCGGAAGCACAGCCGACGCTGGCAGCTCGATGGACGCGGCCGCCACCGCGGACGCTGCCGAGGCGGTTTGCGTCAGCTGTGATGGCGGATGACGCGCATCATCGTTCGTGGGCCAGCGGCCGTCTAAGCCCCGATCAGACGCCGCCCCACCTTAATATGCCTTCGAAGGCCTTGCGCCTGTCCTGGGGGCATCCAGGGGCTCAGGACGGCCAAACGACCGCAAGAACAGGATCAAATTTGTCTTCGCGCGGGAAAATCGCTCGCCTGCGTCCGTCAGCCGACTGGCTCAGAGCTGCGAAGCCCAACACGCTCCACAACCGCCGCGCCGACCGCATCACCCCAGACATTGACGACGGTCCGGAACCTATCGAGCAGCCAATCGACGGCCAAAATCAGCTCCACACCCTCGAGCGGCAGATCCACCGCACGCAGCACGATAACCATCGTCACCAGGCCCGCCTCCGGAATCCCCGCCGCGCCAATCGCAGCCAGGGTCGCGGTAATCACCACCAGCACCTGTTGCATCAGGCTCAGGTCGTAGCCGAGCACCTGGGCGATGAAGATGACCGCCACCGCCTCGTACAGCGCCGTGCCGTCCATGTTGATGGTCGCGCCCATGGGAATCACGAGCTGCGCTGCCCGCGGATCGACGCCGTTATTGTCCTCGACGCCTTCCAGGGTCATGGGCAGCGTCGCCGCGGATGAAGAGGTCGAAAACGCGGTCAGCAGCGCGCTACCCACCCCCTTGGCGTAGCGATCAGGTCGCCGCTTGGCCAACAGCCACAGCATCACCGGCAACACGATGAGGCCGTGAATGCCGAGTCCCAAAATCACCGTCACCATGTACATGCCGACGGCGCTCAGTTGCGCGAAGAACGCATCCATACCGCCCGTGCCGACCGCCTTGCCAAAGCGCCCAGCGATGAGTCCGAAGATACCGATAGGCGCGCCCCACATGATGAGGTGCACCATCTTCATCATCGCCTCATTGCCAGCCTCGCAGACGGCCAACAGAGGCGCGCCCCGCTCGCCCATGGTCGACAACACGCCGCCAAAGACGAGGCTGAACACAATGAGCGGCAGCATCTGCATCTCGGCCATGGATTTGACGACGTTGGTGCTCAGGAAACCGAGCAGGATGTCCGTCATGCCGATGTCTTGCTTGCCGGCGACCTTGGCGGGGATCTCGAGGCCGCTGTCGGGTAGGCCAACCCCGGGCTCGATGAGGGTGACAAGCACGGTGCCGAGAACGACAGCGACCAGGGTAGTGATCGAGTAGTAGATGACCGTGGTGCCGCCAATGCGCCCGAGCTTGCGTACGTCACCCAGGCCTGCGACGCCGGTGATCATCGAGAACATGACCAGGGGCACGATGAGCATCTTGAGCGCCCGCAAAAACATCTCCCCGAGCCAGTGGAATTGGGCCATCTCGCCCTCGAAGGCGAAGACGGAGCCGAATGCGCAGATGATCGAGATGACGATGGCAACGAGGAGCTTGTTCATGGCCGGAGTGTGGACTGGGGAAGGCAGGGGCGTCCAGCAAGCCCGGCCAAGACGGCCCTGGCTCGCCACACTCAACGCAAGGAGCGACGTCCCGGGACAGTCGTGTCAACGACGCAGCGCATGCCCAGGGAGCGAGAACCGAGGACTGGCGACGCGCTGCCCCCCCGCGATGAAGAACGGCAAGAGAGCGCTGCCACAATCAGTTTTGTGACGCAGCACCCACCCCAACGAGGGGGAAGACGCGGCTTGCCGCGGCTGGGGGCGCCTGAGTCCCCCAATAATGAAGAAAGGTAGGAGAGTGCTGCGATAGTCAATTTATTGACGCAGCACTCTCCTACAACCAGTCGTCGCTGCGGATCTCTTGGTCGACGTGTTTGACGATGCGTGGGTCCACGTGCAGCAGCTCGTGCCGTTTGTCTGGGTAGTCGATCCCACTCAGAAAATGCCGAATGGCGTTGAGCCGCGCGCGCTTCTTGTCATCGCTCTTGATGATGGTCCACGGGCACTCCGGCGTTGACGTGAAGAAGAACATGTCCTTCTTCGCCCGCGTGTACGCGCTCCATTTGTCCTGGCTGGCTTTGTCCACCGGGCTGAGCTTCCATTGCTTGAGCGGGTCCGACTCGCGTTTGCCGAATCGCCGCTGCTGCTCCTTCTTGCTCACCGAGAAGTAGAACTTCTGCAGCCGAATCCCCGACCGCACCAACATGCGCTCGAAACTGGGCACCGCGCGCAGGAACTCCTTGACCTCGTTGGGGGTGGCAAAGCCCATGACCCGCTCGACACCGGCCCGATTGTACCAACTGCGGTCGAAGAGCACGATCTCACCGGCAGCTGGCAAGTGAGTCGCATAGCGCTGGAAATACCACTGGGTCCGCTCTCGGTCGTTGGGTTTGTCGAGGGCGACCACGCGACAGCCGCGGGGGTTGAGGTGCTCGATGAAGCGCTTGATGGTGCCGCCCTTGCCCGCCGCATCGCGCCCCTCAAATAGGGTCAGAATCTGCAGCCCCTCAGCCTTGACGTGGTTCTGCATCTTGAGGAGCTCCACGTGGAGGGGCATCAGCAGCTCGAGGTAGGTCGACGCCTTCAGCTTGGTCAGCGGTCCCCTGAGGTCAGCGCAGGGCAGAGGCGGCGGTGGTGACAAGGCGGCGGCCCGGCCCTTTCGTTTGTCAGCATCGATGCCGCGGGGCGTAATCGTGACCCCAAAACGCGACTCATCCTCGATGCTGGCGTCGTCGATCAACGCGCTTTCAGCGGCGACCGTCGCGGCCTCGTCTGTGCGGTCGGTGGCGCGACGAGCCCCGTGTCGACGCTCCGCCGTGTCGTCGGGCGCAGCGGCATCGGTGGCAACATCGGCGGCAACATCGGCGGCAACATCGGCGGGGGCGGCCGGGTCATGGGTGTCCGCGCCGTTGGTCTCCTGGGCGAGATCGCTCACTGGCGCGCTCGGAGACGTGTTCGAGCGCGATTTGGAGCGAGATTTGGGGCGAGATTTGGGGCGAGAGGTCGTGCGATGGGTCATGGGGCTCCGGTGGCCGATAGGAGGGGAGTAGGCGCGGTGGTTGGTGCGGTTTTGCCAACATCTATGAAGCAAACTAATGATGACTTGCGAGTCTGGGGGTTATCAGCAAGGCTATCTTGGCTCCGCATCTGTTTAGCAATTCGGATGAATGTGGTCCGATTGTGCGTGGCACCCTGACAAGATCAAGCGATCATTTTTCAAGGAGTCATGAGATGAACTCATCTAATGACCAGCTACCCAACCTCGGCTCTCTGCAGTTCTTTCACCACGTCGCCCTGACACGCTCATTTTCTGCCGCGGCACGCGCACTTCACGTCACACAAGGCGCCATCAGCCATCGCATTCGTGCGCTGGAGGAAGAGCTGGGCTGCCGACTCTTTGTGCGCGGCCGGCGGCCCATTGCGCTGACCCAAGCCGGCGAGGTGCTGCTCAGCGCCACGACGGCCGCATTTTCCCGCCTGCGCGCCGGGATGGTTGAGCTCGATGAACTCCGTCACGGGGTTCGGCTGTCGATCTCCTGCTCGCCGTCCTTCGCCCTGCGTTGGTTGGTCCCCCATCTGCCCGAGTTTAGAGCGCACGCACCGGAGCTCGACGTACGGATTGACGCCACCGACGCCCTGGTTCGGCCTGGCATCGCCGGCATCGACGTTTGTGTGCGATTTGGGCCGGGGGGCTACGCCGGTGTCGATGCAGAGCCGCTGACCCATGAGCGTCTGACCCCGGTGTGCAGCCCGCTCCTGCTGGAGCGACAGCCGATTGAGACGGTCGGCGACCTCGCCAACCACACGCTGCTCCACGACGTCGTGCTCGCCAATGAGCCCAGCCATGTGGGTTGGGCGGAGTGGCTGGACTGCGCTGGTGACACCCAGCCCATCGATCCGAGCCATGGACTCACGTTCAGTCACGCCTACATGGCGCTCGACGCGGCGCTCGCAGGCCAAGGCGTTGCGCTGGCGCGACGGACACTGGTCGCCAGGGACATCGCCGAGGGTCGACTGGTGGCGCCGCTTGCGTTGAGCGTCCCGACGGCGTTGCGCTACTGGCTGCTGACCGTCCGTGGCGCGCGGGAGACGGGACCGGTGGCGCTGTTTTGCCAGTGGATTCAGGACCGACTGCGGTCCGATGACCGGCTCGCCTCTCCGTCGGCACCGGAGTGAATCATTCGCCGCCGATCGCACAGAATCGCCCAGGAGCCGGCCTGATGGCCGATGGATCGTCGCCCCCACATCCATGCCGTTGTGGCCAAATAACGCCCCCTAAGGGCATCTACGTGGCCGGGAGGGGTGCCTTTCCTGCCGTGGCACGTGAAATTGTTGCCACCTTGCACCCAACCCACTCTCAGCCCATGCTTCCGAGCACACTCGTTTCTCCACGCTCCGCCGCGGCACTTCGCCGCCTTTGGACCCTGCTTTGACCGCACCTGCCCTACCCCGTTGGATCGACGCGCAGCTGCCTACGGGCGTTCGGCGCCGCATGGTCGACGTCGGGTTCGCGCAGATGCACGTGATGGAGACGGGCCCCGAAGATGGCCCGGTGGTCGTGCTTGCTCACGGCAACCCAACGTGGGGATTTCTGTATCGCAAGGTCATGGCGGCAGCGGCTGATTCGGGATTGCGGCTCGTCGCGCCCGACCTCATCGGTCTCGGGCTCTCGTCACGGCCGACGGATCCCCGTGCCCATACCCTGGCCCAACACGGCCGCTGGATGGGCGCGTTGCTCGATACCCTGCCCGGCCCCCTGGTCGCCGTGGGGCAAGATTGGGGCGGGCCGGTGTTGCTGCGGGCTTTGTGCGATCGATCGGAACGAATGGCTGGGCTCGTGGTGCTCAACACTGTCCTCGGGCCGCCGAAGCCTGGGTTCACGCCGACGCTCTTTCATAAGCTCACCGCCAAGCCGGGTCTCCACGACGGATTGGTGCGGCGGCTCAATGTCATCGAGCGCGCCATGCCCTTGGCCCAAGGCAATCGCGGCAGCATCTCGGGTGATGTGGCCGCTGCCTATCGCTGGCCCCTGCGTCGGATGGCTGACAATCAGGCCCCCTTGGCCTTAGCGCGCATGGTGCCCAACGATCTGCAGCACCCATCGATCGCTGACCTCGAGCGCGTCGGTGGGCTGGTGACGAGCTTCGAAGGCCCCACCGCCATCGTCTGGGGCCGCAACGATCCGGTCCTCGGCAAGCTGCTGCGCCGCAGCCAGCGGATGCTCCCACACGCAAAAGTGACGGCTACCAACGCTGGCCATTTTCTGCAAGAAGAGGTTCCTGAGGAGATCGCTGCGGCAATTATCGACATCGCATCGCAGGCGTCAGGCGGGTCGTAAGTCAACAATTTCAGCGCAGTCTCGACCTCAGACGCAACTTTCCGGTGACATCAGCGCCGCCCTCGTTCACACTGCGCGCGCGTTAGCCCTTCGTCGGTTGTCGCCCGCCAATGAACGCCCAGAAAAATGACGGTTGACACCGGCACGGGCGCGGCTAGCCTCTAACGCGGACCAATCTGGTCCTCTTTGTCGCTCAAGACTGCTACTGCCGTCGCCACGAGGAGCACATGTCCCCATCTGCCACCGCTACAACCTTGCCCACCGAGCCGGTCACGCCAGCCGTTACGGAGACCGAAGCGACCATCGCTGAGTTCACCGCTCGGGGCTATGACGCTGGGTTCGTCACCGACATCAGCACTGACACCGCACCTCCCGGTCTGCGCGAAGACACGGTCCGCTTCATCTCGGCCAAGAAAAATGAGCCGGAGTGGTTGTTGGAGTACCGCCTGCGCGCGTACCGCCATTTCCTGACGCTGGCCGAGCCGGACTGGGCCCACCTGAACTACGATCCAATCGATCTGCAAGACATCACGTTTTACTCTGCACCTAAGCTAAAAGAGATTAAAAACATCGATGACCTCACTCCTGAGGAGCGCGCCGACTACGACGAGCTCATCAAGACGTACGAGAAGCTGGGCGTGCCCCTGCACGAGCGCTCAAAGCTCTCGGGTGTAGCCGTCGATGCGGTCTTCGACAGCGTCAGCGTAGTGACCACCTTCAAAGAGCAGCTGGGCAAGGTCGGCGTCATCTTCTGCCCATTGAGCGAAGCGGTTGAAAACCACCCTGAGCTCGTCAAGCAGTACCTCGGCAGCGTTGTGCCCCACACGGATAACTACTTCTCGGCGCTCAACGCGGCGGTGTTCTCCGATGGCTCGTTTGTCTACATCCCCAAGGGTGTTCGCTGCCCCATGGAGCTGTCGACCTACTTCCGCATCAACGCCGCCAAGTCTGGGCAGTTCGAGCGCACGCTCATCATCGCCGAGGAGGGCTCCTACGTGAGCTACCTCGAGGGCTGCACCGCGCCCATGCGCGACGAAAATCAGCTCCATGCGGCGGTGGTCGAGCTCATCGCCATGGACGACGCGTCTATCAAGTACTCGACCGTGCAGAACTGGTATCCCGGTGATGAAAACGGCGTCGGCGGCATCTACAACTTCGTCACCAAACGCGGCGCATGCCGGGGTAAACGCAGCAAAATTAGCTGGACCCAAGTTGAGACTGGCTCCGCGATTACGTGGAAGTACCCGAGCTGCATCCTGCAAGGGGACGACAGCGTCGGCGAGTTCTACTCCGTCGCCTTGAGCAACAATCGTCAGCAGGCGGACACCGGCACCAAGATGGTCCACATCGGCGCCAACACCCGCAGCACCATCGTGTCGAAGGGCATCAGCGCAGGCCACGGGCAGCAGACCTATCGCGGCCAGGTGAAGATGCTCAAAGGTGCCAAAGGCGCGCGCAACTACACGCAATGTGACAGCTTGCTCATGGGCGACACAGCGATCGCAGACACGGTGCCGTACATCGAGGTCAACAACAGCAGCGCGCAGGTGGAGCACGAAGCGTCGACGTCGAAGATCAACGACGACCAGCTCTTTTACCTGATGCAGCGCGGTCTGAGTGCCGAAGATGCTGTGAACCTCATCGTCAACGGCTTCTGCAAAGACGTATTTCGCGAGCTGCCGATGGAGTTCGCCGTCGAAGCCCAGAAGCTGCTCGAGGTGAGCCTCGAAGGGGCCGTGGGCTAGACGCTACGACCAGCCATCTCACCTCAATATCCAATAGATAACCAGGAAAGCGTAATGTTAGAGATTAAGAATCTCAAAGTGAAAGTGGGCGGCAAGGATATCCTCCGTGGCCTGACCTTGGACGTTCCCGCCGGCGAGGTGCACGCCATCATGGGGCCCAACGGGTCCGGCAAGAGCACCCTGAGCTACGTGCTCGCTGGCCGCGAGGGCTACGACGTGACGGGCGGCGAGGTGTCGTTCGACGGCAAGGACCTGCTGGAGATGGAGGCCGACGAGCGCGCCCGCGAAGGCATGTTCCTGGCCTTTCAGTACCCCGTCGAGGTACCCGGCGTCAGCAACAAGGTCTTCCTGAAGCACGCGCTCAACAGCATCCGCAAGCACCGCGGCCAGGAGGAGCTCGATGCGGTCGGTTTCCTCAAGTTGTTTCGCAGCAAGCTCAAGACCGTGAAGATGGACAAGAAGCTGGCTGGGCGTGAGCTCAACTCCGGCTTCTCCGGCGGCGAGAAGAAGCGCAACGAGATCCTGCAGATGGCGATGCTGGAGCCGAAGTTCGCGATCCTCGACGAGACGGACTCGGGGCTGGACATCGACGCGCTCAAGGCTGTCAGTGACGGCGTCAACGCGCTGCGCGACGAAAATCGCGGTATGCTCGTCATCACCCACTACCAGCGGCTGCTCGACTACATCGTGCCCGATCGCGTTCACGTGCTGCTCGACGGTCGCATCGTCAAGTCCGGTGGCAAAGAGCTGGCACTGGAGCTGGAGGAGCGCGGCTACGACTGGATTCGTGCCGAGCAGGGAGGCGCAAATTGAGCGCTCAACTGACCCCACTAGCAGAACTACGAGCCACGGCCGATGGTCTTTGGCAGAGCAATGGCCTGCCGTCCCCTAAACTGGAAGCTTGGAAACACACGAACCTGCGGGCTTTGCAGCGCGTAGAGAGTAAAACAGGCGGCACGGTTGCAACCGAGATCCCGAGCGAGTTTGACGCGAAGATTGCCGCGCCGCTGGACGGTTTTGCCGGCACTCTCTTGTTGGTGGATGGCAAGCTGAATCTGGCCTTGTCGGTGATTCCTGACGGGCTGACCGTCGTCGACCTCGCCGATGCCGCACCCGAGCAGCTGGGCACCATCGCCAAGCTCGATCGCCTGCAAGACGGATTGACGGCGCGCAACCTCGCCCAGTTCGACCGCGGGGTCGCGCTCTCGGTGACCGGTCACGACGTGGGCGCCATCGAGCTGCGCTATGTGCAGTCCAGCGAAGACGCGGCCATGGCGACGCAAGAGAGCCGGCTGCTCATCGAGCTGGCGCGCCATGCAGAGCTCACCGTAGTGGAGCGTCATATCGGCGCCGGGCAGTTCGTGAACAACCACGTGACAGAAGTCGATCTCAGCGCTGGCGCTGTGCTCAAGCACGTGCGGGTACAGCACCAAGACACGCGCTCGTTTCACCTGGGTAAGATCGCCGTGCGCCAAGGCCGCGATAGCCGTTACGAGTCCCACGTGGCGCAGTTCGGTGCGGCCATCGGTCGTTGCGACATCGAAGTGTTCCTCGCGGAGCCCGGTGCCAGCTGCAAGCTTGACGGGCTGTACCACGGCCAAGGCAATCAGCACATCGACAACCACAGCGTGATTCATCACATCGCAAACAACACCACAAGCAGCGAACTGTACAAAGGTATCCTGGATGACAAGTCCACCGGCATCTTTCGCGGCAATATCCTGATCTACAAAGGTGCCAGCGGCTGCGCGACGACCCAGATGAACCGCAACTTGGTGCTCAGCGAGCAGGCGACGGTGCATACCAAGCCGCAGCTCGAGATCGACAACGACGATGTCACCGCGGCCCACGGCGCGACAGTCGGCCAGCTCGATGATGATGCGCTCTTCTACCTGCGCTCACGGGGCATCGATGCCCAGACCGCACACAGCATGTTGGTGTTCGCCTTTGCTGGTGAGGTGGTAGCGGACGTACCAGTGGAGTCGATTCAGACGCTGTTGAAGGATGAGCTCGCCCGCCGGTTGGCCGCGCGCACAGGCCTGACGGTGGAGGGATGATGAGCGCTCCTGCACCGGCGACGGCCACCGCCGTGGTAGCAGACGTGCCGACCCAGGCGCTGACGCTCGATATCGACGCCATTCGCGCTCAGATCCCAGCGCTGCATCAGCAGGTCAACGGCAGGCCTTTGGTCTACTTGGACAATGGCGCCACATCGCTGAAACCACAGGTCGTCATCGACGCGCTGCTGGACTACTACACCGGATGCTGCGCCAACGTGCACCGCGGCGTGCACTCGCTGAGCCAGCGCGCCACCACGTTGTTGGAACAAGCCCGGGTGACAGTGCAGCAGCACATCGGCGCTCCCGAACTGGCTGAGTGCATCTTCGTACGCGGGGTGACGGAGGGCATCAACCTCATCGCTCAGACGTGGGGTGCACGGCACATCGGCGCCGGCGACGAAGTCCTCATCTCGGCGATGGAGCACCACTCCAACATCGTGCCGTGGCAGGTGCTGTGTGACCGTGTGGGCGCGACGCTCAAGGTCATCCCGTTTGACGAGTCGGGCACACTCGACATGGCCGCCTTCACTGCCCTGCTCTCGCCGAAGACCAAGCTCGTCAGCGTCGGCCACGTGTCCAACGCCTTGGGTACCGTGCATCCGGTCGAGCGGATCATCGCGGCTGCCCACGCCGTCGGCGCGAAGGTGCTCATCGACGGCGCCCAGGCTATCCCCCATGGCCGGGTCGACGTCAGCGAGTTGGGCTGCGATTTCTACGTATTTTCGGGCCACAAGGTGTACGCACCGACCGGTATCGGCGTGCTCTGGGGCCGCCGCGAGCTGCTGGAAGCGGGTGGCCACTGGCACGGCGGCGGAGACATGATCCGCCGCGTGACCTTCGAAGAGACCACCTACGCGGAGCTTCCCGGGCTGCTCGAAGCCGGTACGCCGCACATCGCGGGTATCATTGGGCTCGGCGCTGCGCTGACCTGGTTCAATGAGCTCGGACTGGATGCGGTTGCCGCCCACGAACAGGATCTGTTGGCCTACGGCACGCAGCTGCTGAGCGAGATCGATGGCGTGCGCATGATCGGCACGGCGGCCAACAAAGCCGGGGTGCTCGGTTTTGTGCTCGACGACCACATCGGCGCCCATCCGTCGGATGTAGGCATGTTGCTGGACCAGCAAGGCATCGCTGTTCGCACGGGCCACCATTGCGCGGAGCCCGTGATGGACCAATTCGGTGTGCCTGGCACCGTTCGTGCGTCCCTGGCGGTCTACAACAACCGCGCTGACCTCGACGCGCTGGCGGCTGGGGTACGCAAGGCCATTGGCATGCTCTCGTAGCAGCGTAGGTGTTGGCCCCGACGTGTTGGCCCCGAGGTGTTGGCTCCGAAGTGTTGGCCCCGAGGTGTCGGCTCCGAGCGCCTTTGACCGCTAGCGGATCGTGGCGCAGGCTGCGTACACGTCTGCAAGTCAGGAGCCGTTGATGAGCGCCGTCACACTTGTCTGCATCGCCTGCCGCGCCGCCGACGATGGCGCGCCCGTTTCCCACCCTATCGAACAGGGTCAGTGCAGCCGCTGCGGGCGAGAGTGGCCGGAAGCACGCGCCTGGGGCCGGACGATCTCCGTGGTCCATGAGGCCGAGGATGCGGCCCCAAGCTTGAAAGAAGCCGTCGATGCCATGGCGGATATGGCCGCGCTCGCCGAAGCGTGGCAGACCAGCTTTCGTCAAGGCTCTACGCTCCCCGACGGGGCAGATGCAACCGTCGTAGGCGCCTTATGGACGTGGGTTTCGGCCCACGTCGGGCGGTACGCGCAGCCACCTGTGTCGCAGCCAGATCTCGGCTGGGTGACGGCGTTCCTCGGCGCGCTGGACGACCTCCCCGATGGCCCCGTGCTGCTCCTGGGCGGCGCTGTGGGTGGCGAAGCGCTCGCTCTGCCGAACCCATGGACTGCGCCCGGCCCGCAACAACGAGATGTCGTGCTGCTCGAGAGTCACCCCTACCTCATCGCTGCGGCCGCACACCTGACCAGTGAGACCCCGCACCTCGGCTGCCTGCGCCGCCCCGGCGTGGTGGAGCTGCGCCCGATTGTCATGAATGAAGAGCCCCGACGCGCCCTGGGCCACACCCAGCTGGTGTTCGGCGATGTGCATGACCCTCCCTTTGCTGCAAGCCAGTTCGCGGCGATCATCGCGCTCAACGTCATGGACTCGGTGCGCGACCCCTGGCTGGTCATGGGTCAGTGTGAGGCCCTGCTGCGCCCGGGCGGTGCGTTGTTGATGAGCGCTCCATGGAACTTTCGGCCCGAGATCACGGCGCCAAATCGCTGGCTCGATACGGGATTGCCCGCCGACTGCGACCTGCCGTGGCTGCTAGCGGGGAGACTCACTGGTGCCGCCCTACCCGGTATCCTCGATGGCCTCGCCCTGCAGCACATCGAGCGCGATCTCCCCTGGCCGCTGCGCGTGCACGACCGCCTGACTTGGCAATACACCGTGGACGCACTGCTGCTTCGCCGCCTGCAGACGGTGCCTCACGCGTGACGATGCGGCCGAATTCCACTCGCCGCTAGCCCGCCCGTCAACAAAGCGAACGAACAACTACCGCTCGGCGCCCTGTGGGGCTATCCTGCCCGCGTTTACTCGTTGCACGCGTCTTCGCGCACTGCGCCCGTCGAGGTCTAAATGGTTGGAAAAGGACGTTTCTTCGCACGACATGCCGTCGCGCTGACAGTCAAAGTTCGAACCCCCGGCGGCTGGGAAGACATGCAAACCGTGGACGTCTCCCGTCGCGGTATTTTTGTGCAGACCAGAGAGCCGATCGCCACCCATCGCATCGCCCAGATGAAGATCGAGATGCCGTCCGGGCAGGTCATTGACGCGATGGGACATGTGCGTCGTGTCGTGGAGCCAGACAATGATGAGGGCCATCCCCCAGGAATGGGCGTTGAGTTCTTCGTCATGTCGAAGGAGGCCGAAGACGAGTGGGACACCTTCGTTCTGCAGCGCAGCCGCGAAGAGCGTGAACACTCTGATGCCGTCACTTTTGCAAGCGAAGATACGCCGCTGCCGGGCGAGATTGAGGCGCACCGCACGTCTATCTTCGACGACCTGGAGTCCGATCAGAACAACGAGTTCGACGAGGGCGATTTCGACGACGGCCGCAATGAAGTACGCGTTCAAATCGACTCGGGCACATCCGCTTTTGAAGAGACCTCGGCAGCGCTAGATGATCTCGCCAAGGATGCCCTTCTCGGCGCAGCATTGGGCCAAGATCTAGCGGAGCCGACGCTGGCAGATCCGGAGCCGCCGCCACCCTTGCCAGCGGAGGATTCCACCGTACCGCCAGCCATACCGAATGACGACGGGCTGTTGGACAGCTTGAGTTTGGACACCGAACCAGGCGTGGCGGACTGGGAAGAAAAGACCACCGCAGACCTCGCGCCGCCGCCGCTGCCGCCAGAGGATCTCTCGGTCACCGACAGCACAGACCAGCTGTCGGGTAGCGCGCTGGCAGAAGAGCTACTCAAGGATATTCAGAAGGCAGAGCATGGCGCTCCACGCCCCGAACACGTGGCACCTACCCAGACCCAGGTGTTCGCCCGCCGTGTGCCATCAACGACCGCAGCCGTTGACGCGCCGGCGGTTGCGAGTACGCCAACACCGGAAGCGGAGCCGAGCCCGTCCGTCAACAATTTGAAATCGCTCTTCATCACAGTGCGCCCGACCAACAGGGCTCATCTGGAGCAGTTCATCGACCGGCGTGTGAAACGTCGCAACATCTTCCTCCGCTCCGATATGGCGTGTGCACCAGGTCAAGGTATCGATGTGGCGCTCGTCCATCCGGTTACCGATGTTGAGATGATTGTCAGCGGCGTGATCGACCGAGGTATCTCCAGCGGTCGTGGCCCAGGCACCGGCTTCCTCATGCGGTTCAACGAGCTGGAGTCGGGGCGCGAAGGCGTCTTACGGAAGTTCATCAAGACCGGGCGCCACTCGGACAACAAGCGGGACGATCACGCGCATCGCGCAGCCGAGTTGAGCGAGCGCGCAGCCGACAATCCACGCTCTTTCGAAGACCAACTCAATTTTGCGTGGGGCCTGATTACGGAGGGAGAGCGCCCCGCCGACGCGGTCGAGCCTTTCTTGACGGCCTTGGCCCTAGCCCCGACGGAGGTCGAGGTGCATCTGGGTCTGAGCCTGGCTTATGCCCTCTCTGGGGACACAGAAAAGTCCTACGCATTCGTGCGTTCGAGCCGACAGCTCGCGGCAGCCCTCAAACGCGAGGCGATGTCGCGTGGCTAGGTGTGGCATGGGCGCGAAGTGGCACAACGGCGGTCGGGGCCCAGCTCGAACACCGCACAACGCTCGACTTGCCAGCGTCTACCGAGTTGCGATGCCGTGGTTGACGGTTGCAGCGACGGTACTCTTATTCGGATGCGGCGCCAGCACCTCTTCTGGCCGGGGCGCCTCACCAACGCTCCAGGGCAGCACACCTCAGACGAGCGCGAAACATTGGCGCTCCAAGGTGAAACAGTCCAAGGGACCGCTATCGCGGACCTCGTGCAATGACAGACAGATCTGGTCGACCCTGGCGTGGCCGATGTCCAAGGTGGCAGCGGCCGCACTCATCAAGCACGCAGAAGCCCACGGGCTCACGCTTCCCGCTACGGCACAAGCCCGCGCCAAGCTCTTGAAATCCATGCGTGGCCCTGTGTTCTGGTGGATGATCCGCAGCCTCACCGTGGCCGGTGGGCGTCACAACGCCGCTGCCCTGCCCCTGCGCGGCCGTACGACTGCCAGCGGCCAACCCCTGTGGCTCATCCGCAGCGGCTACACGGCAGCGCCCACACAACAAGGCTCCTGCTATCAAGAACTGGTAAGCAAGGCTGGCGTTCGTCACACGCTCAATCTCTACGACGGCGAGATGTATACGGCCGACCTCGATGCAGGTGAGCGCACCATTGTGACCGCTGCAGGCGGCACCTACACGCACCCAACCGGTATGAAGTGGCGAGCTGAGACGCGCTCAACCTGGAAAGTGCGAAAACGCAGCGCCACAGACGCGCAGGCGTACGTGCAGGCACGGTCGCGGGCCTTTGTGGTCGTCACGAAGCTGATCCTAGGCCAACTGCTGGCGCCCGGTGGCAAGAAACCGATGGGCCACCTACATGTGCATTGCGGCGGCGGTATGCATCGCACCGGGATGGTGGTCGGGGTGCTGGATCGCTGCATCAACGGGACGCCGATGAGCCAAGTCGAACGGGACTATAAACGCCATGTTGGCTGGCGCAGCGCGGCCGTACCGGGCGGGTTTGAAGCCCAGAACCTGGACTTCATTCGCACGTTCCCTTGCGGCCCGTTGCTCAAGAACGTCGCTCAAAGGCGCAGCGAGTAAATGAAGCTGGCACGCGGTGCGCGGAGCCAGCGGACCCGAATGATATCGCGCAGCTTGGCGAAGTCGTTATCCGGCGTGACGTACTTGCCCAACAGTGTTTTTGCAGCCGACGCGTCTCCCCGCGCTTTGATGCCGTAGACGGTCTTCGCCATGGCCGCGACGCCGGTGCCAAACTTTTCAAAATCAGAACGAAAGCAGCCGACATCCTTGCCGTTGGCCGCTTTGTCTTTGGCGTGCCAAGTGAGCGCGCCGGCATCCTTCAACAGACCAACCTGCACAGCGGCGAGCTGCGAATAGGCCTTCGGTTTACCGTTGCTGGTCGTCATGCCGCGAGAGATGTGCCCAAAGGCCCACGTGACATCCCGCAACCACGCTGAACGGCCAAATTTCTGGGTGATAAGGCCCTTTTCAACCAGCCAAGGGTTGAATGCCAAGGACATGGTCTGCGCCTTGAGCTCCTCCATGATGGCCGCGGTCGCTCCGCCGAAACGCTGGTCGTCCGTCTGACCGTCGACCTTGTAGGCGTGACTCGGACCGAGGTTGTGACCCGCTTCGTGCAGCACCGTGCTCATGGTCTGCGGCGCCGAATCGAATCCCAAGTGCTTGTAGGTTGCGTCACAAAAGATAGACGCGGTCTGCTTCTTCAGGGTCTCCGTGCTATCGGCGTCGGTGTAGAGATTCGTCATCGCGACCGTCCGACCCCGGCTCTGCTCGGCTACTGGCCCCCAATTTGGCAGGCTTTGACCGACCGTGGCGCCCGTCGCGCTGCGGCTATCGCCCGCGTTGAGGACGATGTGAATAAATTCAGGTAGGTGAAAGGTGATCTTGCGCGCGGCGTAGGGCTTGCCAGCAGCAGCAGCGACCAGCGCCTCCAGCTTGTCTTTGCGGGGCTCCAGCTTTGCCTTCCAGGCAGCGGAGCCTGGGTCGATACGAGCGAGCACCATGTGGTAGCCAGCCTTGCGACTGCACGGCTCGAAATAGGTCTCGTCGGGGCCGACACGCACGTACCAGCGGCTCGAGCTGCCCGCCATCTTCGCCCATGCCTCGTCCGCTGCGGGCCAGCTGTTGTCTCGGAACGCCTTGGCTGCAGCGGTGAGGTAGGCAACCAGCGGCGCCTCCTTTGGATCGGCCTTCATCTGGGTCGCAGCCGCAATCAACTCACGAGCGACGGCCTCGCTCTCGTCAGGAAAGGCCTTGGGATAGGGCACGGCGACCAGCGCGCGCTTCGAGCCAATCTTCGGGGCTTGGCCCTTGGGCGGCTTGGCGTACTGCACCACGACGAATGGCGCCAACAGCGTGCTCGCGTCTTTGCGCTTCGCCAGGGTCTCGCAGAACTTGGGGTCGGTCTCTTGCAGCTCGAGCGGGTACAGGCCTGAACGGCGCGGCACCATCCCGGGCAGGCCGTGACACGTCGCGTCCTTTTCCGTCTCTGGCGCCTGGCACCACGGCCCCTGGTTGCGGTTGTACATGGCCAAGCTGGGCAGATCGCGTTTGGGAATCTGCGTGTCGAGGCCCAGTGATCCGATCTGTCGGCGATGGAGCACCTCGATGTAGCGGCCGACCGTCGCCATGTGCTGAGCGAACTGCCGCACGTGGGCAGGCTCCTTGCGCAGGTCCGTCAGGATGACCGTTGGCCGGCCCTGATCGAGCTCGCGCATCACCGCTTTGCGCCGCTCTAGCTCTTCCTTCTTCATGTTGCGCCACGGCCATCCTCCGGCGTGAACCAAGCGCACACGGTTCCACGCACGCACCCAGTCAATGCCGGGGCGGCCGTGCTTCACGTAGCGCTGCCAATCGGCGGGTG
>JAGSHB010000092.1 GCA_023954815.1 Myxococcales bacterium | reverse complement strand
GCCCATCTCGGTGTAGACCACGTGCGCCTGCTGTTTGAGGCCGGTGAAGACGAACGAGCCCGTCTGGTCGACTGTGAGCAGTTGCTTGGTCTTTTCGGGATCGCCCGCCTGGCCGCCGCCATCCGCTTCGCCGTCTGCTGCCCCATCCACGGTCACGTCTGCTGTGGGTTTGGGCTCGTCCTTGTCGTCGCCGCCGCAGGCCGTGAGCATCGAGGCGGTGGCCAACATGACAAGGAGCCACATCTTGGTGGTCGAAATGTTCATAATTCGGGACTGAACCAGCGCCGTACAAGTACGATAGCGCACGGCCCAGTCCCCTGCCTCATGTCTGGGGGCGCGGGGCGCGCGCCCCAATCCCCGATTCTCGGGGATTTCCCCACCGCGTACGGGCAGGCAAGCTGCCCTCTCTTCCCGTCCGCCAGTCGCAGCGACTTGTACGGTATCCTCAAGATTTGGATGGGTCCCCATAATTCTCCAGATGACTTCGGTGTGGTCAGGCCGTGTACCATGGATTTGCGCCATCAGCCTACCGGCATGCGCAGCAGCAGCAGGACCTCCAACGGGGTGACTGACAAGGCGATGATGCGAGACGGGAGGCAGCGACGATGACAGCACAACTGCTCGTGAGTGATACGTGGCCGGCGCCGGATTTGGGCGGTGCGGCGCAGGTGTTGGCGCCGTACTTACGCGCGCACCCCAGTGATCTCGCCGGCCAGCTCAAGCGCTGCCGCGGTTTGTTGGATTTGCGCGAACATGCCGATGCCGCCGGGGCTGCAGCAGCTGCGCAGCAAGCGGGGCATGGCTGGCATGCTGTCCCCGCTGGCCTCGCTCCCCCCTTGGCCAAAGCGCTGACAGCCCGCGGCATTGACCCCAGAGATCCGACCGCGCTCAAGGCCCCAGTTCGCCTGACGGGCGCGCCCGAGACAGCCCCGTGGCGCCAGGTGCTCGCTGCCGTTCCAGCGGTGTGGGTGGCGCAGTCCGAGCGGCGAACGGCACCGAAAGCCAAGAAGGTGGGCGCGGTGGGCGTGATGAAGAGCCTGGCGACATCCGGGGGGGTCGGTCTACTGCTCGCCAAGCCGACCGGCGGTGGCGGCGGCGCCCTGGAGATCACCAAAGACGCCACGCCGATGCTCGTTGTGATCGCCGCAGGTGGCCCCGGAAACTCGCTGCGCCGAATTCATGTCTTCGCCAATCGCTGCGATTATCGCGTCCTCGATGAGGTCAACAACCAAGTGACGGCCAATTGGTCCAGGCTGCTTGGCCAAATTGCCTCGCGGGTGCGGCCAGATGTTGCCGGGGGAGCGCTGCTGCGTTCTGCCGCCGATGGCTTTGCGCCGCCGAAGTGGCTGGTCATCAGCGACGACAATGAACTCGCCCGCTCCGTTCGCTGGTTGATGTGTGTTGGCGCGTTGCGTCGATTGGGGCGGATACCGAAGTAGCGCGAAGCGTTGCCGTGGTCACCAACTGCCGCTCGTGGCAGCCTCGGACCCAGATCATTTGCCTCAACCGTCGAGAGCCAGACTTGCGCACCAGCCACCCCCAAGACCAGCCGCCATCTAGCGTTTCGAAGCCGTTGCCCGCGGAGCCTGCGCCGCTGACTTGGGTGGAGATCTCCCAGGGCGCCCTGCAAAACAACGTGAACCTGTTGCGGCAGGCATCCGGGGGGAGCAACGCATCGCCTCGGGTGTGCGTCATGGTCAAAGGTAACGCCTACGGTCATGGGTTGGTGCCCGCCGCTCAAACCTTTGTCAGCGCTGGCGCCGATTGGCTGGGTATCGCCGACGTCTTCGAAGCGAGGGACTTGCGCGCCGCCGGCATCACCGTGCCGCTTTTTGCCGTCTGTCACATCGCGCCTGAGCAGATGGATTTTGCCGTCGCCTGTGATGTGCGCCTGACGGTCTATGACGACGCGACGGTGTTGGCTGCCGCTGCCGCTGCCCAGCGCTTGGGTGTGGTGGCAAAGCTGCACGTCAAACTCGAGACGGGCACCAATCGACAGGGGCTCCTGCACGACGCGGCTTTGGCGCTCTGCGAACTCATCGTCACGACAGACGGGGTGACGCTCGAAGGGATCTCCACACATTTTGCCGACATTGAAGACACCACAAACCACCGTTTCGCCAAGCTGCAGCTGCGCCGTTTTACCGACGGACTCGCAGCTGTTCGCGCGCTAATCGCCCGGTTTGGCGGCGATCCAGCGTCGCTGTTGGCTCACGCATCGAATACCGCAGCCCTGCTGCTCTGGCCGGAGGTTGGCCTCGATCTGGTGCGCTGTGGGATCGGCGCCTACGGGCTGTGGCCGAGCAAGGAGACCTTTCTCAGCGCGCAGCAGCTCGGCAAGAGCCCGATCGGCCTGAAGGCTGCGTTGACCTGGAAGACCCGCATCGCGCAGGTCAAAGACGTGCCTGCGGGGGAGTGGGTTGGCTATGGCCGTACATTTCGCACCCTCCGTGCGACCCGACTGGCGATCCTGCCGATCGGCTACTACGACGGCTACGACCGGCGGTTATCTGGCGTCGCTCAGGTGCTCGTGGGCGGCCAGCGTGCGCCCGTCGTCGGCCGGGTGGCGATGAACATGATCGCCATCGATGTCACAGACAACCGGGCCACTGCCGCAGGCGATGAGGTTGTGTTGCTCGGCGCACAAGCCTCCGAAAAGGCATCCGACGAGATCAGCGCCGGAGAGATGGCCGGCTGGATGGGCACCATCCACTACGAGGTCGTGACGCGAATTCACGAGCGGATCGCGCGTCGAGTCGTTCCGTGAGCAGCACCACAAAGGCATTGCGGTCGTCACCTCACCTCAACTGGGCCGGTGGTTGGTTGATGGTGGTGGTGTTCATGGCTGGATGCGGGGCCACGTCGACCCAGCAAGATCAGTCGGGAGCCGAGACACGGGTCGTGCCGACGGAGCCCGACCTGCGAATGTTCCGGATGACGCCGGCCCGCAACAAGCCACATTTTTCGCTCGCGGTGCGCATGCCTCAGCTGGCCTCCCAGCTCGCAGTTCTGGAGTCCTGCATTCGTGCCCATCGTAGGGCAGCAGCCCCGGGGTGCCGGCCGCTTCGTTCACGTCTGAACGAGGAGGGTAGGACCCACCTGCGTGCGTTCGAGCGGGCGCGGCGCCGATTCTTGCAAGCGCGGGCCGCTAGGCCGCCGCAGCGCGATCCGGCCCATCCCCTGGCGGCCTCGCTCCTGCCTCCGGCAGCACTTCAGGCTTCCGAGGCATTTGCGGAGCCGTTTTATCGTTTTGCGAAGCTGGACACCGCCCTCGCAGACCTCCAGCTCCCCCCGGCAGACAAAGCGGCGCTCAAAGGGGCGTTCCTCTGGTTCCAGGCGCCACTCGACGCCCTGTTCCGGCGCCTGATGCACAATCGCCCTGACGTCGCTCTCGCCCAGGTGGCCAAAGCCGCGCGGCTCGACACGTTCCTTGCGCAGTTGGCCCGGTTTTACGGGGTGACAGCGCAAATGCCGCGTAAGCTGAGCGTTGATTTGGTCTGGTCGGCCCGGGACCGCGTCCGGGCGACGGCATGGGCAGGGCGTGCCGTGGTGCCCATCAATCGCCATACGTTTCCTCATCAAGAGGGGACCGCCTGTGAGCCTCCGCGTATCTGCCCCCCCGCCCGATATGCGACAGGTGCGCTGCTCCGCACCCTGGGCGTTGTCGTCCATGAGTTCGGTCATGTCTTTCTCAGCCGTCTGTCGCACGCACGCCGCGTCGCGCTGACCGATCGCATCGCGGGTCAAGCAGGCGTGTTGAACCGTCGCCACGCCAATGTGCTCGACGAAGCCATCCAGACCGCAGCTGGCAACGTCCTATTCGTGCGTTCAGCGGCCAAGTGGACGCCGCTCAGCCCGACGCTCTATGCCTTTGAGCCCGGCTATCGGTGGCCAGCCGCCATTGATCGCCTCAGCCGCCATCTCGTGCCGGTGCTCGCAGACCACATCGGCCACAACAATGCCTTTGACGGTCCTTTTATCGACCGCGCCATCGCGCGCCACATTCAGGTATTTGGTCGTTCGCCAGTGGCCTTTGCCCGCGCCTGCGTCGTCGTCACCAATCAGTCGCGGTTGGGCCACTGGTTTCGTCAGTTGATGCCTGGCCTGAGCCGTACGGTTGTCGGTACCGATGGCCAAGCGCGCGCGACAGATTGGGTGGTGAGCAACCCCTGGCTGACCCGGTGGCTACTGGAGGTTCAGACGGCCGGCGCGCAGCCGTCTTCGGGCAATGCGGCCGCAAAATCAACACAGAAGCTTGATAATCCCGCTCTCGACGCCGCCCGAAAGTGTGTGACCCAAGGTCACGCAGCCTGCTTCATAGCGCACAAACGCGGCGCTGCAGCCGGCTGGGATTTGGCTTTGGCAGCGCGGTTTGAGACGGACATGCGGCGTTTGCTGATGCGCCTCGTACACGCCCGTTCCTTTGCGCAGATTCGTCTGCCGCTCGCCAAGCCGATCACACCACCGGGCAGTTGAGGTCGCGGTGTAGCCCACGGCGCTCTGCTACGCCACGGCCTTTTGTGATTCGATCTGCGCCCGAACCTCGTCCATGTCGAGCGCTTTGACCTTGCCGATCAGCTCTTCAAGCGCGTGCGGGGGCAGGGCGCCGGGCTGCGAAAAGACCATGATCTGCTCGCGAAACACCATCAATGTAGGGATGGAGCTGATCTGGAAACCGGCGGCCAGCTGCGGCTGTGCCTCGGTATCGATCTTGCCGAAGTAGGCGTCTGGGTGCTTCTTCGCTGATTTTTCAAAAACCGGTTTGAACGCCCGGCACGGACCACACCACGAGGCCCAAAAGTCGAGCAGGACGATGTCGTTGTTTCCGATGATCTCTTCAAACGCCTCAAGCGTTACGTCATGAGCTTGCATGCTGATTCCTCCTGGGCGGCCACTTGGGCCTCCGTGCAGTAGAGACGGGTTCGGCGATAAATGTTACGGCGCACCCGTCAATCCGCGATAATAGCGCCGCAGTCGCTCGTCATAACCTGCCGGCGCCGGCCGTTTCATCGCCTTGAGCACCTCGCGGCGAAAGTCATCTGCGCCGTCGGAGCGGTTGCCTGATTGTAGACTCATAGCGCGCATCGCCGACGGTCGGCGTCGCCCGAGGCCTTCTTCGGAGCCTTGCTGCTGGGAGCCGGGCCCTGCTTGCCGGCCGCGCGGCGGACCACCCATCCGTTGGCGCCCCTGTTCGAGCAGTTTGCGGGCCTGGGCGAGCGCGCCACGAACTTCGGTCATCTGCTCGTCCGCTCGCGTCGCGTCAGAGCCGGTGAGGGCTCCCGCGCTCTGTCGCATCATCCCCGCTGCATGCTGCAAACGCCCCCCCACTTGCCGCTGCAGGGCCGGGTGACGCCGCCCCTCCCTCCGCAGCATGGCGATGGTCCGACGCAGCTTTCTGGCGACCTTGTCCTGCTTTTTGGCCTGACCACGAAGACGCCGCCGCGCAGCTTCGTCGTGCAGTCCCGGCGCCGCGGGCATGAGTTCGCGCAGCAGCGCAGCCGCCCGAGACGCGCGATCGAGGGAAGTACGAACCCGCCATAGATCGCGCTGCGAGACTGAATTTCCAACCTTTGCGGGCGATAACGCCAGCTGTTCTCGCGCTTCGAGCAGCGCCTGCATCGCTCGATCAACCTCGCCGTGGCTCATGGCCTGCTGGGCCGATGACAGCGCTGCACGACTGCGCACAATCGCCCGGTTCGAGCGCATGCGATAGCCGGTCAAGCGCCGCGGTCGGATTTGATCACGGGCATCGTCGAGCAGTCGTTGCACCTGCGGGGCAGCGGTGTGAAGTCGCCGTCTGAGATGGTCTGCGGCCGCTTGGCGTTGCGCGTCGGCAGCGGGTTTTACATCGGCCTGCAAGCTGGCTTGGCGTTGCTCCGTCTTGATGATCCCGCGCCGCACGGCCTTGACGAGCCGGTCGAGCGCTGCGTCGTGTTTCGTGCGCTCCT
Source organism: Myxococcales bacterium (assembly GCA_023954815.1). GTDB lineage: Bacteria > Myxococcota_A > UBA9042 > UBA9042 > UBA9042 > UBA9042. The sequence continues at coordinate 18,244 of JAGSHB010000092.1, read as the reverse complement.
GTTGGTCTTGTTGCCGCAGCGCGAGCAGCTGCGCTGAAAGTCCCTGACTGCTGCGCTTGAGGGCTGCCAACGCCTCGCCGAAGCGTCCTTTTCGTAGGGCGGCGCGAACCTTGTCGAGCGCCCGGCCGTGTCGCTTGAGTTGGCTCGGCATCGACGCTGAGCCGTGGGTGTTGAAGTGCTCGTTGGGCACCAGCTTCGCCCGGTGCATCGCCGCGATCTCCAGCTTGGCGATCTGTTTTCCGATAGCGTCGATCAGCCGCTCCGCACGGGCTAGCAACCGGGCATCTTTAGGCGTCTTTTTGAGGGCGCCGAGCACCGTTTCAAGCTGTTTTTCCAGCTCTTGGAGGGTTTGACCCTGACGAACCATCGTCGCGCGATGCTCAGCGGCGGCGATCGCAGTCATGTTGAGCACCGACCGTTCGACGCCGCCGACGACGCGATCATAGGACCGGACCGCCCGCGTCAGTTCGATCTTGGCGCCTAACCCGCGTGCAGTCCGCTTGATGCGCGCATGTACGCGGTCTTCGGCAGTGAGATGTTGCGCCAATCGCCGGGTGAGCTCCTTGAGGTCGACATTGGTGCGGCCCAAGGCGAGGAGATCGTCACTCAGCGCATCACGAATACGGCCGAGTTCAGCGAGCGCGGTTCGCTCACTACCGGCGAGCAGCGCGCGCCGATCGAGGAAGGCCGGAAGCGCTACTGGGGCCTGTTTCTGGCTGCGCTCAAGCCGGTCAGCGAGGCGAAACGTCCAACGGATCGCCGCTTGTGCGAGCTGCTGGAGCAAGCGTTCATGATGGCGTTGGGGCGAGAACATGCGCAGGGTCGTGCGCTGCGAGCTGACGGTTTGGCTAGCCCGGCGACGATCACTGGCCTCCAGCCATAGGGTCGCAAGTTGACCTGGCTCCAACTTGAGCTTTGCGATCGTCAGCGCCTCGTGCACGCCCACGTGGAGGTCTCCTGTCGTGATCGCGATTTGGCGTCGTTGCACACGACCCGACGGCAGAGCGACGACCAACTCAACCCGCGACAGGCCGAGATCGTCGGTGGCGGTCCCTTCGATGACCACTTCTTCCGTCGCGCGCACCTCCCGCTCCCCAGTCGGTGCGCGCAGCTTGATATGGGGTGGAGCGTCGAGTTTTACGGCGATTTTTCGCCAAGAGCGCTCAAACAAGACGCCGCCATCGGGCCCCGTGGCCCCGAAACGATAGCGAAAGGCACCCTTCAACAGGTGACGCCACTTGATCTGCTCCGCCCCCGCCGGCAGTTGCACCCGCGTGACTTTGGCGTTCTGGGCCGCCATCTCTAGGTGTATGTCGCGAGCGTGCGCGAGCGGCCGCGCCGCCAGGGTGAGCGTGCTGTCCTGCAGGAACTCCCCTTCGCCGCCAGCCATCGTAATCGGCAAAAGCTGCGTGTAGTCGGGAGCCGTCACGCGCAGTTGAAGATCGCCAACCAGCGTCCCGACGCCCTGCGGTGCAGGCCGTTCGGGTGGAGGCGGGAAGCGAAGGCGATCTCCGAGCGGCCCTGCCATGACCATCAATAGCGCGCCGCCCATGGCCAGCATCATCACGCTAGCAGCCATGGCTCGAATGGTTCTTTGCCGGACCTGGTCGCCCACGTTCAGCAGCCCTTTGGCGCCTTGCCCTACAGCTACCGCGACGAGGGTCGACGAACCTTGGCCATCGATGGCGAGTTCGATCGCGGTACGCACCCGCTCCGCCTCGCGCCCCTCAAAGTGTGACGCGCACCACAGCGCAAGATCGGTATTTGATCGCCGCCGCAACGTGACAATGAGACAAATCAGCAACCCGACGACCGCGGCGACAGTCCCCCCCGATCGAAGCTGTCCCCGACCAAGCTCGGTCGCGTTGGCCCAAACGATCGCGCCCGCGAGGACGATCTCGCAGGCGATGAGTCCTGCTACGACCGCCACCACTGCATGAACAAAGCGATGCCTGCGTCGCAGTCCTTGGGCGGTCCGAACGGTCGTTTGCACCATCGATACGCCATCATCGCCGCGCGGATCGGGCGTCATGAGAGAGTCGATGGGAGCTGAGACGCGTGCCAATGCAGACCTCCACAGGGGTAGCTCAAGCCATCGTGCCAGCCTCTGACCGGCACGTCAGCACCACTGAGCGGGCCCGACACCTTGACCCTCCCATGGGCCCATGCTATCTACCCCGCGCATTCGCCATTCCACCGGGATTGGCACTTAAACTCGCTGAAATTCAACAAGAACACTACCCCGCCGCACCTACCATGCAAAGCCGCCTCACCTTCATCCGCCGCGTAGAGCTCCTGCACATCGTGCTCGGCGCCCTTGTATTGGGGTTGGCGTTGGTGATGGGCACGCGTCCGCAGTGGATTGGTGTCGGCGCTGGCGCGCTGCTGGCCACGGCCAATTTCCGCGCCATGGCCACGCTGCTGTCCAAGTTCACGACAGGCGGCACGGGCGCTCAGTCTGCGGCCGTTGGCCTGCTGATGGTCAAGCTGTTGGTGTTGGCTTTGGCGGTGTTTGCCATCTTGACGTTGCTGTCTCCCGATGTAGCCGCATTTGCGGTCGGGCTGACTGTGACCCCCGTGAGTCTGCTACTGGTGAGCGCCCTTGGGCGCCCCGTGGTCAATCCGGAGGCGCATTGATGAGTCATTCCCTACGCAACGCCGCGCGGACTGTGCTGCTCTTGCTGACGCTTTTGGCCTTGCCCACGGCGGCCATGGCGAGCGCGCCCGGTTCGGATCACACCGGCGCTGATCACGCTGCAGGCGCGCATGCCGCCGGCGATCACGCCGCGTCTCCTGCCCAGGTCAAAGAGGCCCTGCGCCACTTCAGCTTGTTCAACATGCTGGTCCCCCACGACACCGAGGTCGCCCTCAAGTCGAAGGTGAAGGGCACGGCGTTCGAAAAGACGTTCATCGACAAAGAAGATTTTGTTGAGAGCGTGCACCTGACCCACGTGTTTTGGGCCGGCGGGGCGTTTCTTCTCGTCCTCGGTCTCGCGTTTGGTGCGCGCAGTGCCCTGCAATCGGACGCAGACGCTGGTGTGCTTCCAGCCCGGAGTTTCGGGCCGTTGCTGCTCTTCGAAGTGATCGTCGGCGCCGTCTACGGCCTGATGAAAGACATGATGGGCGCTGAGGAAGCGCGCCGGTACTTCCCGATCGTCGGCAGCCTCGGCATCTACATCTTCATCATGAACATCTTCGCGCTGCTGCCCTTCGGCACGCCGGCGACGGACAACCTCAACACCAACATCGGCATGGGTCTGACGGTCTTCGTGGCCACGCATTACGCCGGTATTCGCGCCAACGGTATCAAGCATCACATCGGCCACTTGATGGGCCCGGTGCTGGCGCTGGCGCCCCTGATTTTCGTGCTGGAAGTGGTCGGCCACCTGGTCCGCCCCGTGTCCTTGTCGCTGCGTCTCATGGGTAACATGACCGGTGACCACAACGTTCTATTCGAGTTCTTGTACTTCAAGATCCCGCTATTGCCCTTGCCGGTGATGTTTCTCGGCCTGTTGGTCTGCGTCGTGCAGACCGTCGTCTTCGTGATGCTGTCGAGCGTGTACATCGCTCAGGCTATCGGTGATGGCGAGCATGCTGAGGCGCACTAGGCGCACAGAGACGATCGTTTCGGAGATGTTCACCGAGCGACGAGTTTGACGATGTTCCCGGGGCGATAGGCCCCACAATTGCCAAGGCCGTAGGTAGGCCACCCGAGGAGAGCCAGATGAACTTCAAGAAGATGAGCACGGCCTTGTTCGCCTTTGTCTCGACCCTCGTCCTGTTCGCAGGCACGGCGTTCGCTGAGGGCGCTGAGGCTGCCGGTAGCAGCGACAGCAAGGGCTTCATCGCTCTCGCCATTGGTCTCGGTCTCGGCCTCGCCGCCGCTGGCGGTGGCATGGGTCAGGGTAAGGCTGCAGCAGCTGCCCTCGAGGGTATCGGCCGCAACCCCGGCGCTGCCGACAAGATCTTCACCCCCTTGCTGCTTTCGCTCGCACTGATCGAGTCGCTGGTGATCTACTCGCTGGTGATCTCGTTCATGCTGCTCGGCAAGCTGTAAGCTGGTAGCGCGGCTGGCCATTTGCGCCGCCGCACAACGGTCTTGGACCGGGGGCGACCTCTCTAGGAGTCGCCTCCGGTCTGACCGTTTTTGTGCCGCCCGTGCTCTCACAGCAGGGCGCGCGCCATCGCCGGACATTTGACTTACCGCAAGGTCACGAGGACCCTCCGCACATGGCTGTACCCTCCGACGGCATCCTGACAGTGGTGATCGGCGACGACGCCGTCGCTGCCGGCATGTTGGCCCTCGACTTGGTGCAAGCGGGCTTCGACGCCCACGGTGCCGCGGACGTTTGGGCCGCGGCTGAACAGTTGCGCCAAGCTGATCAAGAAGGCCCAGCGCCGGTACTCGTGGCGATCCACAGCGATCTGAGCCAGACCTTGCGCGTCTGGCACCATATGCGCGACCACGGCGTACACACTCAACTCATTGGTGTCGTCGCCAGCGCGCAAGCAGACGAAGCGCACGTCGCCGCTGGCGGCCAGTGGCTCGGCGTGCTGCGCGCACCGCTGCACACACCAACATTGATCGAGCTACTGACCCGTCACGGTCAGGGCGGTGACCAAGATCATGATGTGGAGTCCGGCCGGCTCGATAGGTTGGGCGTGATTCGGCTGCTGGAGCGCGAGCTGCTCGCCGCACGGCGCGATCCGGCGCGTCGCAACAGCATCGTACGACTCGAAGCTGGCGAGCGCATCGGCGAATTGGCTATCGTCGATGGCGAGTTGGTTCACGCTCATATCGACACCGACCGTGGCCGTCATGCCCTTGAGCGGATGGCCTGCTGGAAGACCGGCTCTTGGCAGATTATCCGTCAGATCTACACCGACGAGCACACCCTGTCTGGGGGCTGGCGCGGCGTGATGGCCGTGGGCATTGAATATGCTCGCCGGGTCGATGAGGCACGGCGCACCATGCTACTCACAGACCACGTCTGCGTGGTCCGCTGGGAGCGCGTGCGACCCCTCCCGGTTGTGGCCGAAGCCCTGTTTCGTCGCATTGCCAGCGGGATCACGCTGGGTGAGGCCCTATCTGGCCCGGGTGATGACGAGCTGGAGGCCTACGCCGCCCTTGCTACCCGTATCCGCCGCGGGGCTATCGAACCGCTCGAACAGACCCTCGTCGAATCTGAATCACGGCATCCGACCTCCGATCATCCCAGACCGGGCGTGTCGACCTCGGGTGGGCAGATCATGGCGGGCGTGCGGCCATCCCGTGGCCTATCGATTCGCAGTTCAGAGTCCCACCGCCGCCCCAACCGTCGGCCTCCGAGCTCCGAGGTCGGTCGCGTCAGCGCACCAGAGAGTACGCCCGACGTCGAAGGGCGTCACGACGCAACCTCCAGCTACAAGGCGGTACCGCTCGGGCCATTCGTAGGCCGAGTGCCCACTGATCTGCCTGAGATTCCAGTCGGCTCGGTGCGCGAATACACACCCACCCACACGCCAATCTTGCCGGCGAACCTGCCCGATGCAGAGAGCGATAGCTGGGACGCTGCGCCCGCACACGACGGTCGCGATGAGCGGCCCGTGTACGCTTCGACCGGCTGGTTTGGTCTCAATGTCGGCCAGGCGCCTGACGCTGAATTGGGCGCCCGTGTCGATGCGATGCGCGATGCCCTGGTACAGGCAGGCACACGGCAGGCATCGAGCATGCTGCAAGCACGCATGAGTCAGTCGGTGGCAGAATTGCCCCGCGTGGTCACCGAAGAAGACGGTTTTGACGACGACGAGACCGCAGACCACTACAGCCTCTTCGCCAGTGAAGATGAACTCGACGCCGCAGATGAAGAGGTGCGCTCCCAACTCACCCAGCTCGCCCCATCGGGTATCGCTGGCCGTCGGGCACGTCTGTTTTGGATCGCCGCCCTGTGCCTTGTCGCCAGTGCGCTCGCTTTGGTGATCTTGCCCAACTCGCCTATCTACGACGATCAGTCCGGGCAGCCAGCCGCGCTGCGCAGTTACGCTGAGGCGGTTGAGCTCATCGATACGGGCAAGTCCGCAGATGCAGCGGCCTTGTTGCGCTTGGTCTACAACCGACCCTCGGTGCCCCCGGAGGCGACGCTACAGTTGGCTGTACTTGAGGTAAAAGAGCGGCGCTTCTCCGATGCCAAGACCCACCTGCGCGCCTATATCCGAGAGCCCAACGCCAAGCATGTGGTCGCCGCAAAACGCCTTTGGGCCCATGTCTTCGGACCGATACCGTAGCTAGGCGCTGCGAGTTTGCCGCATCCCATCGCCAGTGAACCACCTGCTTGGACCGCAATGAGCGACCGTTTTCTGTCAGGACCTGTGCTCGGAATTGAGACCTCGTGCGACGAGACCGCGGTGGCCGTGGTCGCTGGTGGACGGGTGTTGACCAACCGCGTCTCGACTCAGATTCCTATCCATCAACGGTTCGGTGGCGTGGTCCCGGAGATCGCTTCTCGCAACCACCTCCTCACCATTTTGCCGACGATTGAGCGGGCGCTCGCCGACACCGGACTGCGCGGTCCGGACTTGGCTGGGATTGCGGTGACCCACAACCCTGGGCTCATGGGGGCGCTGCTGGTCGGAGTACAGACGGCCAAGACACTCGCCCACGCCTGGGCGGTGCCCTTGCTGGGGGTACATCACATCGAGGCGCACTGTTGGGCTGTGATGATGGCGCCGCCGGAATTGCCAGCGTCGTCGACCGACTGGCCACAACCGTCTCTCCCGTGTTTGGCGCTGGCGGTATCAGGTGGCCATACCAGTCTTTATCGGGTGACTGCGCCTGGCGAGTCTGAACTCCTGGGCGCAACCCTGGATGACGCCGCCGGAGAAGCGCTCGACAAGTTCGGAAAACTGCTGGGTCTTCCATATCCGGCTGGGCCTCACGTTGACGTGGCAGCCCAGCGTGGTGATCGCACGCGGTATGCCCTTCCTCGCGGGCTACGTAATCGCACCGATCTGGCGATGAGTTTTTCGGGCGTCAAGACTGCTGGGCGTCTCGCGATTGAAGCAGCCCGCACCGCGGGTGTCGATCTCAATGAGGACCAGGAACTCGCTCATCTCTGTGCGAGTTACCAGGACGCGGTGGTCACCCAGTTGGTTCGGACGACGCTGCGCGCGGCTCGAAAATACGATCTCAAGGACATCATCATCGCTGGCGGTGTCGCGGCCAACAGCCAACTGCGCGCCGACCTAAGCGCTGCCTGCGCGGCAGAGGGGCGCCGAGCCTGGCCCACGCCGTTGCCCTATTGCACCGACAATGGCGCCATGATCGCCGGCCTCGGCAGCAGCCTCTTCGCCGTTGGTCGCCAGGACGATCCATTCCTGTTGGACGCAGCGCCCACCAAGCGGCCATCTCTGTCGGTTCGCAAGCAGCAGCGCGACGATGCCAGACGACCCAAGCGGAGCAGTTCATGAGCATCGCGCCCAAAAAATCCCTCGGCCAACACTTTCTTCACGATCAGGGCGTGCTCAGTCGCATCGCCGCATTGGCACGGCCAGAACCCGGCAGTGGGCTCGTTGAAATCGGCCCTGGCACCGGCAACTTGACCGAGCACCTGCTACAGCGCGCCGCCGGTGCGCCCTTCGTGGCCGTTGAGCGAGATCGGCGAATGCCGGCATTATTGGCGGAGCGTTTTGGCACGCTCGCCATCGTCGAGGGCGATGCCGTTCAGGTCGATTACGCCGCCCTCATCGCCGACAATGACCTCGGACCGGACCCGGTGGTGGTCGGTAATCTTCCGTACAACGCCGGCGTGCCGATCATCTTCTCGGTCTTGGCAGCGCGTCCGAAGCGGATCGTGGTGATGCTGCAAAAGGAAGTGGCACTGCGTCTCGCCGCCGCGTCAGGGTCCAAGACGTACGGACAGGTCAGCGTGAAGATGCAGCTGTTGGCCGACATTCGCGTCGCCTTCAAGGTCGGTCGCGGTGCTTTTTCACCGCCGCCAAAGGTGCAAAGCGCGGTCATCGTGCTCACCCCCCTACCATCATTGCGCCATGAAGTGCCAAGCCAAAAGCGGCTGTGGCGTCTGTTGGAAGCAGGCTTTGGCCAGCGCCGAAAGACCCTCGCACGAGCTTTGAGCAACACAATCAAGGTGCCCAAAGAAGCGGTACAAGAAGCCCTCGTCGCGTTGGGTCAGCCGGCGACCGCGCGCGCCGAGCGCCTGGATCTGGCAACCTGGGCGGCCCTGGCCACGGAACTCGACCCCCTCCTGGGCCACCTGCCTACCCATTGAGTTGGAGAACACATGACCTTGACCTCGCGAACGCCCGGTGTGGAGACCTTGGGTCTCAGCTATTCTCGCCGAATTTTCGTCAATCGTTCGATTGACTTGGACGAGATTGACGCCATCGGCTTCGACATGGACTACACCCTCTGCCGCTACAAGCCGGACCTTGAAGCCCTGGCGACGAAGCTGGCGATCGGTCACCTGGTCAAACGCGGTTACCCGGCTGCGCTGAGCGAGATCACCTTTGACCCGACGTGGGGGATTCGCGGACTCGTCATCGACACTGCCAAGGGCAACGTCGTCAAGATGGATGCTCACCGCCACGTCACGCGGGCATGGCATGGCCTGACCCCGATCAGCGACGACCAACGGCGCGAGACCTATGCGTCAGATCCCCCCCGGCTCAGTGCTGAGCGGTGGGCGATGATGGACACGCTGTTCTCTACACCCGAGAGCTTTCTGTACTGCCACATGGTCGATCTCATCGAACGCACGAGCGGAAAGCCGATGGACACCCCGGAAACGCGGCGTCTCTATGCCGATATCCGCTATTGCATCGATTTGGTTCATCGCGACGACAGCCTCAAGAGCGCTGTGCGCGAGGATCTTGAGCGCTACATCGATTTCGATCCTCATTTGGCCACCGCTCTGCATCGTTTGCGCAGCGCCGGCAAGAAGCTCTTTGTGCTCACCAACAGCGACATGAGCTACACCGAGCATGTGATGACCTACCTGCTCGATGGCGCGCTGAGTGGCTACCGGACGTGGCACGACTACTTCGACGCCGTCTGGGTAACCGCCCGCAAGCCGCGTTTCTTCGAGGTCAACGAGGAGCCCTTTCGGCTCGGAGACAAGTCCTTCGACCAGGGCAGTCGGCAGTACCTGGAAAAGCACATCGGCGTCGCGGGTGACAAGGTGCTCTACGTCGGTGACCACATCTACGGCGACGTGCTCAAGTCGCGCTCGACCACTGGCTGGCGCACCGCGCTGATCATGCCCGAGGTCGAATCTGAGCTCAGTTCCCTGGAGAGCGAGGGCGACGCTTTGGCACGGCGCACAGAGCTAGAGGAAGAGCGCTTTGAGCTGGAAGGGGCGTTGGCTTCGGCCGAGTTGTCGCTGCGCGCGGCCCGTCGTGCTGAACGCCGCAATGGCAGCGAAGAAGAGTCCGACGAGCCCATCGATCCGGCTTTGGCGGCGCTTTCCGCTGAGGAAATCGTGAGCGAGCGTGAAAAGTTGCGGAGCTGGGTCGTTGAGTTGCGGACACGTCTCGATGAAAACGCGACCGAGGTGCTCCGCCTCACCGCGCAGATCGAGCAGCACTTCAACCCCAACTGGGGGCAGCTCCTCAACGAGCGGCACAAGCACAGCCTCTTTGGCAATCAGATGAAGAGTTACGCCTGCTTGTACACGTCTAGGGTCAGTAACCTGGTCGCCTATTCGCCGCGCCACACCTTCCAGCCACCGCGCGATTTGCTGCCCCACGAGCGGGTCCTTCGCTACGTGAGCCAGTAGCCCAATCGGCCGGTTTCGCCGCTTTTCATGACGCCGCCGACAGCGTAGCCTCACGCCCAACAACGAGCGGCTATCCCCAGCCCTGCCAGGAGCCCCCATATGGCCAAGGAACGTCGACGCACGACCTCGCAGTTTCTCCCCGTCCCTACCCGCAAGATGGGGGACATGCTGCTGCGTGAGAAGGTGGTCTCCCCGGAGCAGCTGAGAAACGCGACCGAGCAGGCCCAGCGCACAGGCGAGCGGCTGCACGATTCGCTGTCGAATCTGGGCTACGTCGATGGCACTCAGTTGGTCGATTTTCTGTCTCGGCAGTACCAAGTGCCGTCGATCGATCTCGCCACCGTCGATATCCCAGAGGACATCGTCAAGCTGGTGCCGCGCGAGGTCTGCGAGCGACACGATCTAATCCCAGTGGCACTGCACGGCTCGACCCTCGTGGTCGCCATGGTCGATCCCGGCAATTACCACGCGGTTGACGATCTCAAGTTCCTCACCGGTCTCAACATCGAGGTGGTGGTCTCGTCCAGCGAAGACGTGCAGCGCGCCCGGGATCGTTTCTATGGTCAGCAGGATCAGTTGGCCCTGCTCGACGACATGAACGAGCAGATCGAGTTCTTGCAGGAGGAGGACGAAGAAGACTCTGAGGACCTCCGCAATAGCTCGGAAGAGGCGCCGGTTGTGCGTCTGGTGAACCTCATTTTGGTGGACGCGATTCGCCGTCAGGCCTCGGATATTCACGTCGAGTCCTACGAAAAGAGCTTCCGCGTGCGCTACCGGATGGACGGCGTTCTCCACGAGATCATGCGTCCGCCGATGAAGCTCAGGAGCGCCATCGTCTCGCGTTTGAAGATTATGAGCTCCCTGGACATCGCCGAGCGCCGTCTGCCGCAGGATGGTCGTATCAAGCTGAAGCTCGCCGACGGCAAAGAGTGCGATTTCCGCGTCTCCGTGCTGCCGACGCTCTTCGGCGAAAAAGTCGTTCTCCGACTGCTCGACAAGTCCAATCTGCAGCTCGACATGACCAAGCTCGGTTTCGATGCAGTGGAGCTCGCCAAGTTCAAGAAGGCCATTCACCAGCCGTTCGGTATGGTTCTGGTGACGGGACCCACCGGTTCGGGCAAGACGACCACGCTGTACTCTGCGCTCGCTGACCTGAACAAAATCTCTGAGAACCTGTCGACCGCAGAAGATCCGGTCGAGTTCAACCTCGACGGCATCAATCAGGTGCAGATGCACGAGGGTATTGGCCTCAACTTCGCGTCGGTGCTGCGTTCGTTCCTGCGCCAAGATCCCGACATCATCCTGGTTGGCGAGATTCGCGATTTCGAGACGGCGGAAATCGGCATTAAGGCCGCGTTGACGGGTCACTTGGTGCTTTCCACGCTTCACACCAACTCCGCGCCGGCGACGATTAACCGCCTGCTCAACATGGGTGTCGAGCCCTTCATGGTGACTGCGGCGCTCAACCTCATCGCCGCTCAGCGTCTCGCGCGCCGCCTCTGTAAGGAGTGCAAACAGCCGCACGCCTACGAAAAACAGGGCTGCATCGATGCCGGTATGACCGAGGACGAGTACACCGAAGCCGCCGGCAAGACGCAGATGAAGGGCGCTGGTTGTCGGGTGTGCGGCGATACCGGTTACAAAGGCCGCGTCGCGCTCTATGAGATCATGCCCTTCTCCGATGCGCTCAAAGACGCTGTGCTCCAAGGCTATTCGGCAAATGAACTCAAGCGCGTCGCCGTTGAGGACGGCATGCAAACCCTGCGCCGGGCCGGCTTGGCCAAGATCAATCAGGGGCTCACATCGCTTGAAGAAGTGATCCGCGTGACCCGCGCCGATACCAAGTAGGGCCGCGTTCACTTCGCATTTGGTGACACACCTCGGGTTGCCCGATACCCTGACGCTGCGCGCAGACACAGGCGCGCTCCAATCTTAGGGGACTGCCATGGCTACCTTTCTCTACGAAGGCAACACACCAGAAGGTGAGTTTCGCTCCGGCGAGATCGAGGCCGAAAGCAAAGAAGAGGCGCGCACCAAGCTGGTAGCGATCGGTATTAAGCCGTTCAAACTCAACAAGTATCAGCAGCAAATTGAGATTGTGATCCCCGGGATCACAGACAAAGTGCCGCTTAAATCCATGGTCATTTTCACCCGCCAGATGGCGACGATGATCGATGCGGGTTTGCCGCTGCTCAAGTGCCTGGATCTGCTGGGTCAGCAGGAACCCAACCCCCAGCTGAAAAAGACGCTGCTGGCGATCAAGGCCTCAGTTGAGGGCGGTTTGAGCTTCAGCGATGCGTTGGCCAAACATCCGAAAGTCTTTGAAGATCTCTACGTCAACCTGATCCGCGCCGGCGAGCTGGGTGGTATTTTGGATACCATCATGAACCGCTTGGCGGAGTACCTGGAAAAATCGGCCGAGACGCGCGCCAAAATCAAAGGCGCGATGAAGTATCCCATCACCGTTCTTATCGCCGCACTGAGCATTACCGCCGGTCTGTTGTGGAAGGTGGTGCCGACATTTGCCGACACGTTCAAATCCATGGGCAAGAGCAGCCTGCCGGCCATCACTGAGATGCTGGTCTCGATCTCCAACAATTTCGTCTACTACATGCCGCACATGTTCGGCGGGTTGATCGGGTTGATCATCGGTTGGAAACTGCTGATGAAGCTGCCGGACGGCCCGTATTACCGGGACAAAGCGCTGTATCACGCGCCGGTGATTGGCAACGTGCTGAAGAAGGGCGCGGTGGCACGTTTTACCCGTACCCTCGGCACCTTGGTGAGCGCGGGCGTGCCGATTTTGGATGCACTGGAAGTGGTCGGTGCGACCTCGGGTAGCCAAGTCGTTGAGCGCGCGATTACCTACACGCGCGGCAAGATCTCCGAAGGTAAGAACATGACTGGCCCGCTGATGGAGACCCAGGTCTTTCCGTCCATGGTTGTGCAGATGATCGCCGTTGGTGAGGCGACGGGCGCGATGGACGTCATGCTGGCCAAAATCGCTGACTTCTACGACGCAGAGGTCGATGAAGCGGTGGACGGCATGAGCGCGGTCATGGAGCCCATCATCATGGTCGTTCTCGGTGGCATCATCGGCACCATCATGATGGGTATGTACATGCCGATCTTTACGATGGCCGACCACTGAGCCAGCCCACGACTGAGATGCCAGCGCAGGTTCAGTTTTCCGAACGCATCAAGTGGGAGACGTTTGCGCGCGTCCTTGCGCTGACGATGCTGCTGTTTTTCGGCATCGCGATGGATCTGGGCTTCGGTCCGCAGCCGATCGCGCAGCTGCCCGAAGTGGTGCTCTACAAGCTCATCACCACCTTTTACGTCCTGAGCTTTCTCGCGCTGCTCGCGACCTACCTCTTTGACAAAGAGCGCACGCGTTCGCTGGCCTGGGCGTCGCTCGGCATCGACATCGCCTTCGCTGCTGGCTTAGTCGCGATCACCCACGGCACGGAGAGCGTCTTTCTCTTTGCCTTGCCCCTGACTGTGCTCTCGGGAGCGGCGCTGCTTCAGCGACCAGGGGCCTTTGTCGCCGCCAGTGCAGGCACCGTGGTCGTGACTTTCCTAGTGCTCGTCGACGCGCAGCTCATCGATGTGGACCTGGAGTCTCTCACCGTCGCCTGGCTGCGTGCGATCGGCCCCAGAGACGTGCCAGCACCGTTCGATGTGCTCCTCCAGGGGCTCGTGCAGGTCGCCGCTTTGTACGCCACGGCGCTGCTGTCTTCTCAGTTGGTAGTGGAGCTCAGCCGTGCCCGGGCGCGTGCTGTGGCCGAGGGCCGAGAGCTGGCAGCGCTGCGCGTTCGCTACGAAGACGTGTGGTCCTCACTGCCGCTCGGCTTGGCGACGCTGTCCAGCAATGGCCTCATCCGCACCGCTAATCCGGCCTTTTTGCGTATCTTGACGGTCTCTTACGGCGACGTCATAGGCCAGCCCTTGGCCGCGGTGCTGCCCGAGCTCGATACCGATCCGTCAGAGAGCAACGCTACCATTGAAATCGCCCGTCCAGATATTTCGCCGACCAGTGAGGTGCTGCGACTCGGGCCCGATGGTGGTGGCCAGCAGCTGACCGTGCGTACGGAGCTGCTGCGTGATGCGGGCAGTGACGGGCGGCTGACCGGAGAGACCCTGCTGCTGGTGCGCGACGTCACTCGTTTGCGGCGCCGGGAGCAAGATCACCGCAATCGCGAGCGCCTGGCGACGGTCGGTGCCATGGCCATGGCGATCGCTCACGAGATCAGAAATCCGTTGGCCTCGATTTCAGGCGCCGTCCAGATGCTGGAGTCAGGTCTCGAACTCGACGAAGAATCTCGCAGTTTGATGGACATCGCCGTGCGGGAGACGGAGCAGCTCTCCGGCTGGATCGGTGAGTTCTTAGACTATGCAAAGCCGGGAAGCATCCAGCTCGAGCCGCTCGACCTCGGAGAACTGGTCGAAGAAAAGCTGGCGGCTTTGGCGCAAGATCCCCGCATTTCAGCCTCGGAAGTCTCCCTGGACCTACAGCCGACGGTTGGCGAGACCCGCGTGATCGCCGATCGCAAGAGCATGAGTTCGCTCGTCTGGAACCTGCTGCGCAACGCTGTGGATGCCGTGCTTGAGAGCGATGAGCGGCGGGTTCAAGTCTGTGTGGTCGGCTCCTCCGACGCTGTGACGCTCGTCATCGATGACAGCGGTCCAGGCGTGCCGGAAGTGGACAGAGGACACCTGTTCGAGCCCTTCTTCACCACCCGCCAAGAGGGGACTGGCCTAGGTCTCGCTACGGTGCGGCGGGTGGTCGACAACCACCGCGGCCAGGTGGAGGTCTCGCAGAGTCGGTTCGGCGGCGCTAGCTTCGTGGTGACGCTGCCCAAGGACCTCCGCTACCCCACGGCAGCGCCCTAGCTTGCGACCGGGCAGGCAGCAAACCTATGCTATACCTGCCTTTCATCCCGTCGTTCTTGTCAATGATCGGACCTCCCTCCCCCCCCCCTTTGGATTGGACCCTATGGCCAAACTGCTGATCGTTGACGACGACCTCTCGCTCCGGCAGTTCCTGACGATCTTTCTGCGGAAGGAAGGTCACGACATCGAGGTGGCGAGCAATGGCTTGCGGGCCCTGGAAACCCTCAAGGAGACCCGCTTTGACGTGGTGCTGACAGACCTGCGGATGCCGCGTATGGGCGGCCTCGATCTGCTCAGTGAAATCGCTGAACGTGGCATCAGCACCCAGGTCATCGTCATGACGGCCTACTCCACCACAGAGACGGCGCTCGAAGCTATGCGCCGCGGGGCCTACGACTACATCGTCAAGCCCTTTCAACTCGACGCTGTGCGTGTGGTCATCGAGAAGTGTCTTGAGAAGGGCTCGCTCATCGCTGAGAACAAGCAGCTCAAGCAGGAGCTGGCCAAGGGCGGTAAGCGCCAGGTCGAGCTCATCTACCATTCCGAGGCCATGGCGAACGTCGATGGCATGATCGCCCGGGTGGCGCCGACGCCGTCCAGTGTGCTTCTTCTCGGCGAGAGCGGCACAGGCAAAGAGGTGGTCGCGCGGCTGTTGCATCGGCGTAGCGAGCGGCAAGGGCGGCCTTTCGTCGCCATCAACTGCGGGGCGATTCCCGATCAGCTGATGGAGAGCGAGCTCTTCGGTCACGTGAAGGGCTCCTTTACCGGGGCCACCAAAGACAAGAAGGGGCTGTTTGAGGCGGCCAATGGCGGCACGCTCTTTCTCGATGAGATAGGCGAGCTCTCCTTCAGTCTGCAGGTCAAGCTGCTGCGGGTACTCCAGGAGCGCACCATCACACCGGTGGGTAGTACAGCCGAGGTGCCCATCGACGTGCGGGTCGTCGCGGCGACGCACAAAGAGATGCGCGCTGCCGTGCGGGACGGAGAGTTTCGCGCGGATTTGTATTACCGACTCAATGTCATCGAGATTCGATTGCCCCCATTGCGCGAGCGCCGGGAGGATGTGCTGCCGTTGGCAGCGCACTTTCTCGAGCGGCTCAACAGGCGTATGGGCCGAGATCTCAGGGGATTTGACGAAAGCGCGCGGCGAGTTCTGAGGCAGCTATCCTACTTCGGCAACGTCCGAGAGCTGGAAAATATCGTCGAACGCGCAGTCGCATTGGAGACAGCGACGCAGATCACAGCGACGTACTTGCCCGACCCGGGATCTTCGTCGGTCTTCCATGCGGCGCCTGTCACCGAGCAAACCCTACCGACCGATACGACGAGGACGGCTGAAGAGCTGGTGGCGCAGTTTGTCGAAGGGGTCGATCGCTTGCTTCAGCAACCCGATCGGGACTTGGAGCTGGAGCATATTCTGACCGTGCTCGAGCGGGACGTGCTGCGGTGTACGTTGGAGCATACCCACCAAAATAAGACCGATGCGGCGGCGCGACTCGGTATGAGTTTTCGCCAGTTTCGCTACAAGATCGCAAAACTCGCCAACGCCTAACAGGAAACAGTGCAATAGCCACCGCGCGCGGCCTCATCACGGCAGCTTGCTGTTGATGCCGCCGCCACGCACACGGAGATGCCATGATCGCGGACAGAACGCCTCTGACTCACACTGGCCCTCGGCGAATTGCCCGAGGTTGGCTGCTTGTGCTGGTTTTCGTTGGCTCTGCGGCCTGCACCGACACGGCCGCCGAGGGGCCGAGTGGTGCTGATGCCTCCTCCGACGTTGCGTTAGACGGCGCCGCCGACACCCCGACGTGCCCACCCGGATTGGCCGGCTGCGTCGACGGCGATCGGGTGGTCTGCAACGAAGCGGGCAGCGCGTTTGAAATCTTGCCCTGCGAAGGCGGCAAGTTGTGTAGTGACGGGACGTGTGTCGCCTGCGCCGTTGACGCCGATTGCGACAAGGGCGAAGTCTGCACCGACAACACCTGCCAGACGCCGCCGCTCGTCATCGCAACCACAGCGCTGCCGATCGCGCTGGTGGGCCAAGCCTACAGCCACAAGCTCAGCGCCACGGGTGGCACCAAACCCTACACCTGGGCTCTGGATCAGGGCGTTCTGCCCGCAGGGATCTTGGTAGGTAGTGACGGCGAGGTGAAGGGCGTGGCGAAGGACAAGGCCGTCGCGTCGGTGTCCATCGCCGTCAGTGACGCCAAAGGCGTGAAGGTCAGCCGCATCTTTGTGCTTGAGGTCAAGGCAGGCGGCAGCCTCGTCATTTCGACTAGTTCACCGTTGAAAAGCGCGACGGAGGGCAAGCCTTACTCGGTGCAACTGCAGGCCAAAGGCGGCGAAAAGCCCCATTTTTGGGGCTTAAAAAGCGGAAAGTTGCCGAAAGGATTGGGCCTCGGCGCCGACGGTGTGCTCAGCGGCACGCCGACCGAAGACGGCTCCTTTCAGTTCGATATCAAGGTGCTCGACGATGGCGCACCCACCCTAACGGCTACCCGGACATTCGAATTGAGTGTCGGGCTCGCCCCCCTGGAAATCATCGGCAAACAACAGGTCAATCTTTTTGTCACCAAGGTCATCGTGCTGCCCTTGATCGTGGTGGTGAAGGGGGTGCCCGTACCCTATTCGACGCAGCTGGTCGCTCAGGGTGGCAAAAAGCCGTACACCTGGGCCGAGCAACCGCTGCCCGGCGCGGTGAAGTCGTTCATTCCTAATTCCGGCCTCCCCAAGGGCCTCACCCTGGGAAAAGACGGCACGTTGAGCGGCAGCGTCACAGACCCCAAACTCGTGGTGGAGGTCAAAATTCCGTTGACTCAGATCGCTCTCAAGGGGTTCTTCTTTGCTGCCAAGGTGACCGACAGCCAAAACAAGGCCAAGTCCCGCACGGCCATGTTCATCGTGCCGACCGCGCCGATCGGACCGTAGCTTCTGCACAGACTGTATTCGTTGAGTTCAATTATCTCTGATTGTTGCAGACGACTTCGACGCCTGCTTCCACCAAATGCCTTGTCCAGGCCTGCCTTCAGCCCTGTTCATCCAACCCTGCGCGCCGGTGGCACATCGACGTAATGTCTGAGTGAATCTCCTGGCTTTGCCTTCGTAGTTTGTCTGCCACGAACTTTTTCGCGATCCCTCCAGTTCACGTCGTGGTACGCTTGGACTCGCTCGATGGTCGAGAAAGCAGGCGAAAGCAGTTCGAA
The DNA here is from genome assembly GCA_023954815.1 of Myxococcales bacterium. Lineage (GTDB taxonomy): Bacteria > Myxococcota_A > UBA9042 > UBA9042 > UBA9042 > UBA9042. The sequence goes on along the minus strand of JAGSHB010000092.1, from coordinate 375 downwards.
CGCGCTCTTGGTCTGCATGTGCAGGTACAGATGACGCCGTACGACGGTGCGGCATTTGGGGGTTGGTACGCCAGCCCCAAGTGGAGACAGAGAGATGAGCAAGCGGCTCTTCGTGGGTGGCCTCAGTTGGGGCACGACAGATCAAGGATTGCGCGACGCATTTGCTGAGTACGGTGAAGTGGTTGACGCCAAAGTGATTTCCGATCGAGAGACTGGGCGATCGCGGGGCTTCGGCTTCGTGACGTACAACACAGAGGAAGAGGCGGCCGCGGGCAAAGATGCCATGGACGGTCAGGAGCTCGACGGTCGCGCGCTGCGCATCGACCTCGCACGTGAGCGCGGCGGTGGCGGCGGCGGCGGCGGTTATCGCGGCGG
>JAGSHB010000267.1 GCA_023954815.1 Myxococcales bacterium | reverse complement strand
CCCGTGCGGGAGGGGACAGCGCGGGACCGAGACGCGGCAGTCGTTGGCGATTTCTCCGCGACGTGGGAACGCATGCGCTCTTTGGCCGACTGTTGGCGCGGCGGCGGCTTGGGGCGGGATGGCGCGTGGCGGGCCGCCTTGGGTGCGGACCTGCCGGCGCGTCTACGGTCACTTTGGGCTGATTTCTCGGGCTTTTTGCGCGTTCCAGCACCAGCATCGCTAGCGGCGCGCTCCCAGCTTTGACTGTAGAGCACCGGCACATCAAACACGGCCGTCGCGGGGTCCTGCCAATCTGGAATCGCGATCTCAAGATCCGAGGTCAACTCATAAGCGCTGCCCCACGGAGGCACCACGATGGCGTCCTCGTCGTCCCCGCCGGCTTGGCCTCGCCCAGATGCGCGCCCACAACTCGGCATGGAGATGGGTCCCATGAATGAGCGCCCGCCCTCGCCCACATCAATACGATCCGCATCATCGGCAAACCCGAGTTCACGGCGGAGGCTGAGCGTATCGAGCTCGCCACAGACATGCGCCTGCACATAGGCTGTGTCTTCAGGATCGGGCAGCGCGTGAATTTCAGAGTTGTCGAGATACCAAGTCGACAAGGGCAGCTGCGGGCCCCCGTCGGACACAGTGGCGTCGCCGCTGATGCCATGGGAGGCAATACGCGCGAGCAGCACTCGACGTTCGAGCTGCTCCTCTCTGCCCCCTGGATGGTGCAGGACAATCATCGGCGGTGTGGCGGTCACGGGCAGAGCATGCCATAGGCGGCCAAAACCGTGCCAGCGCCTCCGCTATCGGCTCCGCTACATGTCCACCTGCAACTGCAACTGGCTGCGATAGCTCGAAAAAGACACGCCTCCAGCCCGGTGCTTGGTCTTCTGTCGAGCCCCCCACTGTATCTTTACGGCGTCACCGTCGAGTCGCCATCCAACACAGGCCTCGATTTCGTCGGTGCGGGTATCGCTGTTGCCTGGCTCCTTCTCCCAGCGGAAAAAGCGGGTCGCGACCTCCAAGCGCCGATTCATACGTGGCGGCTGCCAGGCGAGCTGAACCGACCAACCCCTCTCAGTCGTAGCGGCAATGCCCAGCGGCGTGGAGGTATCCGCGCGTGCATCAACCGGGCTCACCTCGTGATTGAGTAGCTCAGCTTGGAGCTCAAACCGCTGCCACCGAATCGCGCCGTGGACAGACCAGGCCATAGAGATGTCCTCTTTCGTCAGCACCACATCGTCCTTGTTCTCACGCACCGACGGCAGCGAATTGCGAGCAACTGCGGCGCCGACACGCATCGCCAACTTGCGGCCGATCTTCGCCTTGCTGAGATCCAAGGGCCGCAACAGGTGCACATCAACCCGCCCCTCGTAGAGCAAGCCGCCGTCGTCGTTGCCCAGGGTGTTCGGACCGTTGCCATTGAACACGGCGAGCTGAATATTGATGAAACGCTTGAAAAACCGGCGTCTGAGACGAATGCCAACATCACGATTCGAGCCGACGTCATCCCCCACAGGCGAGCGCTCAATCATTCGCTGGTTGGTGGACTTGCTGAGATAGGCGTACGTCAGCAGCCGTTTGGATTGCCCGACGCGTAGCTGAAACCCCCGCGGCAAGTCCGCCCGGATGTACAGGCTCTGCAGTCTCGGATTGTTCTTGGAAAACGTGAAGCCACCCCGCAGCTGAACGTCACCCCGCCGCGCCTTCAGCGTGATCCGCCCGCGCCGCAAGAAGAAGCTGTTGGCGGTGTCGTTCAGTCCCTCATCGACGCTCGTGGCCGGATCGTCGACCGAGGGCTGGTACGTGTGCCGCACCTGCGCCAGACCACCGACGGTGACCTTGGTCTCAGAGGCCGTCGCCGCCCGACTGCTCAGCGCCACAGCTCCGAGGATGACGACAAGCGCGCCGATCTGCTGACCGATGCGCGGCGCACCCGGAGGCCGGAGGAATCCCATATGAGATGGAAAATGCGACATGGTCGACGCTCCAGGCGGTTGGGGTCCGATGTGCCGCCGAAAAACCCGGGCCAAGACCAGGGGTAGTTGAAAGTGCGCTTTGCCCGCAGTTGTGCTATCCGGGCGACGCTTCGCATCGCGGGTTGGACCCTAACCCGCGCGAGCACGACCGACCAGTTCAACGCCGATGGCTGAACTGCTAGACCGCAAACGGGAGCCCACTCATGAGCGCCACGACCTCCATGCAGCCTACCTCTCTCGACGAACGCAGCGTGTGCACCTTGCGCGCCCTGGCGATGGACGCGATCCAGCAAGCCAACTCCGGTCACCCCGGCCTGCCCATGGGCATGGCGGATGCGGCATTTGTGCTGTGGACGGAGCAGCTGAAGATGGACGCGACGGCGCCGCAATGGGCCGATCGCGACCGTTTTGTGCTGAGCGCGGGCCACGGCTCGATGTTGCTGTACGGCCTGCTCCACCTGACGGGCTACGATCTGAGCATGGACGAGCTCAAGGCCTTTCGGCAGTGGGGCAGCAAGACACCGGGCCACCCTGAGTTCGGTCACACCGACGGCGTCGAATGCACCACCGGCCCGCTGGGTCAGGGCGTGAGCATGGCCGTCGGCATGGCGCTCGGCGAAGCGAAACTGCGCAGCGAATTTGGTTCGGACCTCGTCGATCACCACACGTGGGTGCTCGCTGGTGACGGCTGCCTGATGGAAGGCGTGTCGAATGAGGCCGCGAGCTTGGCTGGGCTGTGGAAGCTCGGTCGGCTTAACGTCCTGTGGGATGACAATCACATCACCATCGATGGCGACACTTCGATCTCCTTTTCCGAGGATGTTTGCGCCCGTTTCGCGGCCTTGGGCTGGTCGATTCTGAAGGTGGATGGCCACGATCGGGCCGCAGTTTCGGCCGCTTTGCGCGCAGCGCGCTCGGATGAGTCGCAGCCGACGCTGATCGCCTGTCGCACCCAAATCGGCCGCTGCTCGCCCAATCTCGAGGGCAGCAACAAGACCCACGGCTCACCGCTCGGCGACGCCGAAGTCGCGGCTACCAAGGTCGTGATGGGCCTCGATCCAACACAGTTTTTCCACGTCGACGCGGACGTCTATGGTCGCTATCGCCAGCGCAACGGGGAGCTGCAGGCACAGCACACGGCCTGGAAACAGCGGGTGGCCGCCCACCCACGTGGGGCAGCGTTGCTGCAGCGGCTCAACCCCGAGATCGACCGCACCGTCGGCTCCATCGCCTGGCCGAGCCAGCCCGCTGGCGCCAAGCTCGCGACCCGCAAAGCCTCCAACAAGGTCATCCAAGCGGTGAGCGCCGCTATGCCCGGACTGCTCGGCGGCAGCGCAGATTTGGAAGGCTCCAACGGTACACGCATCGACAGCAGCGGCCACCTGAGCGCCGAAGATATGTCCCCAGCCAACGTGCACTACGGCGTTCGCGAGCACGCCATGGGTGCCATCGCCAACGGCTTGGCAGTGCATGGCGGCCACACGCCATTTGTCGGCACGTTCCTGGTGTTCCACGACTACATGCGACCCGCCGTTCGGATGAGCGCGCTGATGCGTCAGCAGGTGGTCTACGTCTACACCCACGACTCCATCTTCCTCGGTGAAGACGGCCCGACACACCAGCCCGTGGAGACCCTCCAGGCGATGCGCGGCGTGCCCAACCTGCTGACCCTCCGCCCCTGCGATTTGGCCGAAACTGCGGCCTCGTGGCGTGTTGCGCTACTGCACAAGGAAGGCCCCAGCGCCCTGTGCCTGACCCGGCAGGGGCTACCCGAAATCGCCCGCGACGGTGAGGGCATGACCGCCTGGGAGGGCGTGAGCCGCGGCGGCTACATCCTGCGCGAGGCATCGGCGCCGCTGAAGCTCGTCATCATCGCTACTGGCTCCGAGGTGCAGCTGGCCCTGTCCGCCCGCGACCTGCTCGAAGCGCGCGGTGTCGGCACGCGGGTCGTCAGCATGCCGTGCTGTGAGCTCTTCGACGTGCAGGAGCGCGAGTACCGCCGCAAGGTGCTGCCAGCCGGCGCGGCCAAGCTGAGCGTTGAGGCTGGCGTCACCCGCGATTGGGCACGCTACGTCGGCATGGACGGCGCCAGCGTGGGCATCGACGCCTTCGGTGCGTCTGCCCCAGCCAATGTCCTCGCTGAACAGTTTGGGTTTACACCGGAAAACGTCGCAGCCCGCGCCCAGGAGCTGCTGGTTCAGTAGACATCCAGGTAGAGCCGCCATGGCAAGCCGCGCTATCCGGCTGGGGGTCCACAGCCCCACCCAGCGCACGATTCCGACAATTCAATCGATCCTAGGCGGCGGAAAAAGCTACCCATATAGTATGGAGCTGCCCCGCCGATCGCTGCTCGCGTCCCTTATCTTGCTGGCCTTCACCGCTGGCGTCGCGGTTAGTTTGTTCCTTGTGCGGAGCGACGAATCTCAGGTCAAGCAGCCCGCAACCCCGCAAGCCTGTGTCGAAACCCATCTCCATGTCTCCTCGCGCGGCTCTTGGGTGCAACTGCCGCAACTCAGCAGGCTCATGGACTTCGGTGACCACAGCCGCACCATCTACCTCAACCGCGAGGGCGCAACGCTGCGCGCAGGCGCCGATGATGCCTCAGACAACCGCTCCAGCGTTGTGCGAGCCGTCGGGCTGACCATGGCGGAAGTCCCGGCTTTTGCGGGCACAACCGCCCAGTGGAATGAGCTCGTAGCCTGTATTCGCGGGCGTTTTGCGGCCTTCGACGTACGGATTACCGATAAACGCCCCCTGCATTCAGAGAGCTATCTGATGGCCGTCTTTGGTGGCGACGCGCGCGTGCTCGGCAGGCCCGGCGCCCACGATGTTGGCGGTCTGGCGCCATTCAACGGAGAGCCGATTCCTCGAAGCGTCGTCTACATATTTTCCGAAGCGCTCCACCGAGATGTCGCCGCGATGTGCGACACCGGCGCCATGGAATTGGCGCACGCCTTTGGTCTCGATCACGCCTACGACTGCGCCGAAGTGATGAGCTACCTGCCCAGGTGCGGCACGCGTAGCTTCCTCGACCAGGAGACGCCCTGCGGTGAATACACGCCTCGCCTCTGTGGCAATGGTGCTGCCACACAAAATAGTCACCAGTACTTGCTGTCGCTCTTGGGCCCCGCGCGATCTGCGAGAGCGCGTAGCAACCCGAAGCGTCTGGTGCGCAAGTCCTGGCCGTCGCCGCAGCCGTTTGCAGGGCCGGTACCCGACACGAAGAGGCCGCCCAGCCGCTCTTCTGCGGCGGAGCCCTAACCCGGACGCGTCGGCGTAGGCGGCTTGGGTGATGGCCGCGTCGCTGGCTGGGGCACTGCGGGTGCGGCTGGCTTCGGCGCGACTGCGGGGGGCTTGGGGGCCCGACTCGGGTCGTTCTTGTTGAGAAACGCCTCGTACTTGCCACGCATCTTCAGGGTCTGGCGACGCAAACCCTGCAGGTCACGCAGCGGCAGCTTTCGAGCGATGAGGCGGGACAGCCAATCCGGAATCCAGCCCCCCATATTCGCCAAGAGCACATATTTGACGACCGTCGTCTGGGGTCCCTTGCTGATGAGTTCGAACGATCCGTCGAGCGCCGGCATACGCGTCACACCCGATAATTTCGGGGCTTTGGCGCTCTTGGTGACCGCAAAGCGCGAGAATATGCGCTTGGGCTGCACGGTCACCGCGACGCGCAGCACGGCGTCGCGGTCCTGCGAAGGCCAGGGCGTCTTCTTCCGCGTCCACACGACGCGATTGTACTTGCCGAGGGGCTGCACCAGACGCGAGCCGCTGGTCTTGGCCATCCACTCGATGTGACGCGGCGTATCCTCTAGGACGGCGAATACGTCATACAGACTGGCCTTGATGGTCACCTGACCACGCATCTGCGGAACGGGCACGCCCGGCAGTTTTCGCGTGTGTACAAGCACGCCATCGGTCGTACCGACAAGGGTCCATGGGACAGGGTTGGCCAACACGCCGGCGGGCGCTAGCGCCAGTAAACCCGTCAGCGCAACCGTGACAGCGGCGCAGCGGACGAACCAGCGCGACGGTCGGTCATGGGT
>JAGSHB010000224.1 GCA_023954815.1 Myxococcales bacterium | reverse complement strand
TCGGTCTCGATGCGCGCGATGCGGGCGGCTTCCTGCGCAGAGCCAGCGCTGATCGGAACGCGGATGTCCCAACCAGCCATACGACGGTCAAGAGAGGCGTGACCGCGCAGCAGGGGCGACGGCGAGGCCGCCTCTTCAGTCGGCGCTGGCGTATCGAACACCGGCGGGGACGTGATGCCCTCGATGGACGTGCGCGTCAGCTTCTCGAGCGGGCGACCCTTCAAGGCAGCGACCGCGGCCGTTTGCCAATCTTGCCGAGACGCAGCTGAGAAGTGCGATTGCAGAGCGATGGGGGAGGTGTCCGCCATGTCCAGACCTATCCTGCGGCGATGAGATAAAGCGCCGCCGCGTTGGCGCGGGCGGGAGTGTAGCCGGTCTCTGCCTACGCGTCAGGTGGTTGTTGGGCGATAGGGTTCAGCCTGAGGTGGCGCCGGGCGTTGCGTCGGGTTGGGGCTCGGAACCGGTCACATTCGGACCCGAAATACAGGCCCTAAATGGGCCAATCAACGCCGATCCAAGGACCACGGGGTCGTGATTGCACTCCGGCTGTGCCACACCAAACGTCACCACCTGTGCGTGATGACCGTGAACCAAGGAGCCAGCCATGCGATCCCAGACCGCCAGCCAGATACCGAGGTTGCTGCGCTGCAACCTGCCGTCGGTGCTGTGGTGCAGTTGGTGCTGCGCGGGCGAGATGAAGATCCGCTCCAGCCAATCGGGGTAGGCGATGGCCGCGTGGCTGTGACGCAAGTTGCCGCCGAGAAATGAGGCCGCAAAACCAAGGGCATTGACGCCAAGCAGCGTGGCCGGCGAGGCGTGGGGGCCAAAGAGCCGAACGGCCATCGTGGTGACGACAACCGTGACCAGCCACTGCATCAACGCGAAGAGGGTGGCTTCGACCGGGTGACTCCGATGCAGTGTCAGCGGGGTCATGACCTCAGCGGAGTGATGCACCTGATGGAACTGCCAGAGCCAGTCGGACTTGTGCATCAGCCAGTGCACGAAGAAGCGGGAGCCATCCCAGGCGATAAACAGGGCGAGGCCGTAGACCCAGGCTACCAGCCACGTCGGCCAGTTCAGCGGCGTCGCCGGGCCCAGGAGCGGTTCGCTGGCCGACAGCAGCCAGAGCACACCGCCCAGCGTACTGAGCGTCAGCGACAGCGCGGTGAGGACGAAGAGCCCGCCGGCGTGCAATACGCCCCACGTCAGCGCCAAGGTCAGATCGAGACGCGCGCGACCCAGCTTGCGCCACGGCCACAGCCAATTCCAAAAGGTGGTGTTGGCTGACCGGTGCCAGCGCCAATAGAGCGCGGCGACGAGGCCAGCTCCCAGCAAATAGGGCCAAAACAGGCGCTCTTCGGGCGAGATCAGCTTTGTGGGGAGATGGCTGGCAGCTGCCCACAGGGCGTCGGTGGCAGCGCTCATGGTGGGCTAATCCGCGTCGCCCGCAACAGAGGCGGGGACCTCCAGCGCCAGCGCGACCAGGAGCTGGGTTTCGATGTGATGGGTCAGCTGCCCGATGGCGTCGTAGGCTGCTTTGACGAGCGCTTGCTTGTTCTTGAGCGTGTCTTGCAGCGGGTCGGGCACCTTGTTCAAGGCATCCCGGGCTGCGTCGAGTTTGGCGCGCAGCTCCGTCGCGGCGGGCTGGGCTCCCTTGCGGACCAGCCAGTCATCGAAACCCTGGCCGTTGTCTCCGATGCCCAGCAGCAGATCCCGCGCGCCAGCTAGGTTGGCCTTCAGCAGCGTCGCACCCTTTTGCGCCCACGGTGCCTCCACCGCCTTGCTGCAGGCCACGCCCACGGTACCGCAGGGGTTGTCAGCGATGCCCAGCGGCGCGCCCAGGCGGCGGCCTTTGACATCGGTCTCCAGCGACAGCACGGCATCGGAGAGCGCGTTGAGCGCAGCGTGGCTCGACTTCCACGTCTTGTTGTCGCCGGCGAGCTGCGCGCCATAGTCCCCGCCGTCGGTCGCCCAGGCGGTCTTCAGCGCCAGCGCGCGCTTGTTCAAGGCCGCGGCGACCTTTTCGGCGTAGGCGCAGCGGGCAGCGACTTTCTCTGGGTCCGTGAGGTCTTTCCAGCCTTCGGGTTGGGCTTGGGCAGGGCAGGTGGTCTGCAGGGAAGCCCGGAAAAGCAGGGTCTCCAGGGCGTCGATCCCCTTGCGATTGGGCAGGCCCGCCGTCACGTCTAGCTTGGCGTCCTTGTGCAGCATCGCCACGCCCTGATCGACCGCGCACGCATTGATCAGCGGCCACGAGTAGATGGCGTCGGCCGTGTCGGTGTCCGCGTGTGGGCCGATGGCCATGGGCAGCAGGTGGTGCCACGCCTGGGCGGCAGCCAACCAGCCAGTTTGCGCGGCCTGGAGCGACGGGTCAGCGCTTGGATCGGATGAGGCACACCACGTCTTGACGAGCCCATCCAGCGTGGCGGTTTTATCGGCGAATACAGCGATGGATGGCCCAATGACATCCGACGCCAGGGCTTTCAGCAGGGCTTGTTCGGCGGCGATATCGGCGGGATCTTGGCCCGGGTCGGCTTTGGGGCCGGCACAGCTCGCGACGAGCGCAGTCACGACGGCCGCCGTCAGCCTGATTTTCCAGTCGGTGTGGCGCGCCATCTGCTGCTCCTTCTTACGCGGAATTCGCGGCGGCGGGGTAGCACGCATCGGGGCGTTCGTCACCACAAATCGTGTCTTGCAGCGACCCACCTCGCCCTGCCGCACCTGTGTAGGCGACGCGGATCGCTTGATCGGGGTTTCGGCCGCCGATACGCTGCTGTGCGTTCGGCTCGCCAATCGCACAGCACCCACAGGACCACCGTGCGCCAACCTTTTCATCTAAAACTTCCGCTCATCAGGCCCGCACCCACGGTAGCCAATGACCGCCATCTCGGGCCGGGCAGGGGAGGGGCGGCTTTCGGGCTCATGTTGCTGGCTGTGGTGGTGCTGGCATCCGCTTGTGGCGCTGGCGCCGACGGTGGGTCGTCCCTCGACGCTGCATCGGATGTACCACTGCAAGCGGATGTCCTCGACAGCGCTGGGGCTGGTTCAGATGGCGACGCGTTGCAGGACGCCGCAGCAGACGCCGGGCTAGCCGATACCTCAGCAACAGACACAGCGGGCGCGGCGACAGCGAGCGACGCGGCGTCCGACGACGGCGGCCTGACGGACCAATGGGCTGGCGACGGGACTGACCATCTCACGGACGCGCAGACTGACGGCGGCGCGGATGACGGTGCGGGGGCAGAGACTGACGGCGGCATCGACAGCGGCACGACGGTCTCCGATACCGGTCCAACGGGGCTGTGCCATGCAGATGCAGGCCCCGGGCCTGACGCCTATAAGAGCGACGTGCCGCAGCCCGATGTGGCCGGTTGCGCGTGGCCCGAGCCCAAGTTCTTTGCCGGCAAAAAGCCCCCAAAACCAACCTTGCAGCTCGAAATCGGCACCAATCATCCGAAGACGGGCGCGTTTGTGCCGTACGTGGATGGTCAGTCCGTGCCGATGGTTCATGGCACCCAGGGCGGCTTTCACGTGTACGCCGCAGTGCGCGTTAAACTACCGGGCGAGACGGGCTCTCTAGCGAAGCTGCAGAGTGAGATGTTCGGCCACGTGGGATGCGTGCTGGCGGCGCTCGGAAAGCAACCGGTGCTCTACGCGGGCAAGGACGGCAAGCTCCCCTTCACCTACACAACCGCCAGCCAAACCCACGCCGGAACCCTCATTGTGTTCGGTGTCGACAGCTCCAAGTCGCATCTGTACTGCGGCCGTTGGTTGGAGCTCACCGTTCGGATTCGTGACATGAGCACCAACGCTTGGGCGCAAAAGCAGGTGTCTCTCCGGCTCTACGACACACTCTGAGCATCGGGTTGCGTCCGTGCCGCAGCCTTGGGTTTCACGCCTCAGCGAACCCGATATCGAGCCGCCACACGGCGACGTCTACACAGGCTTTCGGCACATAGTGTTGCCAGAGATAGACGCCCGGCGTGCGCATCACCACGACGGCATCACCGGGAGTCTGCGGCCTGGCCAGCACTGCGTACGGCTTCCGGTGCCAGGTAGCGATGGCCTGGCCATGGGCCTCGGCGGACACATCGACGATGGCGTGGGCGATTTCATCGGGGTGCCGCTGGGCGACGTCGTCTTTGTGCAGGGTGTAGTCGCCAGCTGACAAGCGCAGAAGCCGCGCCCGAACGACGCGCAACGGCCGCGTGAGCGCCGCGCTGGCCCAGGCGCTGATCTCTCGGACAACAGGCAGGGTCGGCGCGAGATCTGCCCACTGGTAGCGGCCCTGATCCGCCACATCTCGCGTCTGCAGCTGGGTTTGCCGGACCTCATTGCGCTGGGCATCGCCAAGCAGCTGAGCGGCGACGTGGACCGGCGGCAGCGGCGGGCTGACGCGGGTGGTCATGACGGGATCAGGGCTGGTGAGCAGCCAACCCGCCAGCGTCAGCCGGCGCCCAGCGGTGACCTCTCCGACCGCGTGGAGGGCGACCTCCGACGCTTCGAAAATCACCACAGAGCCCGGTTTTGTAGGGATTTCGCTGTGAATCCGCCACGAATCGGGCCCTTCGTCCGACGCTTGCTCAAAGAGCCGCAACGCGCCGCCTGCCAACGCAACACCACCAGGAGAATCAACGCTCACGTGGACCACGACAGCGATGCGGCGGTGGGGATCGGCGTCCGTGTGCGGCAGCAGGTAGCAGCCCTGGGTGTATTGCCACGCCGACAGCACCAGCCCCACCAGCGGCTCGCCGATGAGCGCACTCCAGCGGGCCAACTGCTCGGGGGTTTGCCATCGCTCGATCAGCTGCGCGATTGCACCACCGGGCGGGGGCGGCGCCATGAGCGCCATCACCAAGTCGTTGTGATCGGGCTGCCAGGTGAGCGTCTCGAACTCTCGCGCCAGCGCGGCCAGCTCATCGGGGGCGATGGCGTCGGGGATCACCGCATGGGGAAAGGGCAGGGCGCGGTGAAACTCAGCGGGGGCGGGCAGGTTCAGCGTCATCAGCGGCAGTCTCTCAGGACCGTTCTCAGGTCACTTCACGGTCAGGTCGATCGTCCCCTGTATACCACTGCGCACCGCCGTGATGGTCGTCTTGCCGCTCTTAAGCCCCTTGGCCTGCCCCCACGTACCAAATGCGTTGCTGACGCCAATCACCGAGGAGTCACTGCTGAGCCAGGTGGCATAAGGCGTGATATTCAGGCTTAACCCCCCAGAAAACAGGCCGGTAGCGACCAGCTGAGTCGTCTCCTGAACGGCGATCGACGTCTTCGGAGCGGTGATTTTGACGGACTGCAGCTTGGCATCGGTCACCGTCACATCGGTGGTGCCGCTCTTGCCTTCCCAGGTCGCCGTGATGGTCGCTTTGCCTTTGCCGAGGGGCGTGACCCAGCCCTTTGTCGGACCGATCGCTGCCACCGCCGCCACACCGGGCGCGCTGGACACCCAACTCACCTGACCGGTCAGATCTTGGGTCGAAAAATCGGTAAACACCGCGGTCGCCCGCAGCCTCGTCACGAAACCAATCGGCAAAATGGGCGCGAAAGGCGTGATTTGGATTTCTTTGAGCGAGACCTTCTGCACCGTCACAACCGTCGAGCCGGTCTTGCCGTTCCACGTCGCCGAAATCGTCGTTTTGCCGGGCGTGAGCGCCTGAACGACACCCTTGTTCTGGTTGGCCTGCGGATTGCCCTGCGCGCCGTTGAACACCGTCGCAACCTTCGCGTCACTGGTCGTCCACGACGAAGCCGGGCCGATGTTCTGGGTCGTATTGTCCGTCAGGATAGCGACCGCGTTGAGCTTCACGTACGTCCCTGGCACGACGATGGGCTGGGTTGGGCTGAGCTCGATGCTCTTGATCCCCGCCTTCTTCACCGTCAGCTTGGCCTTCACGGATTTGCCGCCCCACGTGCCTGTGATGGTGACTTGACCCGCCTTGAGCGTCTGGGTCCAGCCGGCCGTCCCGCCGCCGTTGTAGATGCTCGCGATGGTCGGATCCGAGGAGACGAACGTGGTCTGCCAGCTCACGTCTTGGGTCGTGCCGTCGCTCATCACCGCGGACACACCGAATTTCAACGGCACGCCGACCGCCACATTGGCCACTGCAGGCTGAATTTGCAGGCTCGTGACCGTCGCAGCTTTCACCTCGAGCGAGGCCTGGCCTTTGTAGCCACCGACCGCTGCCGAGATGGTCACCGTCCCCTTGGCGATGCACTGCACCGCCCCTTTTTGATTCATCCCGTTGAGCGCCGAGGCGACCTTGTCGTCGCTGGACAGCCAGGTGGCGCCCTTGGTGACGTTCTGAGAGGTGCCGTCGGAAAAGAGCAACGAGGCTTGGAAGCCGCGGAACTCGCCCTTGGTGCACGTGTGCTTGCCCGGAAAGAGGGAGACGCCAGTCGGTTGCGCCGCGGTCACCGTCAGCTCGCCCGTCGCTTTGAACCCCTGGAACGTCGCGGTCAGCGTCACCACGCCCGGCTGCTTGGTCTGCACGCGGCCCTTGTTGGGAGGACCGCCCGGCCCAGGACCCTTGTTGCCGATCTGGGCGATGCTCGTCTTGCTGGAGCTCCACTGCGCCTGAAACGTCACGTTCTGGGTGGTGTTGTCGCTGAAAATCGCCACCGCTTGAAACTGCATCGGCATGCCCGACGCCACCTTCCAGACAGCCGGCGTGACCTGGAGGCTGGTGATCGCCGGGTCGGTGACATTGAAGGTCGTACTGGCGCTTTTACCCCCAAATACCGCGGTGATCGTAGCCTTTCCAGCTGATTTTGCCTGCACCACCGCGACGTTGAAGTTGCCGGTGTTGATCGTCGCTACCGCAGGGTTGGACGTGCTCCATTTGGCCTGCTGCGTCACGTTGGCGGTCTTGCCGTTCGAGAGTTCGGCGACGACCCAAAATTGGACCGACTGACCCGCTTTGCGCGTCGCGTTGGCGGGCCCGATGGTCAGCTTGGTGAGTGTCGGAGCGCTCAGTTTGACCGACACCTTGCCGCTGATGTTGCCGATGGTGGCGGTGATCGTGACTTGGCCGGGGGCGAGGGCGGTTAGGCTGCCCTGGGTGCCCTTGGCGTTGCTGATGCTGGCGAGCTTTTCGTCGCTGACGGTCCACACCACCGATTGGGTGACGTCTTGGCTGTTGCCGCCGCTCCAGGTGCCCTTCGCCGTGAACGCCTGCTTGTTGCCGACTGGAACAGCCGCGCCGGTTGGGCTGATTTCGATCTTGGTGAGCACGGACGCCAGCACCGTGATCTTGGCGGTCGCCTGGATTTGTCCGATGTTCGCCGTCACCTGCGCGCTGCCTGTCTTGCTGCCGGTGACGAGCCCACCCTGCGCGCCGTTGCTCACGGTCGCGACGCCGGCTGGGCTGCTCGTCCAGGTCGCTTTGGTGGTGACATCGAGCACCTTGCCATCGCTGTAGGTGCCGAGGGCCTGCAGTTGGCTGGTCAGGCCGAGGGGGACCGTCACGGCGGTCGGTTTGATGGCCAGCTTCGTCAATGTGGCAGCAGAGATGGCCACCAGGGCCTCGCCCGTCACGCCGCCAAATGTCGCGCTCACGGTCAGGCTGCCCGCCGCGATGGCAGTGACTTGGCCAGCCGATAGCGGGTCGTTGCTCACCGTCGCGAGCTTGTTGTCGCTCACTGACCAAATGGCCGACGTGGTTAGATCTTGGTTGCTGCCGTCGTCGAAGAGACCGGTCGCCTTCAGGGTCACGCTGGTGCCAGCGGCGAGGGTTGATTTGGCCGGAGAGACCGTGATCTTCGTCAGCTTGACCGTCTTTGGCAGCACGGTGACGGGGCGGCTCGCGAGCTGTCCTTCAAAAGAGGCCGAGATTATCGCGACGCCGGGCCCAACCCCTGCAACAAGCCCGCTTCCATCGACCTTTGCGCTGCTCGGTGCGCTTGAGCTCCAGGTCGCTGACGCGGATACGTCCGCGGCCGTTCCGTCGTCATAGATCGCCGTCACGGTCATCTTGACGCTGCCACCGACGCTGATCTTGGCATCCGCGGGGGTCAGGGACAGGCCCTTCACGGCGGCGCCCGTCACCGTCAACTGCGCGGTCGCTTCTGCAGCTCCGACCTTGGCGCGCACCGTCGTTTGGCCAGCTTGTAGGCCCACGAACGCGCCGATTACGCCTGCCGACGCGACTTTTGCGTCGTCGACTGACCACACCGCGCTGGCGCTGACGTCTTCTGTCGACCCACCTTCCATGGTCGCGATGACGCTGAATTTCTGCGTCGCGCCGATGCCGATGCTGGCCTTGGTCGGGGTGAGGGCGAGCTTCGTAATGGCGAGTGGAGACACCGTGAGCTGCGCCGAGCCAACGACGCCATCCAAGCTGGCGGTCACCGTGGCGGCGCCGGCGGCGATACCCACAGCGACACCCGACGCATTGATCTGCACCACTGAAGCGCCAGAGGTCGCCCATTGCACAAGCGCCGTCGCGTCTGCGCTGGTGCCGTCGTCGAGTTTGGCCGTGGCAGCGAGCGCGACTTGGCTGCCGACAGCGAGCGTGGCAGCGGCTGGATGCAGCGTGATGGCGACAACTTTCTCGGGCAGCCCTGGGTTGCCAGCATCAGCGCCCGTGTCGAACTGAATTAGGGTGTCTTGCTGCGTATCGGGTTGCGTTCGGCTGCCGGAGTCCGACACCGAATGGGTGTCGCTGGCGGTGTCAGAGACAATCCCGTCACTGGTCGCCGCCGCGTCTGACACTGCGATAGCGGGTCCTGTGGCGGCCGTATCTTCGCCCGCGCAACCCGCCAAACCGGCGATGGTGAGGAAGATAATCCAAGTCAGCTTTTGCATGCAGCACCCCTCTTGCGGGTAAGGGATGCC
>JAGSHB010000200.1 GCA_023954815.1 Myxococcales bacterium | reverse complement strand
CTGCAGCCAAACCGAGGGTGATCGTCATGTTGCCGCCAAGGCGTAGACCATCGTGGCTATCGAGCGCCTGCTGACCCGCTTTCTGCGTGATGCCAGAATAGTAGGTTACGCCGCCTTGGCTCGTTGTGCGACGTGCCATGTCTTCGTCGAGCTCGCTGAGGGTGCTCGATGCAACGGCGTGCAAGATCAGCCCGGTGACGATCATCGCGCCGCCGCCCGCCATGAGGGAGACAGCAGCGATTTCTCGCTCGGTCCATTTGTCGGCGCTGACGCGAGAAAACAGTCCGGGTCGGTGCACGGGCTTTTGAGTCGTCAGCGGCGCAGTGGGTGTGGGTACTGCCGCCGGGGGCCCCGTCTGTGGCGGCGATGGGCCGACAGCTGGCTTGACGGGCGGCACCGCTGGCGTCGTCTGACGGGGCGTTGTCCCTGCAGGCTTGGCGGCGGACGGCGGCGTCACTGTCGGCGGTGGCTGCCCGTGTTTTGGGGTGTTTTTCGCCCGTTGGGCTTCGGCCTGGCGTTGGAGTCGCTTATCGATTTCCGAGATATGAGCGACCGCTTCGGAACGACCTGCACGCGTTTCTTCGTCGTTGTGCGTCGCCAGCGTCAGGTACAGCCGAAACATGGACAAGGCTTCACGTAGGTGGGCGCCGCGCTGATAGGCCCGCGCCGCGTTGAAGAGCAACGTCGGTTCCGGCACTTGCGCGTAGGCTCGCTTAAACAGCATCGCTGCCTGCACGTACTTCCCTGCTTTGTAGGCTGATTTCGCCTGAGCGGTCAGCTGTAGGGCCTTGCTCTCTTGCGGCGTGGATGCAGCGACCGTCGATGGCGAGCCGCCAGCGATCAGAGCGGCCCCAACTGCGATGGCGAAGGTCAGGCGGGCGCAGGAATGTCTGAATCGATAGAACATGGTCGCAGTCTCGCCGCCCCTACCCTGATCGTCAACGAACTGCCGCCTGTGCGCATTGTTGGCTGATTGGGAAGAGGTCACCGGATGGCGGGCTCATCGTCGAGTAGGGCAAACAGCCAGCGGTCGAGTTGATGCACACCGTGCGCCTGCACGCGAAGCCAGCCGTCGGTGACGGTGAGCGGCGCCCCCTGCTCGATCAGCGAGTTCGCGCGGGTTAGCAGCTGGTCACACAATTTGGCGCCGAGACGGTGACGGGCAGCGCGGACATCGAGCCCTTGCCGCAGACGCAAGCCGGTCAGCACCAATTCGTCCCTGTGGGTGACGGCATCGATGGGCTCTCGCTCGACCTCTGCCAGCCGCCCCTCGGTCATTTGCGCCATCCACAAAGCACTGCTGCGGTGATTGCCATAGCGATCGCCGACGGTGACGGCTGCAGCCGATGGCACGAAGCCATGGGCACCGACGCCGAGCGCGAGGTAGGGCCCGCCTTGCCAATAGACCAGGTTGTGGCGCGACTCAAAGCCAGGACGGGCAAAATTACTCACCTCGTAGCGCTCCAGCCCCCACTCTCTCAGCCATTCGGGGAGCGCGAGCAGCATCTCCGCCTGGCGATCATCGTTGGGTGGCTTGGCGAGGCCCCGTTGCACCATCTTGGACAGCGGCGTGCCCTCTTCCAGCGTGAGGGCGTAGGCCGAGAGGTGCGGAAGACCATATGCCATGATCGCACGGACATCGGCATGGAGATCAGCCATCGATTGACCCGGCGCGCCAAAGAGCAAATCGGCCGACGCGCTGGCCAACTTCCCGGAAGCGATCAACTCAGCGAGCTCCGCCAAGGTCGCCCGCGCACTGGCCGCGTCATGCAGACGATCCAGCGCCCGCAAGCGATCGTCATCCGTCGCCTGCACCCCGACCGAGACACGATTGATCCCCGCCGATACGTAGGCGCTCAGATCGCCGGATTCAAGGGCGCCTGGGTTGGCCTCTAGGGTGAGCTCAGCACCGCCGGCGATGGGGGACCACGCGTCGATCGCCTGTAAAACGGCGGCGATGTTGTCCGCCCCCCAGAGCGACGGGGTGCCGCCACCGAAGAACACCGTTCGCACGCCCTTTGGCCGCCACGTTTCAGTGCGCAGGCCCAACTCTTTAATAATCAGCGACCGATAGTCCTCGCGTGGGGGGTCGCGATGCGCCGTAGTCGCAAAATCGCAGTACGAACACCGGTGCAGGCACCACGGAAAGTGCACATACACGGCGGCATAGTCCTCTCCCAAAGGGGGGAGCAGACGCGTCATCGGCGGTATTTTCCCACGGATGAGGGCAGCACCGCGGTGTCGAGCCAAGCGCTCAGAGACGGCAGTCGGAGGTGCAGCGTGCGGCTGCCGCCCTTCTTGGGCAGATCGATCAGCGTCACAGTCCCGCGTTGGCAGTGGTCGGTCCCCGCTAAACGGGCGCAGCCATGCGGTGCTGTCTGACCGACGGACACGGCGCCCAGGCCCCCGTACCTGCCATCGTAGGCAACCCCGGAACTGGCGGACACGGCGACCGCCACGTTGCTTCGAAGGGCGTGTTCGTAGATGCGGAAGGCACGATCAGCCACCTGCTCATGATCGATCAAGGGCGACAGAGGTCGCGCACTCAACATGGCGATGGACGGATAGGCTGAGGCGACCTGCAGCGCCCTCTGCAACGCCAGCATGGCTGCCTCATTGCTAGCGAGGGGCCGACTATCGTGCGGCACGAACGCCACGTGATCGAGGACCCACACACCAGCGCCCGCACCGTGCGTGACCCGGCCGAGCGGATCGCGAACCACCGTGAGCGGCGCCCGCTTCAAGGCGACATCGGGCAGCGGCACCTCTGGACTGGCGAGCGCCGTGTCGAGATGCAGCACTGGCGCCGGGCTGTCGAGCTTTGTCAGCGTCTGGGCCGCGCCGCCAGCTGCCGGCGCCGAGCCCACGATTACGAACGCCGCCACCTTCAGCTTGAGTAGACGACTCAGCATCTGATCGTTCGGCAGGGCCGCGCCTGCGCCAATAAAGGCCACACGCAGACCGCGAGGCTTGGGAACCGGGCGCACCAAATCACCGGTGCCATCGACCGGTGCAACCAGTAGGCGCTCGATGGGCAAACGCTTGCTGATGACCAGCGGAGTGCTACCGGTGCGGTGGGCCTCGAGCGTGATGTGGCGATCGGTCACACTCTCCGGAAACACGTGCGTGACTTTCGCCCCCTCGGCGGGGTTCGAGCCGTCCTCAAAATGCCAAACATAGCGCGTAAAATCGGCTTCAGGACCAGGCTCCGCCTCCAAGACGACGCGCGTGTTGTGCCACACGCGCAGCGACGCCGGGGCGGCGGTAATCTTCACCGGAGCGGCGGCGGTAGGTGGTGCGATGGGGGACGGCAAGGCGTTGTCTTGGCCATTGGTCACCGGTGCCGGGGCAGACAAGGCCGAGCCATCGGCCTCCTCCGGCTGCGCGCCGTGGGACACATCTTGCGACGAGGCTGAAGATGCAGCGCCGCCCTGATCGCGATTGGACCACGCCTGCCAAGCCAAGACCGCCAACACTGCGAGCAGCGCGACGAAGACATGACTTGCGGTCTGGGATAGCGATCGGTTCTTCGGTTCTGACAAGTCGACTTCCAGGGTTGGGGCCATCACGTTCGTTGACCCAAGCTCGCGGCCACGCATAGTATGGCTGAGGCTGCAAAGACCTTGAAGGGCCCGCAGATTCCCTATTCGCAGCGGGCCGCTTCATCGGTGAGGTCGGCCGTCAACCTAACCGTCTCGCACGTCGAGGCACCGCACGCAGAGGATCATGCGACGCCACGCCCCTTTTTCAAAGCTGACGCCCGCGCTTGTGCTCGCCGCTGGGTTGGTACTCGCCACGACGGGTCTCGCTTCCGACTCGCCTTTCACCAAGCACCGGCATATCTGCGCCAAGTCCTTCGAGCGACCGGCCAAGGCAGACGAAGAGAAGTTGATCGAGTGCGCCGACCTGTACAGCACGTATGCGCGGTTCCACATCATCAACGGTGGCTACCGCTCCGCCGCCAAAAAGGCGATGCGCTGGATGTACGAAAACGGCAGCAATGACGCCGCCGCTGTCGCACGGGATGGCCTGTTTCGCTACGGCATCAAGCTGCCAGTACGCACCGCTCGCAAGGACCGGCCTGTTCGCGCGACCCGAAAGCGGCGCAAGCGCTACGATCCACCGGAGGCCACCAAGTCAGACAAGCGCGCGGCAGAAAAAGTCGCCAAGGATGGCGTCAAAGACTTGGTTCGCAAGAAGGTCAGTCGCGGCGTTGGCAAGCTCAAGAAGGCCATTGGGCTCGACCCCCGCAGTGAGTACGCGATCTACAATATCGGCTGTGGCTACTCGCTGCAGAAAAAACGCAATGACGCCATTCAGTGGCTACAGAACCTCGCCGATCTGGGGACGGAACAGAGCGCCGAGCGGCTGATCCGGGCCCGTTCGGACGGAGACTTCACCTATCTTCGCCAAGATGCGGACTTCAAGCGCATCACCGGCTACGCCAAGATCATGGTGATCAACCACATCGGAGAGCCGGGCGAGCCGGCGATCGAGAACATCGAGACGCTGCTAGGCAAACTCGGACACAAGGACGTGCAGACCGATACCTCAAAGAAAAAGCGTGATTCTCCCCAGGTGCTGTTCAAGCCGTCGGCGAAGGCGCAGGTGGCGTTGATCGCTGAATTGCTCAATCACCCGCGGGTGCGGATCGATCCGATCAAGGGTCGCTCCAAATACGACCTGATCATCCGCTGGGGTGCGCGGGTGAAGAAGAAGGGCGGCTCGGTCAAGGTCGAGTCCATGGGGCCGGACACGGTCGACGGCAAGATGGCGAAGGCCAAGCGCCGGCAGAACAAGATCCTCGCCAAGCCCGACAAGGCGATCAACAAGGTCGACCGCGTGATCAGCACGCCTGAGCGGACTTACAAGTCTGCGGAAAGCATGGGCAAACGTGTCGAAGGCTCCTACAAGAAGGGCGAGGGCCTCTTCAAGAAGGTCAAAGGCATGGGCGACAAAATCAACAGTCTCTAGCCTCTGACAGCAGACCCGAACAAGCAAACACCAGAGACCATTGGCGGTCTATCTGCAGGCCACACAAGCCACAATCTGGCGACGACCGGCGTGGCTGGACGGCTAGGCTGATCGTGGGGTCCGATCGCGCAAGTCACCGGCGGCTGTCGGACTGTCCTTGATGGATGGCCCAACTCGTGCACACTGCGACAATCGTCCGACGCCACTACTGGCTCGGCCCCCTGGACGGAACATGGTCGAACTTCTCGATATGACGCGCTATGAGCTATTTATCGTCGGATTGACGATGCTGCTCTGCGTCAGCGGCCTGCTCCTTCCGCGCTTCGGCAACAAGATCGGTCGCGCCATGATTGGTGAAGACCCTGAAGTGACCGGGTGGCGCAAGGCCTGGGCGTCGAGACGCGTGCTGCGGCGCGACCAGCGAGTGGCCCGCAAAGACGCGCGCCGGCAGCGCAAGGCCGAGCGAAAAGCCGCCAAACTGGCCCGGAAGAAGGGCGTACCCACGACTGACGAGCCGCAGCCCTAAGGCGACGACCGTCTTCAACTTGATGCTTCCGCCCAAGGGCGAAGTCAGGAGCTCCCGATGCCCAGCGCTACCCTCGTGCTCGCCTCTAGTTCGCCGCGCCGCAAGGAATTGCTGGAGCGGGCGGGGTTCAGCATCAAGCCCGTCCCCGCCGCGATCGACGAGGAGCCGATTCCAGGGGAGACCCCCATCGGCTACACCAAACGGCTCGCGCGAGAGAAGGTGCTGTCGGCGGTTCGGCGCCTGCAGACGACGCTCTACAACAGCGAAAATCCGGGCTGGAGCGGCGAAGCGGACTTGCCTCGTTGGGTCGTGGGTGCGGATACGGTCGTGACGATCGACGACATGCTGCTCGGAAAACCCACCGATGTGCAGGAAGCCCGCGAGATGCTGATTCGGCTTGCAGGCCGTGAGCATCAGGTCATCACGGGCTTTTCGCTCTTTGATCTTCGCCGTGATCGTGAGGGCTTGCAGGCGGTGACCACCCGCGTGCGCTTCAAGCCCCTATCTCGTGCAGAGATCGAGGCCTACGTCGCGGTCGGTGAGAGCATGGACAAAGCGGGGGCATACGCCATTCAGGGCGTCGGTGCCTATCTGGCCGAAGAGCTGACGGGATCGTACACCAACGTCGTCGGCCTGCCGCTGTGCCAAGTGGTGGAAATGATGCAAGAGATGGGCGCGACGGACATCCTGCCCTTCTAGCGAGCGCAACCGACTACAGCGCTGCGGCAATCTCGGTGCCCTGACGAATCGCGCGCTTGGCGTCCAACTCTCCGGCGACGTCGGCCCCACCGATGAGAACCACGTCTTGCCCGGCGGCCTGTAGGTCTGCGAGCAAGTCCCGCCTCGGCACCTGTCCGGCACAGATCACGACGCTATCGACTTCGATGACCTTGGCCTCGCCGTCTTCGAATAGGTGCAGACCAACATCATCGATCTTTGTGTATTCGCAGCCGGAATGAAGAAATACCCCCCGACTTTTCAGGGTCGCGCGGTGAATCCAGCCAGTCGTACGGCCGAGATTTGCCCCCGGCCGCGTGGTGCGGCGCTGGCAGAGATGTACGGTTCTCGGCGAGGTCGGCGGCGCTGGCTTCTTCAATCCACCGCGAACACTCGGGTCCTGTTCGATCCCCCACTCCTCGAAGTAGGCCTCCGCGCTAGCGGGGTCGAGCGACGCATCCAGCGGGTCTTCAGATAGGGTGCCCGTGTGGGGGTCTGTCAGAAACTCAGCCATATCAAAGCCGATACCGCCCGCACCGATGATCGCGACACGCTCTCCGACCTGCTTTCCACCGGCGAGCACATCGACATAGCTGAGTACTTTTGAGTGCTCGATACCCTGCAGTTTCAGACGTCGCGGCTGCACACCGGTCGCTAACACCACCGTGTCGAACCCCTCGGCCAGCAGCGCCTTGGCATCGACCGCAGTACCGCATTTGAGGTGGACACCAGTGAGCTCGATCTGCCGGCCAAAGTAGCGCAGCGTCTCCTTGAACTCCTGCTTGCCTGGGATCTTGCGGGCCATATTGAACTGCCCGCCGATCGTCTCAGCAGCCTCGTACAGCGTGACGTCATGCCCGCGGCCAGCAGCGGTCGTCGCACAAGCCAGCCCAGCGGGTCCCGCGCCCACGACAGCGATACGGCGCCGTGCTTTGACGGGATGCACCTGCCACTCGGTCTCATAGCAAGCGAAGGGATTGACGAGGCACGTCGCCCTCTTACGAGAGAAGATATGGTCCAAACACGCTTGGTTACACGCGATACAGGTGTTGATCTCGTCGGCGCGATCAGTCGCAGCTTTCAGCACCCAATCTGGGTCGGCGAGAAAGGGCCGCGCCATGCTGATCATGTCCGCGTCACCGCCGGCGAGCACCCGCTCTGCCACATCCGGCATGTTGATGCGATTGCTGGTGACCAGGGGAATCGACACCTCGCCTTTGAGCCTGCGCGTCACCCAGGTGAAGGCAGCTCGCGGCACCAGCGTGGCGATGGTCGGCACGCGCGCTTCGTGCCAGCCGATGCCCGTGTTCAAGATAGACGCGCCAGCACCTTCGATGCGTTTGGCTAGGTCGACGATCTCGGGCCAGGTGCTGCCGCCTTCCACCAAGTCGAGCATGCTCAACCGAAAGATGATGATGAACTCAGGACCCACGGCCTGGCGCACCGCGCGAACGACCTCCACAGCGAGGCGCGAGCGGTTGGCATAGTCGCCACCGTACGCATCGGTCCGCTTGTTGGTACGCGTGGCGATGAACTGGTTGAGGAGGTAGCCCTCACTGCCCATGATCTCGACGCCGTCGTAGCCCGCGCGCTGGGCGAGGGTCGCGCAATTGGCGAAGTCGGCGATGGTCTTCTTGATGCCGCGCACACTCAGCGCCCGCGGCTTGAACATGCTGATCGGGCTCTTCACGTTCGAGGGCCCGACCGCGAATGGGTGGTAGGCGTACCGGCCCGTGTGCAAGATCTGCATCGCGATTCGGCCGCCCGCCTCATGGACGGCGTCGGTCACCACCTTGTGCTGCCAAGCTTCCAGTCGGTGGGTCATCTTGCCGCCCAGCGGCATAGTCGTGCCGGCAGAGTTGGGCGCGACACCACCGGTGACCATCAGCCCCACGCCACCCTCGGCACGACGGGCAAAGTAGGTCGCCATTTTCGACAGCGGACCGATGCCATGCTCCAGCCCAACGTGCATCGAGCCCATCAACACACGGTTCTTGAGGACCACGTGACCGAGATCGAGCGGCGCGAGCATGTGCGGAAATGGAGAGGCCGGCGTTGCTGTGGGCTGCATGGTTCAATTCCCTGGTGACAAGAACTGGTGACAAGAGAGGACGAGCCGCACCCAATCGCCGGCTAGCCGACGATGAATTTGTCGAACGCACCAAGATCTTTGAACGCCTGGACCAAGCGGTCAGCCATGCCTTTTTCGCCCAAGTGTAACCAACCGCGCGGGTCGATCTTCTTCTTGTTGGGCTTGTCGGCACCGTCGGGGTTGCCGATTTGGGTGTGCAGGTAGCCGTCGTTGCTGTCCATGTACTGCTTGATCGGGTTGGTGAACGCCCACTGGGTATCCGTGTCGATGTTCATCTTCACCACGCCGTACGACACCGCCTCAGCGATCTCCTCCGGCGCGCTGCCCGAGCCGCCGTGAAACACGAAATGCAACGGCTTGTCGCCCGTTCCGCGCTCAGCGGCGACCACAGCCTGACTCTGCTTGAGGATCTCTGGGCGGAGCACCACGTTGCCCGGCTTGTAGACACCATGGGTATTACCGAATGAAGCCGCGACCATGAAGGACCCGATCGGGTTCAACTTGTCGTAGGCGGCTAGCACTTCCGACGGCTGGGTGTACAAGCGGCTGTCGTCGATGTCGGAGTTGTCGACGCCATCCTCTTCACCGCCGGTCACGCCCAACTCGATCTCCAAGGTCATGTCGATTTTGGCCATGCGCTGCAGCATCTGTGCGCTGATCTCCAGGTTGTCTTCCAGGGACTCCTCGGAGAGATCGAGCATGTGCGAGCTGTACAGCGGCTCCCCGTGCTTGGCGAAGTAGGCTTCACCAGCGGAAACCATGCCATCGACCCAAGGAATCAGCTTTTTAGCGGCGTGGTCGCTATGCAAGATGACGGCGACGCCATAGTGCTCGGCCATGGCCCGACAGTGGTGGGCACAGGCAACAGCACCGGCCACGGCACCGGCTTGATCGGTGTTGTCCAACCACTTTCCGCCCCAAAAACGTGCGCCGCCATTGGAGACCTGGATGATCACCGGGCTATTGGCACGGCGGGCAGCCTCCATCGCAGCGTTGGTACTGTGCGATCCGATCACATTGACGGCGGGTAGCGCGCACTGGGTGTCTCGGCAGTAGTCGAGTACCTCACGGAGCGCGGCGCCGGTCAGTACCCCTGGGCGAACGTTTAGCTTTGTCATCTTGGGCTCCTGGTGCCCCGGCTCATGGCTCGGTTGGGGCTCACGTGGAAAGACTTAGTCGTCTCTGCGTTTCTCGATGTAGCGAAATACGGTCCGTACATCGACACCGAGATCGCTTGCAGTCTTGGTTCGGTTGCCACCATTGAGCGAGAGGATCTTCTCGACGTAGGTCAGGGCGTAGCGCTCCTTCGCCTCGTTCAATGGCAAAATACGGTCGTCTCGCAGTTCGGCGAGGTCGAGCTCTTCAGCGGTCAAGGTTTCAGAATCGCAGAAGATCACGGCCTTCTTGATGCGATTTTCCAACTCCCGGATGTTGCCGGGCCAGCGATGCAGTCGCATGGCACGCAGCGCATCGTCAGAAAAGGTCGTCACCGTGGCGCCGAGCTCGTCGCTGCTGCGCTTGAGAAAGTAGCGCGCCAGCAGGTGAACGTCGTCGCCGCGCTCACGCAGGGGCGACAAGACCAGCCGAACCACATTGAGGCGGTAGTACAGATCTTCTCGGAACTTGCCCTCTTTGACCTCGTCAGCCAGCACACGATTGGTCGCGGCAACCACACGAATGTCGATCTCGCGGGCCGTGCCTTCGCCGATGCGGGTGACCTTGCGATCTTCCAGCACACGCAGAAGCTTGACCTGCAAATTCAGTGGCATCTCACCGAGTTCGTCGAGAAAAAGCGTGCCGCCATCGGCCTGCTGGAACTTGCCATCACGGGTCGATACCGCCCCCGTAAATGCGCCTTTCACGTGACCAAAGAGCTCACTCTCAAGTAGGTTTTCTGGGATCGCGCCGCAGTTGATGACCACGAACGGACCACTAGCGCGCGGCGATCGGCGATGAACCTCGGCAGCGACCAACTCCTTGCCTGTGCCGGTCTCTCCCTCGATCAGCACCGACACATCCGTCTTCGCGACTTTGTCGATCTTCTTGAAGATGGCCAGCATCGATGGGCTAGCCCCGATCAACGAACCGAAGTTCATGCGCTCGATCTGCTGGGTCAAGCTCTCGTTGCTGAGCTTCAACTCGCGGATCAAGATGGCGTTGCGCAGCACCATGGACGCCTGCGCCGCGAAGACAGTCGCTACGTCCAGTGCCTCCCGGGAAAACAGGTTCACCACGTTGTCGTTCGCTAGGTAGATGACGCCAAACAGCTCAGCACGAACCAGCAGCGGTACGCACAGCACCGAGCACAGCTTAAAGTCCATCACCGAGCGGGCGGCCTGGAACTCCGAGTTGAGCGCATCGCTGACGATCTCCGGCTGGCGGGTCTCGATCACCTTCTTCACGATGCTATCGCTGATCTGCATGTTGCTGCGCGACATCTTGCCGCCAGATTCACGCGCCGCCTTCACCTGAGGTTTGTCGTCGACGAGCAGCATCACCACACCGCGCGAGGCATCGGTGACGTCGATGATGTTGTCGAGCATGGTCTCAAGCGAGCCTGCCTCCTCACCGATGCCGATCATCTGGATGGTCATGTTGGGGAAGAT
>JAGSHB010000128.1 GCA_023954815.1 Myxococcales bacterium | reverse complement strand
GGTGCACTTCTTGCTCGCGCAGACGTCGTTTTCGGTGCAGGCGTTGCCGTCCGAGCACGCCGCGGTGTTCGCCTTGTAGACACAACCTCCGACGATGGAGCAGCTGTCCGTCGTACAGGGGTTGCCGTCATTGCAGGCCTTGCCGGTGCCGGGGGTGCATTTGCCACCTTTGCAGGTGTCACCGGTGGTGCAGGCGTTGCCGTCCGAGCACTTGGCGGTGTTAGCGACGAACTTGCAGCCCGTCTTCTTGTCGCAGAGGTCGTTGGTGCACGGGTTGCCGTCCTTGCACGTCAACTTCACCGATGACGTGCACTTGCCGTCCTTGCAGATGTCGCTGAGCGTGCAGACGTTGCCGTCGGTGCAGAGCGCCGCGACGTTCTTGTGCGCACAGCCGGTCTTCACAGAGCAGCTATCCGCGGTGCAGACGTTCTTGTCGTCGCAGCTAACAGCGCTGCCGGTCTGGCACTTGCCGCCCTTGCAGAAGTCGTTCTTGGTGCAGGCGTTGCCGTCCGTGCAGGTCAGGTTGTTGGGCAGGCCGACGGGCGCGTTGACGCAGCCCCCCTTGCCATCCTTGGTGTTCTTGCAGGTGTCTGCCGTGCAGATTTCGCCGTCGTCACAATCGAGCTTCTTGCCAGGCAAGCATTTGCCGTCAGCGCACGAGTCGCCACCGGTGCAGTCATTGCCGTCGCTACAAGGCACGTCGATGTTCTTGTGCTGGCAGCCCTTCTTCGGGTCGCAGCTGTCGGCGGTACAGACCTGGCTGTCGTCGCAGCTGAAGATCAGCGTAGCCACACAATCGCCATTGACGCACGCATCATCGCTGGTGCAGGCGTTGTCATCGGTGCACTTGGCCTTGGTGGCCGTGTTGATGCAGCCCTTCTTGGCGTCGCAGCTATCAGCCGTGCAGACATTGCCGTCGTTGCAGGACTGCTTGTCCCCCGCGATGCAGCTGCCGCCCTTGCAGGAGTCGGCCTGGGTGCAGACATCGCCGTCGGTGCAGGCGCCCGTGTTGTTGGTGCTCTGGCAGCCCTTGACCGGGTCGCAGCTCTCCGTCGTGCAGACGTTACCGTCGTCACACTTGCTCGGGATCAGCGCCTTGCAGTTGCCCGATGTGCACTTTTCGCCCGTGGTGCAGCTGTTGTTGTCGTCACACGGCTTTTCGTTGTTGCCGTACTGACATCCATTGGTCTTGTCGCAGCTATCGTCGGTGCAGGGGTTGCCGTCGTCGCAATCGAACGCCTTGCCGCCGCCGCATTTGCCATCGCTGCATGAGTCACCGGTGGTGCAGACGCTGCCGTCCGTGCAGGGCTTGTCGTTGTTTTCGTACTTGCATCCCGCCGCCGGGTCGCAGCTGTCCGTGGTGCAGGCGTTGCTGTCATCGCAATCGTCGACGGGACCGCTCGCGCAGACGCCAGCGCCATCGCAGCCGTCGGTGTTGTTTGGACCAGTGCAGGCGTTGCCATCGGTGCAGGTCGCACCCTTAGCCATCGGCGTCGCCACGCAGCCCTTGCTGGCGTCGCAGCTGTCAGCCGTACAGGGGTTCTTGTCGTCGCAATCCGCGGCCTCTCCAGGCACGCACTTGCTATCGGTGCACACGTCGTCCGTGGTGCAAGCGTCGTCGTCGGAGCAGGTCACGGCGTTGGCCAGGTTGATACAGCCGGTCTTCTTGTCGCAGGCATCGTCGGTGCAGACATTGCCGTCGTCGCAGGCCGTCACGGCCCCGGGCAGGCAGGCGCCGTTGCCGCAGCTGTCACCCAAGGTGCAGGCGTCGCCGTCTTCACAGCTACCAGCCTGTGGGGCGTGGACACAGCCTTTGGTCGGGTCGCAGCTATCGGCCGTGCAGCCTTCTTTGTCGTCGCAGTTGATCGCCGTGCCGGCGGTACATTTACCGTCAGCGCACACATCAGTGCCGGTGCACTTGTCGCCGTCGTCACAAGCGGCGGTGTTGTTACTCGCCTTGCAGCCCGTCGCCGCGTCGCAGGTGTCGTCGGTACAGGGATTGCTGTCGTCGCAAAGTTTCGCGGTGCCAGCGACACAAGCGCCAGCATCGCAGCTGTCGCCCTCAGTGCAGGCATCGCCGTCACTGCAGTCGGTGCCTGCAGCGGTGTGCTCGCAGCCCTTTTCCTTGTCACAAGTGTCGGCTGTGCACGGGTTGCCGTCGTCGCAGCTGGTCGCCGCACCGGGCAAGCACGCCCCGTCTTCGTCACACGTATCGTCGGGCGTGCACTCGTCGTCATCTGTGCACTTGGCGCCCTTGTCGAGGGTCGTCACCTCACAGGTCTTGCTCGCGCCACATTTCGTGGTCACGCAAGCGGATGCGAGATCAGCGCAGTCCTCGTCGGTCTCGCACGCGGTCGCGCCGTCCTGTACCGAGCCATCGAGCCCCACGGACGCATCAGAGATGACATCGAGGTCGCCAGCGTTTGCCTCGCCCTGAACAGGCATGTCGTCGCCGCAACCGGTGCTCAGGAGCAGCAGGCTGACAATGGTGAGGGCGGGAAGACATCGTTTGGTGAAGTTTCGCATGGCAGAAGTCCGTACGGTGGCGCTCCCCAAAGTGGGCTTGGCGCAAGTCGTGTTCGGGGGTCAGTCTCAACTAAATTGGAGTGGGGCCCGGTAGGCTAACTTCTCCCGATCGCAAATGGAACAGGGTTGCGAAGAAAGATGTAGATCGTTGACCCGTCTGATCTTGAAAGCGTTTTTCGCGTACCCACATCTTCGGGTGACACATTTGCCCGCCTGTGGTGTTGAACATGGTGGAGACGCGGGAGGAACGAGTGAACACAGCCATGACTGCACACGGGAGCGCCCCTGGCGTGGACCCCGAGGCGCTCTATCGCCGGTATGGCCCGATGGTCTACCGCCGGTGTCGCCGGTTGCTTGGCAATGAGGAGGCCGCGGTGGACGCCATGCACGATGTCTTCGTCAAGGTCATTACGCGCAAGGACGTGCTCACCGCAGACGCGCCGTCCAGCTTGCTCTATCGCATGGCGACCAACACGTGCCTCAACCAGCTGCGTTCCAAACGGCGACGGCCAGAGGTGCTCGATGGCGAGCTGATCTTGCGCATCGCAGTGACCGGTGATGCAGAGGATCGAACCGCCGCCCGTTCTATGCTCAGTCGATTGTTCCGCAAGGAGCAGGAGAGCACGCAGACCATCGCGGTGATGCACCTGCTCGACGGTATGACGCACCAAGAGGTCGCCGACGCCGTGGGTATGAGCGTCTCCGGCGTGCGCAAACGCCTGCGGGTGCTGCGTGCGCGACTGAAAACGATGGAGTCAGAGGATTCGGCGGAACACGCATCGCATAGGAGGACCTCTTGAGTAGCTCATCGCCCGAAAAAGCCGGCGCATCCAATCCTGACCGCGTGCCAGACTTGCTCCTAGAACAGGTGCATCTCGGCGAGTTGCCGGAACGGCAAGCGGATGAGGTCCGAACCAGGCTCGACGTCGAGCCCGGTGGGCCAGCCCGTCTCGCGGCCCTTGCAACTGGGGACAAGGCCCTGTTCGACCGGGTGCCGCCTGCACAGTTCATCGCGGAAGTGCAGCGCCGTCAGCACTTGGCGGCGGTGCAGCAGCAGCAGCAGCAGCAGCAGCAGCAATCTACGCCCAAGTGGGGATGGCTCGCCGGGCCCATGGTGTTGGCAACAGCGGTGCTGCTCTTCGTGGCGCGGCCGGATGGCCCCTCCCCCTCCCATGTTGAACCTGCGCTCGGCCCAGCGACGACAATGACGGAACGCGCGAAAGGTCACGTGTCGACGGCGACCACCGGCGCCGTCGACCTGTGGCTGTTTCGCAAGCGAGGCGATGCGGTCGAACGCATGGCGCAGGGCGCCGAAGCGCGCAGCGGACAACGGGTGCAACTCGGCTATCACGCCCACCGGACGGGCTACGTGGCGATCGTCTCCATGGACGGTCGTGGCGCGGTGACCCGTCACCTTCCGGTCGAGGGCGCAGCCGCGCTCAAGGTCAGTGCTGGCCCAGGGGTCATGCTCGACCACAGCTACGAGCTGGACGACGCACCCGCGTATGAGCGCTTCATCCTCGTATCCAGCACCGCGCCGTTTTCCGTAACGGACATCGAACGAGCCGCCAAGGCGCTTTCAGGGCGGAAAGACGGAAGATCCGCTACACTCTCGCTCCCATCCGGCGCGATGCAGACATCCTTTCTGCTGACGAAGGTCGCGAGCGGGAGGCACGACCGATGACAGCCATACACCGCCTCACCATCGCTATGACGGCCCTGTTGTTATCGAGTACGGCCCTGCTAGTGACCACTGTCCAGCCCGCCAGCGCGACGCCTCAAGTTCGCCGATTTGCCATGGTGGTCGGCGCCAACGGCGGCGGCGCAGATCGGACGACCCTGCGCTACGCCAACACCGACGCCGCCCGTTTCGCACGGGTGCTGCGCGCCTACGGTGGCGTCGCCTCAGGTGACCTCGTGGTGCTGAAAGAAGCCACGCCGCTCCTGCTGCGCAACGCCTTGGAACGACTACGCTCGCGCATCGCTCAGGCCCGGGCGCAGCATCGCCGGGTCGAGTTGGTGTTTTACTACTCAGGCCATAGCGACGAGCGCGGGTTGCTGCCAGGCGGTCAGCGACTGGGTTGGCAGGAGCTGCGCAAACGGCTCAAGGGCCTCGGTGCGGACGTTCGCATCGCCATCTTGGACTCCTGCGCTTCGGGAGCGCTCATCCGAACCAAGGGCGGCAAGCGGCGCGCGCCGTTTCTGTTCGACGCCTCCTCGCAGGTCAAAGGGCACGCGTATCTCACATCGAGCAGCGCGGATGAGGTCGCCCAAGAATCCGATCGCATCGGCGCGTCGTACTTCACCCATCACCTCGTCACTGGGCTGCGCGGCGCGGCGGATATCGACAGGGATCGGCGCGTGACGTTGTCGGAGGCCTACCAATACGCCTTCCGAAAGACCCTCAAGCGGACCGAGCGCACTGCCAACGGGCCGCAGCACGCGAACTACGACTTTGAGCTCGCAGGTTCGGGTGATTTGGTGCTCACCGGCTTGACCCAGACCGCCTCGATACTGGTGTTTGGCAAGCCGACGGTCGGTCGCTTCTTTGTTCGTGACAGCCGCGGGCAGCTCGTCGCCGAGTTGGAGAAGGTCCCCGGTCGGGCCATCGAGCTCGGCCTCGAACCGGGGCGATATCGTCTCAATCTGCACCAGCGCGATCGCGTCTACAGTACCCAAATCAAGCTGACGCGCGGTCGCCGAGTCCAGATAGATGTGGGTCAGTTCAAGCAAGCCTCCACCGAGGCGACTCGTACCCGTGGAGGAGTGTCGCCGCTGCCGCTACCGGAGACCGTCGTCCAGGGATCCAGCGCAGGTCGTCCGACGGTAGATACCGATGTGAGCTTCGTGCCTGGCTTGTCTCTACGCAGCACGGGCACCATCGCCAATGTGACGAAGCTGTCGCTGAACGTCATCGGCGGATTGCATCACAACGTCAGTGGGTGGGAGATCGGCGGCGTGGTCAACATCGACACGGGAGAGATGCGTGGCGTTCAAATTGCGGGCGCGGTCAACCTCGTGGGCGGCGCGGCTGCGGCCACGCAAGTCGCTGGGGCGGTCAACATCGCCCGTGAAACCAGCGGCGCCCAGATCGCTGGAGCAGTGAACATCTCCGGTGGCAAGGCGGCAGGTTGGCAGGTGGCCGGAGCCTTAAACCTCGCGCGCGGCACGGTGACAGGTTGGCAGCTGGCAGGTTCAGTCAATATCGCCAAGCGCCTCGAGGGCCTGCAACTCGCTGTGTTCAACATCGCGGGACAATCGTCGGGGGTGCAGTTCGGCATCTTCAACTTCGCAGGCGGCGATAGCTCCGACGCGGAGGCGTTTGGTCTCATCAACATCATTCGCAATGGCTACAACCACGTCGAGCTGTGGACGAGCGACACCGGGCTCGTCAATGTGGGCCTGAAGTTCGGCGGCAAACACCTGTACACCATCGTCATGGTGGGCGCCCAACAGCAGGGCACGGAGGCGATGGAGTTTGGTCTCGGTTGGGGTGGTCACTTTCAGTTGAGTGACAAACTCTACCTAGATGTGGACGCCATCACTGGGTCGATTCTCACCGAAAACAACCCGGCGCGGGTCGAGGACTTGGTGGTTCGTACGCGGATCATGGCTGGCTACCGGATATTTAACAGCCTGGCCGTGTTCGGCGGCATCAAGGGCAACTGGGCCATCGCATTTGACCATCGCGACCCACGAGATCTGCCCCTTGGTTCGACTCGGATCACGCCCGAAGCAGAGCAGACGTCTGTGGATTTCGGGATGGGCGCTTTTGTTGGCGTGCAGCTGTAGAAAGTCGCCCCCCAGTGTGGGACCAGAACCGCAGGGTGGACGACAAGGTTCCGGCCGGTGTATGTGGCGCCCATGGGCTCGCAGACTGTCATCAAATACTTGGCCAAGCATGCCGAACCTGAGGCGGAAATCGGGCGCTCCTTGACCGGTTCCTTCGGCGCCGTGTTGGGGATTCCGGTCTACGATGAACCAGCTGCGCATTTGAAGACTTGGGTAGCGATGCCTCGCCCTGAACAAGGGCCGCTGCTGCTGATTGCCGCGCTCAACGCCAGGACGGACTCGGCGCCCGAGGTCCACGCTCACAATGAGGTGTGGCTCGCCGGCGTGCGGGCGCTCTTTGGCGAAGGGGTTGCCCTGCCCCACCACAGCCATCAGTTCACGGCGCCTTTCGGCACCCTTGTGGTCGTCTGCCGGAGCGCGCCTTCCCGGGCCTTGCCGCGCAAAAAGGGCGTGGGCTTGGCGCGTAAGATTGCAGGGGATATCGCACTTTCTACCCATGAATACGGCGATATTGCTCATCCCTGGCTGTACTGCACAGACGCGGATGCTGTCCTGCCTGCCGACTATTTCGAGCGCCTGCCTGTCTCTGGGCCGCAGATTCGAGGGCTCGCTGCGGCGACGTATCCGTTCGACCACAGAGGGCCGCCGGGGGCGGTTGCCGATGCCACCGCGGACTACGAGTGTTGGTTGCGGTACCAGGTGTTGGGGCTCGCGTCCGCTGGTTCACCCTTTGCCATGCAGACCATCGGCAGCACCATTGCGGTGGCGCCCGAGAGCTACGCGGCCGTGCGCGGTTGGCCGAGGCGGCACGGGGCGGAGGACTTCTATCTGCTCAACAAACTCGCCAAGGTGGGCGCCATTCGGCGGCTGGGTGGGGCGCCCATTGGGCTGACGGCGCGGGTGTCGCGGCGCATTCCGTTCGGTACAGGCCCAGCGACGGCAAAGCGACTTGAGGAGGGGCTGGCGGTGCCGCGGCTGTATCATCCCGATACATATCGCTATGTCGGTGTCTGGATGCGACAACTGCGGGCCTTCGCAGTGGACAACGCGCCGCTGGATGCGTGGCGAAACGACCCAGCCTTCGATCCCGCGGGACAACCAGCAACGGAAGACGCCCCCGCCCCCCTCAACAGACAACTGCTGCAGACGGTATTGGACGAGCTCGATGTCGACAGTCGCGCGCAGGCAGCCGTACAACACGCCAAGGGGCCCCGAGCGCGGTTGCGCCAAGTCCATGGCTGGTTCGACGCCTTGCTCACCCTCAAGCTGATCCATGGCCTCCGAGATCACGGGCTGGGCCCCCAACTCACCGCCGTCGCTGCGGACGAGCTGGTTCGACGATCCGGCCACTTCACAGAGCGACCCGCTTCAACGCTAGCTGGCCTACGGACATTGGAGACGGCGACTTGCCTGGGCGATGTGGGGCCGGTGCTGCTGCGGCCCTGAGCCCCGGCCGACACCGGACGACGACGCTACCCTCGACGCGCAGTCACCACAGACTCGGCCATTTTGCCGCTCAACTCGGCCATATGGGCGAACTCGGCATGGTACGTGCCCACACTCTGCGTCAACGCACGCAGCTCCAGAATCAGGCTCCCCATCTCGGCTTCGGGCAGATGCGCAACGAGGCGATCCCACCCCTGCCAACCCGGGCGTTGCTCAAATCCGAGCAGCTGACCGCGATGGCCCATCATGGTCTTGCGAACGGGCGAGCTGAACTCCGCCGGCACATCGACCACCACCTTGTGCACCGGCTCCAATAGCACGGGCTCGCAGTGGCCAACGCCATCACGCATCGCCAACACGGCGGCGGTCTTAAACGCCTGATCGCTACTGTCGACGGTGTGGAACTTGCCGTCGCTCAGCTCTACTTGCAGATCGACCAGCGGAAACCCCAGCGGACCACGGCCCATGTACTCGACCACCCCCTTTTGGACGGCCGGGATGAAACGCTTCGGCACAGCGCCGCCCACGATGGCGTTGCTAAAACTCAAGCCCGATCCCCGCTCATTGGGCCGAATCTTCAAGGTGACATCTGCAAACTGGCCATGGCCGCCGGTTTGCCGCCGGAAGCGATAGTGCTGCGAGGTCGCCCCGCGAATCGTCTCTCGGTAGGGCACCTGCGGCGGCGTCAGCGTGACCTCCACATGATACTGGTTGGCCAATAGCTGCACCGCCTTTCGCAGGTGGGCCTCTCCTTGGCCCCGCAAGATGACCTGATGATTGTCGCGGTCGTAGTCGAGCACCCAAGAGCTATCCGATGCCGTCAGGTGGTGAAGCGCAGTACCGAGCTTGACCTCGTCTTTTTGCTGCACAGCCGAGATGACCTGACCGAAGACCGGAACCAGGGCACTGACCCATTTGGCGCTGTCGTCTTCGGCGCCGCCGATGAGATGCCCTGTGACCAAGGTCTCATTCCGAGAGATAGCCACGACCTCGCCGAGCCCCGCGCGCTGCATCCGCTGATGCTTGCCGAAGGGTGCATGGACGGTGCCGATCCGCAGCTCCTCGCCGGCCAGCGTTGTTGGGTTTCCTTGGCTGATCTCGCCTGAAAACACGCGGCAGTAACTCAGCTTGCCAATGAAGGGCTCAAAGCGGGTACACCACACCCGAGCGAGCGGTTTGTCGCTCACAGTGAGCCCCAGACGCGCGGCGGTAACCGCTGGCTCCGGTGCGTCATGCCGCAGACTTTTGAGCAGGCGGTTGATGCCGTGGCGCTCGTGGGCAGAGCCGAAGAACACCGGCACGACGAGGTCTTGCTGCACGTCCTGGGCGAGCTGCTCGTAGAGCTCGGCAGGCGGCGGCATGATGTCTTCGAGGAACTTCTCGAGGAGCCCGTCGTCGAAATCGGCCAAGGTCTCAATCAGAGACGCGTGGGCGTTGCTTTCCTGATCCGTGACCTCTGCAGGCACGCCAACCCGCTCGGAGCGCACACCCGAACGGTAGTGCCACGCGCGCTCGCTGACGAGGTCGACAAAACCGGCCACCTCACCGTTTTCACGGAAGGGCAGCTCGCGCAAGACAAGCGGCCTGTCACTGACTTGGCGCAAGGCTTCAAGGAGCTCACCCACCGGCTCGATCGCTGTATCGATCTTGTTGATGAAGATGACGTGCGGGATCTGATGCTCATCGAGAAAGTGCAGATAGGGCGCCAGGGTCAGAACCTTTCGAGACGTCGGCTCGCAGACCAGCACGGCGATATCGGCGATCTTGAGCGCGTCGTAGGACAGTTGGAGCAACTCGATGAATCCGGGGCAGTCGATGAGAGACCACTCGTCGCCCAGGTAGGTCATGGGATGCACGGCGGCGTCGAGGGTCGGCTCAGGGCCAGCGCGAGACGAATCGACATCACGCCCCGTCGCGGCACGAACGAGCGCGGAGATCAGCGTCGTTTTTCCGCCGAGATGGGGGCCGACGATGGCGGCGACGCGGTGAGCGGCCGTCCGTTGAGCAGGTTGCGAGCTTTTCGGCATGATTCCTCCGGTTTTTGCACCGATCGAACTTGAGAGACGATGACGCCGACCGGTATGGCGTCACCCGGCATACTAGGACTCGCTCGCGGCCTTTTCTGGAAAACCAGACGACGGGTAGCCGGACGTTGCACGGACCACTACGGCATGGCCTCGGCCTCGACCAACCGCCGGCCAGCCGGGCTACCGATCAGCACCAACGCCATCCCGGCATGAAGTGGCGTGGCATCCTCCGGGTTGTAGACCCA
The DNA here is from genome assembly GCA_023954815.1 of Myxococcales bacterium. Lineage (GTDB taxonomy): Bacteria > Myxococcota_A > UBA9042 > UBA9042 > UBA9042 > UBA9042. The sequence continues at coordinate 8,888 of JAGSHB010000128.1, read as the reverse complement.
CGCACCATCCTGCTGCCGCAAAGCTACAACCAGCACGTCCCTGGAAGCGGTCGCCTCCAGGTCTCCTAGCGTGCGGCCGACCAGCGGCGAGCCATGCCGCACCGTGACCTCTTCGACCCGCAGACGCCGATCCTTGTCGCGCAGCATCAGGTCAAGAAAGGACACCGCGGCGGGCCGAACCAGCTCGCTGACCATCCGCAGCCCACCGATGAGGTTGGGCGAGACCACAGCGTTGGCGCCCGCCTTCATCAACTTGTCGCCGACCTTCTTGTCGATGCAACGGGCGATGATGCGCAGGTCGTCGTTGAGCAGACGCGCAGAGACCGTGACGATGAGGTTGTCTTTGTCGTTGCTGATGGTCGCCACCAGCCCCTCGGCCTCGCCGATCTTGGCGCGCTCCAAGCACTCATCCTCGGTGGCGTCGCCGATGACCACCGGAAACTCCACCCCGGTGAGCGCGACCAGCTGAGCGACGCGTGCAGGATCATGCTCCACGAGGACAAAGGGGCGCTCTGTCTCCAGCAATTCCCGCAGCACCGCCTCGCCTGTATGCCCGCCGCCGCAGACGATGGTGTGGCCCTTGAGCTTTCCGATCTTGTTCTTCATTCGTCGACTCCACAGGATCTTCTCCAAGTTGCCTTCCACCATGAAAGCCGTGAGGTTGGAGACGAAGTAAATGAACGTGCCAACACCGATGAGCAGCAGCGCCATGGTGAACAGGCGGCCGGCAGGGTTACCGCTCAGGTCGACGACCTCGCCGTAGCCGACCGTCGTCAGGGTGATAACCGTCATATAGAGCGCATCGACGGGCGAGACGGTGCCCTGGCCGATGACGAAGTAGCCGACTGTGCCGATGGCAAAGAGCAGACCGATGCTAGCGGCAGTGCGCATCAACGGGGTACGGGCGTCGGTTCGGCGCGGCGATGAACTCACGGATGCTCCCACGAGGACGAGGTGGCTGTCCTCAGGTCACCCCCAATCTAGGTCCGAGTCGATGCGATTTCTGAAGGTTGTGAGCGAAATAGGCAACTGTGCTGACGGACCGCAATCATCTCCGACGCCGCTGCGCGCGAGGCATACATTGTCGCGGCAACCCCAGCGAAGACGTCGAACTGCGCCCTCTGCTGCTATCGCAAGGCCCCCGTCGGAGATGATCAATGCGACAGCGTCTGGTTTCGATGGGTTGGGTCCTGCTGATGCAGTTGGTTGCGCTGCTTCTCTGCGGCTGCGACGGCGGTCCAACGGCGAAGCCTGACGGCGCGACCGACGCGCACGCGGTCGATGCCGATGCACAGTTAGATGCGGAGCCCCCTGATGCCGCGGACGCTGCTGACAGTACTGACGCTGCGGACAGTACTGACGCTGCTGGGGACGACGTCTGCACCAGCGCCGACGGTTGTACCCAGGGCGTGTGTTCAGGCGCCAATCGGTACGGCGAGATTCATGACTTGGCGCTGGGTCAAAACGACGCGCCACCTCCGGCAATCTCGGCTTGCGTGACGCTGCCTTCGATGGCTACGACGTCGCAAAAAGACGCCTTCAACGCACAGACGCCATCGGCTTGGACCTTTCAACAGGTCGGCAAGGACGTTGTTGTCACCACGCCGCAGATGCGCCGGGTACGTGTGCCCATCAATGGCGATCCATCCACGCTTGAAAACGCACCATTGAACGGTGAAGCGCTGGTGCAGAGCGTACTGTCGACGGCGACGCGCGGCGGGGCAGCCACGGTGTACACGGGCGTCTTTGGGCTGGCTGGGGACGATTGTGTGCGGCGGACTCGTATCACCTGGGTCCCACACACAGGCGCCAGCGTGAGTCACACGCTGACCGCACCCGGTGGCTTCGAGGTGACGGCCGGCGCAGCAACGGAGAGCGGCTTCTTGCTCGCAGGCCGTAGACGAATGACGTCCACCTCGGCGGTGCGGCATGTGCTCATCCCGGTGCTCGACAATGGGACGTTGGGGCCGATCGTCGAAGGGCCCATCTACGTCAGCAAACGGGGCCCACCCATTGGCATGCACGTGCGTGCCGATGGCGACATCGCGATTCACTGCGCCAGCGGTCTCGAGGTCTTGACGGCCGCCGGCATGCGGCGTTGGGCGCTGCACTTCAGGCTGGCGTGGACGATGCCCAACAGCACCGGCCCCTATGTGATCCAACGCTCCGATCCCGACACACCTGACTTCATCGTGCCGACCGAGCGATGCCGGATCGCGGCGAAAACCGGGAAGATCGTCAGTTGCGTGGCCGCTGCGTCCTTTACCTTGGCGGCTAGGCGACTGCCCGATGGGGACATCATCACCACCAGCGGCACGGAGATTACGTTGGCGTTCGGCTGGCCGACGTGGAAGCACCCGGCGCGCATCGTCACCAGGCTCGATCCCCTCGGCAATGAGCGCTGGCGTACCGTGACGCCGGATGCAGACCCAAGCGCGCTGCTCGATGTGGACCCATCCGGCCGTACGACCCTGTTTTGGCCCGTCAGCGATGGAAAGTTCGACCTGCTGCGACTCGATAGCCACGGCAACCTGAGCTGCGAGGGCGCCTGCGGACAGTCCGCCCCGATGACCTGCAATGACGGCGATATCTGCACAACCGACCGCTGCATCGCTGGCGCGTGCGCCCATACTCCGAGCGACGGCGCTTGTTTCGACGACAACATTTGCGACGGCTTTGGCGGGTGCACGGCCGGCAGCTGCACATTTGCAGCCAAGGTGACCTGCCCCAGCGGCCCGTGCCAGACCGCCGCGTGCACACCCGACGCTGGCTGCATTTCGAAGTTGGCGCCTGCAGGCACCAGCTGTGGTTCCGGCAAGACCTGTGACGCGAAGGGCCAGTGTGGGACGTAGCAGTGTGGGACGTAGACGTGCGCCCCGCGCCCTCTCCCTACCAGCCCGATCGATCGAACCAACGCTGCGCATTGACGAGATGGGTCTCCACGCCGCCGGTTCGTAGCCCCAGCCCGAAGTGGAGACGGAACACGCGCAGCAGCAGTCCGCCGGCCAGTTTGCCCGACCGCAACCGCAGGCCGCCGCGCGCGTTCACATGGGTGCTCGTTGCGCGAATGGACCGGAAGGACAGAGACGATGGGCTGAGATTGAGCTGTGCAGCGATCCTCAGGTGGCCGGTATCGATCCGCCGCAAGACAAAGTCTGGAACACCGGCGCGACGCCGCACCACGTCGATGAGCGGGCCGGCATCCGAGAACTCGCCGCGGATCTTCGCTAGCAGCGTCGGCGTCAACTTGCCTTTGGTGTCAGGGAGTATGCGCACCCGACCCGAGCGGACGCGCACCGCACCGCGCCAGTTGCGGGTGGGGTGATTCTTCACGCGCAGGCGCCCCTTTTGCAGGCGAACATTCGCTCCGGTGATCTCAACGCCTACCTCGCTAAATCGAAAGGGCACCGTCGCGATGACGTCGCCGCGTAGGCGCTGACCTGCGAACTTGGCAATCATCCCGACGACCCTTGCCGACGCCTCGCCTCTGGCCTGCAGGCTACCGTCTGGCCGCTCTCGCAACGTCAGATCGCCGGCTACGCGCCAATGGCCAGCGCTCACGCGAATGTCCTTCGTACGCAGACCTTGAAGGAGCGGCACCAGGGGGGCGGGCTCCGTCTCGGCCCAGCGCAATCGCCACGCGGAGTGGGCGGGCACTGCGGCGCCTGGCACCGCGCGGGGCATCGCGACGGAGCCGGTCAACGTCAGCGACGCCGTGCGCACACCCGGCTTGGAGACGGCCTCCACAATCGTGGAGCGAAGCGTCGCCGGTGCCATGCGGACCGTCACGGCGAGCTGAGCGTCCTCCGCGAGAAGGGAGAGAAGCAAGGGCCCGCGGGCGCGCACGGTCACACCCCGCACGACGGCACGCACGTCTCCTCGGGGTGTCGTCACACGCAATCTGCTCCCAGCCCGAACCATGGCGTCGGCGATGTCGATGGTCCCGCCAAGCTGGGCCCAACCCGCGACAACTGCGATCTCGCGGCCAAGACGTCGCCGCAAACGCTGGTTGGTTTCGGCGAGCAACCAGCCCGCGTTCAGTTTTCCACTCACGCCGACGTGCGCCTTGAGTCGCCGCGGCAACTCACCCGCAGGCAGCGGACCGATGGGTTGGGTGCGAACTGTAGCGTCCACATCCTTGGCCAGCAGCGCCTGACCGCGCCACACGCGGGCGTTTGTGGCCTGCAGCGTGAGGTCTCGCAGCAGGATGTCCTCGATCCCACGAGACAGCGCCAGCCCGCCTTGAACCGACGCCTGCATCCGGCATCGCCAGGGCCCGATCCACACCTGCTGGACCTCGGCCGCGTGCACATCCTGCAGACGCACAGACCAACGCGTGGGCGACCTGCGCGCTGTCGCCGCATCCGGGAGCAGCAGGCCATTGACATCGGCGATCATCGGATACGTCTCGGCGGCTGACAACAGCTGATGGACGGGCCAGGCCGGCAATCGCGGCCGCAGGGAAAACTGCACTCCCCGCGCCTTCACGTGGTTCATCCGCAATCGATACGCCAACAGGGGGTAGAGCGCGAGGCGCAGCTGCGTGTGCGCTACCTGCACCTGCCACTGCCGCACCTCGTCCTGCCGCCGTAGCTTGAACCCATCGAGCTGGACTTCGACCCATTGCGCCCCCCAAGCGCTGTCTTGCCGGACGTCCCCACGCCCCCACGCAACAATCTGGGCACTTCGCCACGTCACCGAGAGCGCGTCGGGATCTGCGTTCAGTTGGGCGTGCAACCAATCGCTGCGCAGCAGATGATCGGTCGCCGCGGGCAGCCACAAGGGACTGGCCAAGAGCGCCAAGAGGACCAAGATGAGCGGCATCAGCAGCGCGAGCACCCAACGTCTCAGGCGTGTCTGGCCGGTCTGACCTGCTCGGGTCATTCAGTCTCTCCGCGCATCGCACCAGGCGGCTTTGCTGCCATAGGGCAGCCCTCTCTGGGCAAGCTTTGTGTGCACCGCTCCGGCCAACGGTAGCGCAACCGCCGCCAATCGTGCGAACGTTGCCGCATGAGTCGTTGGCTCCGCTTCATCCTGAACAATCGCATCTGGGTACTCCTGACGCTCGCGCTGATCACCATCGGCGCAGGCGGGGTGTGTACGCGGGCCGTCATCGGCAGCTCGGTCGGCAAGCTCTTTCTCGGCGAATCTCCGGCCTGGGCTCGCTATCAGGTAGAGGTGCAGCGCTTCGGTAGCGACGAAGTGGTGCTGCTCGGCATCGACGTCTCCGACCCGCTCGGCCCGACAACCCTCAAAAAGCTGCGCGATGCTGCCGATCGGCTCCTGGAGATGGAGGAGGTGGCGCGCGTCGACAGTGTGCTGCGTGCCCAGCGTATTCGAGGGGTGACCGGCGGCCTTCAGATCCAGCGCTGGAGCGACCTCGCTGAGCAGCACCCAAAGGATCGCCACGACCTGCTCAAGGAGATGACCGCAGACGACGCCACACAAGGGGTGTTGGTGGCCAAAGATGGCTCAAAGCTGACGGTCTTGGTGGAGCTGGTGCCCAACGCGGATCGGCCCGCAGAGCAAGGCCCTGCCCTGGTGGCGCAGATCGAAAGCTGCTTCCTGGAGGCTGGATTCCCACCGAACAAGTTGCATCGCGCGGGCATGTTGGCGGTGTTTTCCGATGTCATCGCGGCCACGCAGCGCAATCTCCAGCTGCTCTTCCCCATCGTCGTCTTCGTGTTGCTGCTGACCGTGCTGAGCCTGTTCCGCGGCCTGCTGCCCGTCGCCGTGACCATGGGCATCACCCTAGTAGCCGTGATTTGGACATTCGGCCTCAGTGTGTGGATGGACCCCAACGTCAGCATCTTGCAGTCCATCGTTCCCATCGTCGTGATGATTGTTGGCTTCTCAGATGTCATCCATCTCTACAGCGCCTACCTGCTCGAGTTGGGTGAGGGCTTGACCAAACGGGAGGCCATTTTGGCCAGTGGCCAGGAGGTGGGGCGCGCCTGTCTGTTCACGTCGCTCACGACCTTCATCGGGTTCGTCTCCCTGTCGCTGGTGCCGACGCCAGCCTTTCGCCATCTGGGTCTGGTCCTCGGTTTTGGTGTCGCGGTGGCGCTGCTCATCGCCGTCACGGCCACGCCGGTGATCCTCGATCTGCTCCCCGCCCCTACCCGCGCACACGACGCCGATAGTCGCGTGGCCAACCGCGTTGTGGATTGGATCGTGCACCAGAGCAGCGCGCTGTCCCGCCGTGCTCCCAAGACGATCATCGTCGCGTTTGGCCTGCTGACCGCCCTGTCGCTCTGGGGGGTGAGTCGTATCCACGTCGAGACCGACATGCTCACGCGGCTTGCGCCCGACAGCCCTGCGCGGCTGGACGCTCAATGGTTTGCCAATGGCTTTGCCGGCACAGGAACGCTTGAGCTGTACATCGACAGCGGCAAGGACGGTGGCGCCCTCGAGCCGGAGCTGGTGGCGAGCCTGGCCGCGCTGCAAGACGACATCGCCGCGGAAGCTGGAGTCGATCAGGTCGGCTCTTTGGTCGACTTGATGGAGAAGATGCACACCTCGTTGGGGGGCAAGGGGAGACTGCCGACGACGCGCCAAGGGTTCGCTCAATACCTGCTGCTGTTTGAGATGAAGGGCGGCAAAGACCTGGACAGGTTGGTCGATTTCGAGCGCCGGCGTCTGCGTGTGGGCGTGCGGCTGCGGTCGACCGGGATTCGGTCTGCTTGGGAGATTGGGCAGCGGATCAAAGCCCACGCCAAGCGTAGATTTGAACGTAGCGAGGCGGGGATTCACAGCGACAGTCCTGAGAAGGCGAAGGGGCAGGTCACGGTGACGGTGAGCGGCCTGTCCTACCTGCTGGGCGCTTGGCTCGGCGACATCCTGACCGGTCAACTCAATGGCCTGCTGCTGAGTGTGCTGGCGATTGGGCTGATGATGATTTGGGTCGTCCGCTCCCTGCGCGTCGGCTTGTGGGCGATGTTGCCGAACCTGCTGCCCCTGTTGGTGCTCGGCGGCTACGTCGGCGGGCTGTGGGCGACGGTGGATTCGGATGTCTTCGCGGTGGCGATGCTGGCGATAGGCATCGGGGTGGACGACACGATCCACTTTCTGAGTCGGTACCGACTGGAGGCGAATCGGCACCCTGACGAAGAGGCGCTGCGGCGTACCTTCCAGTTCGCAGGCCGGGCGATTGTGATGACGACGATCATCCTGGTGGTCGGGCTCTTGCCGCTCTGTGCCAGTGACTACTTCTCGGTGCGCATCATGGGCACGCTGCTGCCGATGTGTCTCGTGGTGGCGCTGGTGGCGGACCTGCTGCTGGTGCCGGCGATGGTCGAGGTGGGGTGGATGAGCGTGCGGCGCTAAACGGCCAGGCGCCCGCCAGAGGGCCGTTCAACTAGAGCCCCCACTAATATGCCTTCAACGGCATCTCGGCCCCCCCAGGCCCCCTGTAGGCCGTGGGAACGCCATTTTGCCCGTAAAAATCAGCGAATTTCGGCTCCGCAGCGCTATACCACTCCAACGAACCAGCTGGAGCAAGGAGCGTGCAACACGCGTAGCTGCGCGGTAGACTGCGCAACCCTCAGCTGGACGACGCAGACGTGGTCAATAGCAGGTAGATTGCCCCGCCGCGCCCTGCCCGTCGCCACACCTACGCTCCCAGACTCCCCTTTAGGCCGCCACGTGCCCCAACTATCCACGCCCTCTCGACTCCGCGCTGGCCCGCTGCTGATGATGTGCGCGGTGGCCTCGTTCACCGGCATGGTCGCGTGCGTGAAACTCGTGCGCATAGACCTCGACGCCATTGAGGTCATGTGGTGGCGCTCACTTATTGGCGTGCCACTTATCGCCTTGGTCGCTGCGCGTGGGGGCTCCCTTCGCATCCATCGGCGCGGGCTCCTGCTCCTACGTGCCCTCTTTGGATTCGGGGCCATGGGTTGCTATTTCACTGCGGCGAAGGGGCTGAGTCTGGCCGATCTCTCCCTCATCTCCCGTTCGCAACCCATGATCATCGCCATCATCGCCCCCCTGCTGCTCGGGCGGGCTGAGCGCCCCCATCGCGGGACGTGGCTGGTTATGCTGGTCGGTCTCGTCGGCTGTGCGGTGCTGCTCGCGCCGGGGTTGAGCTTGGGAAGCACGTGGGGGCTCTGGGCCCTGGGCGCCGCGTCATTCGCTGCCATCGCCCACACCATCGTAAGGGCCCTCGGCGCGACAGAGCGGCCAGCTGCGGTGGTGTTTTGGTTTCAGGTGCTCGTGGCCCTGTTCGCCTTGGTCGTGCTGGTGACCACGCGGGGCGCGCTGCCGCCGGTACCCGCCCAGGCCCACTGGCTGCCGCTTGCCGGTGTCGGTCTGTTTGCGGTGCTGGGCCAATGGCTCATGACGCGCGCCTATCAGGTCGACCAAGCCGCTCGAGTCGCCGCGGCGAGCTACGTCGGCCCGCTGTGGGCGGCATTGGTGGATATCGCGCTGTTCGCCACCCTGCCCGGCTGGCATGCGCTGGTGGGCGGCAGCCTCATCGTGGGTGCTGGCGTCGCGTTGGCGCTGCGGCGCCCGTCCGGCTAGTTGACCGCTTCGGGATCGAGCAACACGAACTCGGCTACCTCAGCGTCAAAGCACTCGCCGCTGTCCCGAGTCATCACGTAGTGCCCTTTCATCGTGCCCACCGCGGTATCGAGCGGGCACGCAGAGACGTATTGGAACGCCTCACCGGGCCCGAGCCGCGGCTGCTCGCCGACCACGCCAGGGCCGACCACGGTCTGCTCCACCCCTGAGCCATTGGTGATGACCCACTCCCGGCTCAGGAGCTGCACCGGCTCGGTGCCCTCGTTCGCAATGGTCACCTGATAGGCAAAAAACCACTGTCTCGGCGGCTGACTGCGCTCGGGCACGTATTGGGTTCGCACAACAACACGGACGCCTTCGGTGAT
>JAGSHB010000061.1 GCA_023954815.1 Myxococcales bacterium | reverse complement strand
ACGGGTTCTTGTCGTCACACACGATGGCCTTGCCCGCGCCGCACTTCGAGCTCGCGCACTTGTCGTTTTCAGTGCAGGGGTTGCCATCGTCGCAAGAAGCCGTGTTGGGCTTGGCGCCGCACTTCTTGGTCTTGGGGTCGCACTTGTCATCCGTGCAGGGGTTCTTGTCGTCGCACGTCACACCACCGGTGGTGATGCATTTGCCGGCCTTGCAGCTGTCGCCGGTCGTGCAGGCGTCGCCGTCGTCGCAGGTCAGCTTGTCGTCGGCGGTGTTGGTGCAGCCCGCTTTCGGGGCGCACACGTCGTTCGTGCAGGGGTTCTTGTCGTTGCAATCGACCGCGGAGCCAGCGCACTTGCCGGCCTTGCAGGCGTCGCCGTTGGTGCACTTGCTGCCGTCATCGCACTGCTCGCCGTCCTTCTTGGCCTTCACAACGCAACCGGTCTTGGGATCGCAGCTATCGTCGGTGCAGGCGCTGCCGTCGTCGCACTTCTTGTCGGCGCCGCCGGCGCACTTGCCGTCGTCTCCGCAGGTATCCTTTTCAGTGCAGGCATTGCCGTCGTCGCAAGCGCCCTTGTTGGCCGCATTGACACAGCCCTTGGCCTTGTCGCAGCTATCGGTGGTGCAGGGGTTGCCGTCGTCGCAAGCCGCGGCTTGGCCTGCGCACTTGCCGTCGGCGCAGGTGTCGTCCGTGGTGCAGGCGTCACCGTCGTCGCATGGGCCGCTCGCCGGGTTGGTCAAGCAGCCGGCGCCCGCGTCGCAGGTGTCCGTGGTGCAGGGGTCGCCGTCATCACAGACCAGCGCTGCGCCCTTGCAGGTGCCAGCGCTGTCACAGGCGTCTTTCTCGGTGCACTTGTTGCCGTCGTCGCAGGCGTCACCGGCCGCGATTGGCGTGCTCTTGCAGGACTTCGAGGTCGCATCGCACACATCCGTGGTGCAGGGGTTGCCATCATTGCAGACCACCGCTGAACCGGCGCAAGTGCCGCCCTTGCAGATGTCGCTCTCGGTGCATACATCCCCGTCATCGCACGACGAGCCCTCATCCAACGGGGCGCCCTTGCACGACTTCGCGGCCACGTCGCAGACCGGCTTTTCGCACGCGCCAACCGTATGAGTTGCGCAGTCGGAGTCGCGCTCGCATCCAGTCTTTGGCACGTCAGCTGTACCGGCGTCGGTCGCCCCAGCGTCGGTGGCACCGGCGTCGGTCGCGGTCGCGTCCGTTGTGCCGCCGCCGTCGGTGCCGGTCACGGAGTCAACGCCGACCGTATCGCCGAACGTGGAGCTTGTATCGACTCCGAGGTTCGTGTCCTGCAGCCCCCCATTGATATTCTGGTTGGGGGTGTCGCTACCACAAGCGGCGACAAGGACGCTCATCATGACGATGGCAACATGGATCATTTGACGTTTCATACGGCTCTCCGGCTCACGACGAGGCGGCCTATCGTTTGCGCGCTGAACGGCCGAGTTTTCGGCAAAAAAGCGCAATTCGACAGGCCATTGACGTCGCCTGAGTACGCCTGTTGCCCTGCGATCGCAAATGAAATGACGGCGCCGTCAGCGATACCGGGACCTGCGGACCCCACGATGTCTCGCACGCCGTCGGCGTTTGGGCCGTTTACGACGCCGCTTTGCGCGTAGCGCGTGCCGCCGCGCCACCGGCCGATTGCGACAATTGCGTTCGTGTTTGGCACATCGCAATCGCACGTGAATGTGATTGTTGTGCCCGCCCCGGTGTTGCATCAGTCCGCGGCGCACGTTCCTGCCCCTGGGATAACTGAACATGCGGGAGATACGGCTTGCCTTCCATTTGCGGCGTTTCGCCTCCCTGACGAGCGGCGCTTGCAGGGCCCGCTGCAGAAACAGTCCCAAGACCTCTCCTGAGCTCACCAGACAGTTCACAAGGGTCAGGGTGCGCCGGGCATCGATATGGTATGCCCCGACCTTCCAGAGCCCAGCCAACGCCTTGCCCGAGCGCATATAGAAGCCGATGTCCGCCTCGCGCCCGTTCTGATGACCTGCGTGGGGGGGCAACGGGCCGCCGCGCCGGCGTGAGAGGTCTCCGACGACCAACTTGTGCGCCCCTTTGTGACGCTTTTTGACCTCTTTCGCGCACTGCTGAATCAAATCGACCATGCGCCGCGTGCCCCAGGCGTTCACCGGAAATCGCAGCCTGACGTAGCGCGTATTGTGGAGTCGTGAGGCGTTTTTCAGGTGGCCTGCGTTCACCGCACCTTGGGCCTGCTGACGCGGTTTCCAGCGGGCGCAAGCCGTCCTTGGTGTGGCGGAGAGGCAGGTGAGCATCATCGCGGCGAGCAGGGGGCGCATGAGGGCGTTCCACGTGCTCGCTGCTGCCCGTAATTCGGTGCAGGAGCGGGTTCGCATCCCCCATTTCATAGGCCGCACATGCGATCTGGTCAAAAAATCTGGGAGGCAGCCTCGCTGCCGCGCCGTTCGGTTGACAACGCGGTGTGTGGTACACAATCGTTCCGTGCCCATTTGAGCTGGCGCCACGCGCCACACCATCCTTTTGGAGGCCAGCATGTCGCGCCCTGTCCGTATTTCCCTCTTGGGGCAGACCTTTACGCTGCGTACCGACGAGACGGACGCGCACATCCAGTCGGTGGCCGCCCTGGTCGATGTCCGCCTCAAGGAGCTGCAAGCCCAAGGCGCACCAGGGGACCGCACGCTCGGGCTTTTTGCTGCGTTGACGCTCGCCGATGAGCTGCTCAAATGTCGCGAGCGCTCCGCTGCCCTCGACGGCCGCATCCGTTCCAGAATCGAAGCGATCGAATCTGTGCTGGGCGAGCCAGTTTCCGCGTCATCTGCTGCTGCGCCAAGCGCTCAGGGAGCCACCGCCGGATGACGACCTACCATCCGCTGCCCATGGCTGATGTGCCGGGCTCCCTGCCGATCGGAAAGCACAACTGGCGCGCGCTCGCACGTCGCTTGCGCCGGCAATCTCCTCCGTCAAGAGTGCACGCCGATGCGCTGGCCACGGCGGTCCATGCGTTTGCGGTCTCCAATGGAGCCAAGCTGGTTGCGCTCTATCATCCCATCGGCGCCGAGGTGGATACGCGTCCCTTGGCCAACGCGCTCCTCGTCAGCGGCATCTCGCTCGCGTACCCACGCCTCCGTGGGGACGGCGTCACCCTAGACATGGTCGCTTGCACCGGCCCAGCAGCCCTCGCGCCGCGTCCGCGTAGCCGCTTGATGGAGCCGATCGGCCCACCGCTCGACCCCTCAGCAATTGACCTGGTCATCGTCCCCGCCCTGGCAGTGAACAGCAAGCGCCAACGGCTAGGGCAGGGCGGCGGCAGCTACGATCGCTTCTTGCCGCAACTCGCCCCACAAACGGCGGTCATGGCGGTCGTGCCCAGCGGTAGCTGCCTGCCGTGGGGGCCGGCGGACGGCCACGACATCGCAGTGGATCTCATCTGCACGGAAGACGGCATCTACGCGTGATCATCGTCAGCCAGTTGCGCGCTTTCGCCCAGCGTCATCGCCGTTTTGTCTCGTTTTGCGCTGTCGGAGCGAGCGGCGTACTCGTCAATCTCGCTGTGTTTGCCGCGGTTCTGGCTGTCCTTGAGCGAGACGGAAACGCTGGCAGCTGGTTGGTCGACAACGCCGCCGTCTTCGCAGGCTGGTTCGTCTCCGTCGCGAGCAACTTCGCCCTCAACGACCGACTCACGTTTCGCGACAAAGAGACGGGTTACAACGCCTCCTTGCGCCGCCGCCTCGTCAGCTATTACACCAGCGCTTTCGCCGCTTTCCTCATCCAGTGGGCGTGCTTCAACGGGCTGCTCTTCGGCCTGGATGCGGCGCTGTCCGGCCCCCTGCATGACACGGCGGCCGCCTATCCACTCCTGGGCAGCCTGCTTGGGTTTCGGCGCACGCTGGCCAACCTCTGCGGCATCGGTGTCGCCACCATCGCCAACTACCTGCTCGCCAAGCATTGGGTGTTCAAGGCCAAGGAGCCCGCATGACGGTCCACCCCTTCATGACGACGGGCCCGGACGGTCGCACGCTCATCCCTGGTGGCTCGGTTTATCGGCCGCCGTCAGAGCACGCCTCGCTGCTGCTGCAGGTGACGGTCGGGTGCTCTCACAACCGCTGTAGCTATTGTGCGATGTATCAAGGCAAGCGCTTCGCGATTCGCCCCCATGCTGAAATCGAAGCGCTGTTGGATCACTACGCCAAGCTGGCCCCGGCGCCATCCGGCCGGGTCTTTCTGTGTGACGGCGACGCCCTCATCATGCCGCAAAAACGGCTTGTCAGCGTGCTTTCAGCTATCCGGGAGCGCCTGCCGTGGGTGCGCCGGGTTTGCTCTTATGGCGACACCCGCTCCGTTCTGCGCAAATCCATAGATGAGCTCAAAGAGCTGCGAGCGCTCGGATTGGGCATGATCTACCATGGCGTCGAGACCGGCGACGAACAGAGCATGGCCGCCATCGTCAAAGGGGCGACCCGCGCCGAGGCGATTGAAACGGCCCAGCGCCTCAAAGCGGCGGGCATTTTGCACTCCGTCATCGTCTTGCTCGGTATCGGTGGGGTAGGCGGTAGCGCTCGGCATGCGGAAGCGACGGCTAGCCTCCTATCCGAGATGGATCCCGCTTTCGTCGGTGCGTTGACGGTGACCCCCGTGCCAGGAACCCCGCTGCATGACGCCGCCGAGTCAGGCGCGTTCGAGCTGCCCACCAAGTTCCAGATGCTCGGCGAGCTTCGCACCATCATCGCTGGCGCCGACCTCACAGGCTGCCGCTTCTCCAGCAACCACGCGTCGAACTACCTGCCGCTTCGAGGCCAGCTGCCGAGGGACAAGGCAGGGATGTTGCGCGCCCTCGACCAGGTGCTCGCAGCTGGAGACGAGCGCATGCTCAAGCCAGAGTGGATGCGCGGCTTGTAGAACAGCGTTTGCCGCGCCTCGTCAATTGTAGCGCCTCACTTCCCTGTCCCAAAACGCAGCGCGCCCCCGGCCTGCCAGTTGAGCGAAGTCGCTCGGGGCAGGGCGGGGGCGCGCCGCCAGACGCTCATTCAACTCGCTAGGAGCAGGTGCCGTTCTTGCACTTCTTACCCGCCGCGCAGGTCTTGCCGTTCATGGCCTTGGCGTTGTGCAGGCAGATGCCCGACGCCGTGTCGCAGCTGTCAACGGTGCAAGCATTCTTGTCGTCGCAGTCCTTCTGCGGTCCGGCGAGGCAGCTCTTGTCCTTGCAGGCGTCGCTGACGGTGCATTTGTTGCCATCAGCGTCACAGCCGGCCGTATTTGCAGCGTTGATGCAGCCCTGCAGTTTATCGCAGCTGTCATTGGTGCAGACGTTGTTGTCGTTGCAGTTCTTGACCGCACCCGGCGTGCACACACCAGACTTGCAGGTGTCGGTGACGGTGCAGACGCTGCCGTCTGCGTCACAGGTCTTGCCTTCCTGCGGCACTGGGTTGTTGGTGCACACTGCAGTCTTGATGTTGCAGCTGTCGACGGTGCACGTCTTGTTGTCATCGCAGCTCTTCAGCGGCCCAGCCACGCAGCTCTTGTCCTTGCAGGTATCACTAACGGTGCAGGCGTTGCCGTCCGCATCGCAGCCGGCGGTGTTGGCGGCGTTGACACAGCCCTTGACCTTGTCGCAGCTGTCGTTGGTGCAGCCGTTGCCGTCGTCACAGACCCGTGCAGGACCGGCCTTGCAGGCACCACTGGCGCACTTGTCGCCGACCGTGCAAACGCTACCGTCCGCGTCGCAGCCCTTACCTTCCAACGTCGCGGCGTCGAAGACGCACTTGCCAGTCTTGGTATCGCAGCTGTCGACTGTGCAAGCCTTGCCGTCGTTGCAGACCTTGAGCTTACCCGACACGCAGGACTTGTCCTTGCAGGTATCGCCCTCGGTGCAGGCGTTGCCGTCCGCATCGCATGGCTTGGTGTTGGCGGCGACGATGCAGCCCTTGAGCTTGTCGCAGCTGTCATCTGTGCAGACGTTGCCGTCATCACACTTGATGGTCGTACCGGCGAAGCACACGCCCGACTTACAAGCGTCATCCTTGGTGCAGACACTGCCGTCGGCGTCACAGGGCTTACCTTCCTGTGGCGTCGCGTTGAAGACGCAGTTACCTGTCTTGCTATCGCAGGAATCCACGGTGCAAGTCTTGTTGTCGTTGCACGGCTTCTTGGCTCCGGCGAGGCAGGTCTTGTCCTTGCAGGTGTCACTGACGGTGCAGGCGTTGTTGTCCGCATCGCACGACGCTGTATTGGCCTTGTTCAAGCAGCCGTCGACCTTGTCGCAGCTGTCGGTCGTGCAGACGTTCTTGTCATCGCAGTTAACCGAAGCACCAGCGGTGCATTTGCCCGAAGCGCACTTGTCATTGGCGGTGCAGACGTTGTCGTCGGCGTCGCAGGCCTTTGCCTCGTTCACGCTGGTCACCACGCACTTGCCCGTCTTCGGCTGACACAAGTTCAGCGCGCACTCGGTATCGCCGCTGCCATCGCAGTTGATGACCGTTGTCGGGTTCACCACGCACTTGTTCTTGTCGCAGACCAGCGTGCCGTTGCAGGCGTTCCCGTCGTCTTCCTTCAGGCAATCCTTGTCAGTCTTGCACGCGCATACGCTGGTGCCGCCCTGGCACTTGCCAGCTGCGCAGGCATCGCCCTTGGTGCAGCTGTCGCCGTCATCGCAGGGCCCACTAATGGCGGTGAAGGTGCAGCCCGTCTTCGGGTCGCAGCCGTCCTGCGTGCACTTCTCGTTGTCCACGCAGTCCTTGGCGATGTCCTTTGGCTTACCGACGCATTTGGTCGCCGCGCAGGTATCGAAGTCCGTGCACTTGCTGCCGTCGTCGCAAGACGCCGTGTTGGCCACGTTGGCGCAGCCCTTGACCTTGTCGCAGCTGTCGTCGGTGCAGGGGTTGTTATCGTCGCAGCTAATCGGCTTACCAGCGCACTTACCATCAGCGCACAGGTCGTTGTTTGTGCACTTGGTGCCGTCGTTGCAGGCCACGGTCAGATTGGTAAACGAGCACTTGCCTGTCTTCGGGTCGCATTTGTCGCCGGTGCAGGGGTTGTTGTCGTTGCAGATCTTCGGTGTACCCGCCTTGCAGACGGTGTTGATGCAGGCGTCGTTCACGGTACATGCGTTGTCATCGACGTTGCAGGGAGCCGTGTTCGGCGTCGTCTGGCAGCCTTTGATCTTGTCGCAGCTATCGTTCGTGCAGACGTTGGCGTCGTTGCAGTTCAGCGGTTTGCCTGACAAGCACTGACCACCCAAGCAGGCGTCCTTGTCCGTGCAGACGTTGCCATCCGCATCGCATGCTTTGCCATCCTGCGGCTTGCCGTTGAAGATGCACTTACCGGTGGTTTTGTCGCAGCTATCGACCGTGCAGGGGTTGCCGTCGTCGCACAGGGTCAACTTGCCCTTCACGCAGACCTTGTCCTTGCAGGTATCAGCCACCGTACAAGCCGTGCCATCCGCGTCACAGCTCGCCTTGTTGGCCGCGTACTGACAACCTTTGGCCGGATCACAAGAGTCGTTGGTGCAGGGGTTCTTGTCGTCGCAGTTCCGGGGCGTACCAGAGAGGCACTTTCCGTCCTTGCAGGCGTCCGAGACCGTGCACACGCTGCTGTCAGCGTCGCACTTCTGCCCATCGCGGCTCTTGCCGTCGAACTCGCACTTGCCGGTCTTCTTGTCGCAGCTGTCCTGGGTGCAGGATTCGGCGTCGTTGCACAGCTTCGGCAGGCCCTCGATGCACAGCTTGTCCTTGCAGGTATCGCCGACCGTGCAGGCATCGCTATCGGCGTCGCATGCGGCGGTGTTGGCTGTGTACTGGCAGCCCTTCTTGGCGTCGCAGCTATCATTGGTGCAGGGATTGCCGTCGTTGCAGTTGAGGACCTTGCCCGCCGCGCACTTGCCGCTGATGCACTTGTCGCTCGCGGTGCAGACGCTGTCGTCGGCGTTGCAAGGCTTGCTCTCGTTGCGCGCCACGATGGCGCACTGACCCGTCTTCGGCGTGCAGGTATTGAGCGCGCAGAGCGTGTTGTCCGAAGTCGAGCACTCCACAACCGTAATCGGGTTGATGACGCACTTGTTACCCTGACACATCAGCGTGCCGTTGCAGAGGTTATCGTCCTCCTGGCCCTTACAGTCGCTCTGCACCTGGCAACCGCAGGTGTTGCCGCCGCTGTTGCACTTGCCGCTGTTGCAAACGTCACCCGAGGTGCACTTGTTGCCGTCCGAGCAAGGCTTGGTGTTGTTCGTGTGCTTGCAGCCGGTGGCTTTGACGCAGCTGTCGTCGGTGCACGGGTTGCCATCGTCGCAGTCCTTGGCGGGCACTTTCGGGGTGCCAGCGCAGGCCTTGTCAGCGCACTTATCGAAGTCCGTGCACTTGTTGTTATCGTCGCACGGGGCTGTATTTGCAGCGTTCTGGCAGCCTTTGTCCTTGGCGCACGTGTCATCGGTGCAGGGGTTGCCGTCGTTGCAGTCCACCGCTTTACCGATACACAAGCCACCACCGCACGTGTCCGCCTTGGTGCACTTGCTGCCGTCATCGCAGGAGGTCTGCAGGTTCGCGAACTTGCAGCCGCCAGTCTGAGCGTCGCAGGTATCCGCCGTGCAGGCGTTGTTGTCGTCGCAGACCTTCTTGCCTCCCGAGATGCACTTCTTGTCCTTGCAAGCGTCGCCGATGGTGCACTTGCTGCCATCCGAGCAACCCGAGGTGTTGGCTACCTGCGTGCAGCCCTTGGCCAAATCGCAGGAGTCGTCGGTGCAGGTGTTGCCGTCGTCGCAGTTGAGCGCTTTTCCGACGCAGCTGCCAGCGTTGCACGCGTCTTTCTCAGTGCACTTGGTGCCATCGGAGCAGGGGGTGCCACTCGGCTTGTTCTGGTAGCCGCACTTGCCATTGACCGGGCTGCACTTCGCGATGATGCAGAAGCCAGCGTCCGGGCACTCGGCCGTCTTGCCAGCCTGGCACGAGCCACCGCCGCACTTGTCTTTGAGCGTGCAGGGGTTGTTGTCGTCGCATTCCTTACCGTCGAGGTTGGTAAACACGCAGCCCTTTTTGGCGTCGCAGCTGTCAGCGGTGCACAGCTTTTCGTCGTCGCATTTGATGAGCTTGCCAACGCACTTACTCGACGCGCACTTGTCGGTCTTGGTGCAGACGGTGCCGTCGGTGCAGTCCGTTCCATCCTTGAGCACGTCGAATACGCACTTGCCGCTCTTGGTGTCGCAAGAGTCTTTGGTGCAGGTGTTGTCGTCGTCGCAGACCGTCATGGTGCCGGCTTTGCAGAGCGTTGCAGCGCAGTAGTCGCCCACGGTGCAGGCGTTGCCGTCGGCGTCGCAGGGCGCGGTGTTGTCTGTGTGCGTGCAGCCGGTGGCAATGTCGCACGCGTCGTCGGTGCAGGGGTTGTTGTCGTCGCAGTCGACCGTCGCGCCTTGGCAGAGTCCCACCGCGCAGGCGTCGTTGGCCGTGCAGGCGCTCTTGTCGTCGCACTTGACGCTATTTGGCTTGTTGGCGCAGCCCGTCTGCTTGTCGCAGAAGTCGTCGGTGCAGAGGTTGTTGTCCTCGCAATCGATGTTCTTACCGAGGCACTCGCCCTTCACGCAATTATCACCCGAGGTGCAGGCATTGTCGTCGGAGCAGGCGTTCTTGTCGTCGTTGGTCGAGGTGCAGCCCTTGCCCAAGTCGCAGGCATCCGTGGTGCAGGCGTTGCCGTCGTCACAGGGGTTGGCATCACCCGTGCATTTGCCGCCCTTGCAGCCGTCATTGATCGTGCAGACTTCGTTGTCGTTGCAGGCAGCGCTGTTGTCGGTCGCGGTGCAGGCGCCAGCGAGGCACGCGCCGTCGGTGCAGGGGTTGCCGTCGTCGCAGACCGATGCAGCGAGGTCTTCGTCGGTGTCGCCGTCGCAGTCATTGTCGACGCCATCGCAGGTTTCCACCTTGGCGGCAGGCCCGTCGCACGCTGAAAGCCCGGATTCGCCGCATGCACGGGAGCCTGTGCACTTGCCGATGACCTTGCCATCTTTATCCGTGGTGACCGTCGCGCAGACCGTCGCTAGCTTGCCTTCCTTGGCCGCGTCGGAGCAGGAGCATGCGCCGAAAGTGCCCGCGGGGGCATCCTTGTCGGCCTTCGGCACGCAGCCTTTCTGAGTCTTGTCGTCAACACTCGTGGTGTCGGCGCATTCGTAGCCGTCGCCGCAGTCCGCATCTTCGGTGCAGGAGGTCGCGCAGAAGTTACCGGCATCGCCGTGTTGCGCGCAGACCGCGTCATCGCCGCAGGACTTGGAGTCCTTGCACGGGTCGCACAGTGTGGAGGGAGCGGTGCTTGTGTCCTTGTCGTCTGTATCGGAAGAAGCGACGTCGCTGAGGCCGCTGCCATCGTCGACCCCGCCGATGTCTTCTTTCACATCGTTGTCGACATCGATCTTGCTCGGACCATTGGCACCAACATCGTCGTCGCCGCAGCCGGTTACGGCGAGCATGAATGTCAAGCTAAAACACAGACGTACACAACAGCGTGCGCCAAATTTGATTGTGGACTGCATCACATCTCCCGACGCCATTGGGCGCTCCTCGATGGAAAGCCTAGCAATGCCTACAACCCTTGGCCAATTGTTCGACCTAAAATGTTGTTGGGATTGGCGCGCGCTCGATCGAAACCCCAGATGGGCTCGAATAGACTCATGTTCTAACGCCATAGATCGCCTCGCTCGCCCGACTTACGGCAGCAACCGAACGGGCTTACGAGTATCAGTGGAATTTCTCAGCGCTCGGGATCATTTTTCCAGCCAAGATGAGGCGTCTTGGCCGATGGCTACTCGAGTGTGCTCAGGGCGTCGCGATGACGTTGTCGTGCTGCACAAACTTCCGGCACGGCTGGCCACGCAGAGAGGGGCAGGCGGCGAGCGTCACCCCATCGGGCAGGCCGACGCCGTCCAAGACGGGCAAGGCGACACTGGAGGGGTGGGCGGCGTCGTGGCCGATTTCGTAGTGGACCGGCGACTTGAACTCGACCAGCGAAAAGCGCCAGTCCGCGCGGCTATCGCCAGGTGTGTCGATAGCGATACGGATCTTAGAACCCTTCATAAAGACATGGCCAAAGGCAGCGATGGCGACCCGCATCTTCGTCCACTCTCCGACCTTGAGCGGCGTGATGTCTTCCATGACGAGAGATGGCTCCGGCCAGAGCTCAGTGGCCTCTTTCTTCAACTTGCGGTGGCTGGCACGCAACCAGCCGCTCTGCACATACATCTCCTGACCATCCGGGCGAATCTCGGTCAGGTTGATCTCCAGGTCCGCATCAGTCGCACCGGCCACGGGGCTGCGCACCCACAAATCGAGGCTGCCCGTGCCCATCATGACCAAGTTCTTTTTGAGCGCAGGCGTTGAAAATCCAGCCACAAAGCCCTTTTTGGGCGCCTTCCAATCGTATGCGGGCTTGGCTTTCCATAGCCCTGGACCCTTGCCCAAAATGCCGCGGTCGCCCGCTGTCGGGTCGAGCTTGAACTGCGACGCGGAGTTGGCGATTGTGGGCTTGGCGCCACCTAGCGTGCCATCGGGCTGCAGGAACCAGCGCTGCGCGACCGTCTCTTTGGGCGGCCACTGGCTGAACGACTTGGCAAAGGACCCCTTGGGGGCACCGATTGGCTTCACTGCGCCGCTCTGGAACACGGCGTGAACCTCGGGCTCGGCCTCCCACTTGGCCTTCGCTTCTTTGTAGTCCTTGACGTTGTCCCAGCGGCTCTTCGGCATCTCCACGCCTACGCCGAACACCTGCTCACCCACCTGTGGCATCAGCACGCCAATCAGGCCGCCGAACGCCGGTTTTTTGCGCGCAACGTAGATGTCCAAGAACGCTTTCCACTCCACCAGCACCTGCGGCGCGAAGCCATCACCGTGCACGCCGTTGTAGACCATGAAGCGGCGCGATGGACTCTTGGTGAACTGGTCCAGCAACGTCGAGAAGAAGGGGCCGGTCTGTTCGTCCTGCCACGCGTTGGCCATGAACACCGGCACAGAGATCTGACTCACCCACAGGGACGGGTTCAGCGGATTGATGAGGTCGGGCTGGTAGTAGGCTGAGTTCTTGGCCTGCTCGACATTGTTGACCCGCTGGTTGTGCAGCAGCTGATTTTCCTCACAGACCTTGTCACCGCCGTCGACCTGCTTCTGCTCCCACTTTTGACCATACGGGGCCGCTTTCTTGTAGACGTGGTTGATCCAGCTGACCGCAAATCCCTTGTTCAAGATGCCGCCGGGCACCAGCGTCGTCGCCGTGTTGCCGATAACGCTCATCGGCGCGATGCCAGCCAAGCTCGGCGGGTTCGTTTTGGCCACGAACATCTGGCTAATGCCTGGGTACGACAGCCCCACCATGCCGACCTTGTGATGGGCCACCCACGACTGCGCTGCGACGGTTTCGATGATGTCGTAGCCGTCGAGCAGCTGCAGGGTCTCGAAGTAGTCGTATGCACCGCCAGAGCAGCCCGTCCCGCGCATGTTGACGCTCACCGTGGCATAGCCGCCGGCCGCCGCGACCATGGCGCTGGGGTCAGACGGCGCGTTGCAGAGCACCGGCAAGACGTCGCAATAGAACTTCTGGGCTTCCGGAACGACCTGCGTGCCGGGGCGACCGGGGTCGTAGCCTGAGTAGTTGACCACCGTCGGGTAGGGGCCGTCCTTCTCCGGGCCGGGCAGGGTGGCGAAGTAGGCGAGCGTCGTGCCGTCGCGCATCTTCAGGTAGCCGTTGCCGGGCTTGATGACCTGCCCATCGTAGAACGCTTGCTTGGGCAGGCTGCCTTCGATGCTCAGCACGGTGACGGGGCCCGACTTGAGCTCTGGCGCCTTGGTTGTCCTGACGTTGTAGCCGGCACCGGGCGCGATTTTGCGGAAAACAAGGCTTCCCAGCTCATCGGTCGTGCCAGTGGCGACGACCTTACCGGCCTTGTCGAGCGCCTCGAGTTCGGTCTTCTTGGGGGCGTGGGTGACGAAGATCTGCTCGACGCTGCCCCGTGACACAAAGTCTCCATTAGGACCGGCATCGACTTCGCCCGCATCGACCTGCCCGCCGTCCGCCTCCCCGCCGTCAGTTGCGCCAGCGTCCGTCGCAGCGCCGTCTACCCCAGCACCATCGGCCCCAGCCGCGTCCTTGTTTGCACCACCGTCCCCATCACCGCCGCACCCCGCAAATGACAGGGTCAGACTCAGGGCGAGCGAAAAAGCGACAATGTTGCGCATGGCGGACTCCAAAATGTGCTGTCCAGAATGTGCTGGCGGGTACCTCGGCACGTCAGCTTGGTCCGCACAAGGCGGTCAGAGCTGCGAAAGTCTTTTCAAAGGGGGGCGTAGGTGTAGCCGCCTCCCCACCCAAGCCGCAAGGCCAAGGCGGGGAGGTCAGCGAAATCACCACAAATTAGCCAATAATGCCGTTGAGCGTCGCGCTCGGGCGCATCGCTGCCGACGCGAGTGCGGGATCGGCAAAGTAGTAGCCGCCAATGTCCATGGCTGGCCCCTGCACGTCGTTGAGCTCGGCGACGATGGTCTCTTCATTGCTGGTCAGCGCTTCCGCCAGGGGCGCAAACTGGGCAGCCAACTCTGCGTCGTCCGTCTGTGCAGCCAGGGCCTCGGCCCAGTAGGAGGCGAGGTAGAAGTGACTGCCGCGGTTGTCGAGCTGCCCGCACTTACGCGATGGGCTCTTGTTGGTGAGCAGGTACTTGGTCGTCGCGTCATCGAGCGTCGCGCCCAGGATTTTGGCCTTCGGCAGGTTGAAACGCTCGCCGAGGTGGTCAAAGGACACCGCCAGGGCCAAGAACTCACCCAGGGAGTCCCAACGCAGGTGGTTTTCCTTGTTGAGCTGCTGCACGTGCTTTGGCGCCGAGCCACCAGCGCCCGTCTCGAACAAACCGCCGCCGTTCATCAGGGGCACGATGGACAACATCTTGGCGCTCGTGCCGACCTCGAGGATCGGAAAGAGGTCGGTCAGGAAGTCACGCAGGACGTTGCCCGTCGCGCTGACGGTGTCCTTGCCCTCTTTGATCCGCTCCAGAGAGACCCGCGTGGCCGCCTTGGGCGCCAAGATCCGTAGATCCAGACCCTCGGTGTCGTGGTCCTTGAGGTAGCGGTTGACCTTCGTGATCAGCTGCGCGTCGTGGGCGCGGGTCTCGTCGAGCCAGAAAACCGTCGTCGCGCCGGTCGCGCGGGCACGGCTGATGGCCAGCTTGACCCAGTCCTGGATCGGCAGGTCCTTCACCTGACAGGCGCGCCAGATGTCACCGGTCTCCACGGCGTGCTCGGTCAACACCGTCCCAGCGGCGTCGATGATGCGCACCGTGCCATCGCTCTCGATCTCGAATGTTTTGTCGTGCGAGCCGTATTCTTCGGCTTTTTGCGCCATCAGCCCCACGTTGCTCACGCTGCCCATGGTCGTCGGGTCGAACGCGCCGTGGGTCTTACAGAAGTCGAAGACCTCCTGGTACACGCCTGCGTAGCTGCTGTCTGGGATCACCGCTTTGGTCTGCTGGAGCTTGCCGTCGGCGTTCCACATGCAGCCCGAGGTGCGGATCATCGCGGGCATCGACGCGTCGATGATGACGTCGCTCGGCACGTGCAGGCTGGTGATGCCCTTGTCCGAGTCGACCATGGCGAGACCAGGACCAGCGGCGTAGATAGCTGCGATGTCCGCCTCGATCTCCGCCTTCTTGTCGGCGGGCAGCTCGCCCAGTTTACCGACGAGATCACCAAAGCCGTTGTTCACGTCGACACCGAGCGCGTCAAACGTCTCGCCGTGCTTGGCAAAGAGGTCTGCAAAGTAGGCGCGCACACCGTGACCGAAGATGATCGGATCGCTGACCTTCATCATGGTCGCTTTCATGTGCAGCGAAAACAGGATGCCCTGCTCCCGGGCGTCGCTCACCTGGTCAGCGAGAAAGCTCGTGAGCGCGGTCTTGCTCATGCGGGTCGCGTCGACGATCTCATCTTTGAGCAAACCAAGGCCACTCTTGAGCACCGTCACTGTCCCATCAGCAGCGGTGTGCTCGATGCGCGCTGTGGTGTCGGCGGCGATGGTCACGGACTGCTCGTTGGAGCGAAAATCTCCGCCGCTCATGGTCGCCACGTGGGACTTCGTGTCAGACGTCCACGCGCCCATGCTGTGCGGGTGCTGGCGGGCGTACTCTTTGACGGCCTTGGGGGCGCGCCGGTCGGAGTTGCCCTCACGCAGCACAGGGTTCACCGCGCTGCCTTTGACCTTATTATAACGTGCAGCGATATCGCGCTCGGCGTCGGTGCTCGGCTCTTCCGGGTAATCCGGCAGCGCAAATCCGTTGGCCTGGAGCTCGGCGATGGCGGCCTTGAGCTGCGGCACGGAGGCGCTGATGTTCGGCAACTTGATGACGTTGGCCTCTGGCGTCTTCACCAACTCGCCAAGCTCGGCCAAGGCGTCATGCGCACGCTGCTCTGGGGCCAAGAAATCAGGGAAAACCGCTAAAATACGGGCTGCAAGCGAGATGTCGCGGGTCTCGATAGCGACGCCAGCAGGCGCAGCAAACTTGCGAATGATCGGCAAGAACGACCACGTCGCCAGCGCTGGGGCCTCGTCGGTCTGGGTGTAGATAATGGTCGGTGTGGAGGTCGTGGTCATCGTTCCCTCTAGCTAGCTGTTGCGCCGGGGGGGCGGCGCGGTGATGTGGTGCGAGCGCACCGGTCGTTCGTGGCCGGGGTTCTAACAGCGTGCGGCGTAATTGAAAATTACTATCGCGGCACCCTGCCAGTTTTCTTTTCTATTTTGGGGGGGCTAAGAGCGCCCGCAGTCGGGGCAAGCCGCGACTTCCCCGTCCCAGTAGACCGCGTTCCCTAGGAGTAGTTCTCCGAAAAAATTGAGTAAAATCGCAGTCTGCTAGCACCGATGGGCGCACTTGGGAGCTCCTGCCTGCCACAGGTGTTGGGTCAATGTTACGTCAGCGGCTGCGACGCCCTTTCGATCGCCTGGATACAGCCATCGCTGTGCCGATTGACGGACCGGCGCGGACTGACCCAGGCTCGTCAGCGAACCAGCCGACGGTTGGCCGTTTTCGATCGAAGTTGCGGCGATAGCGATCCGGCCCACCGAGACCTGCATGACGCAAACGTCAGCCCACCGCTCCACTGTGGACCTTCGCTGGCTCCTCTTTCTGTTTGGGTTGGCGCTGGCCCTGCGGTGGCTCTATCCGCAGCTCCCCACCAATCTCTACACAAACGTATTAGACCCCGACGCCTTGAATACCGTTCGCCGGCAGACGCCCATGACCACCCTTTGGTCGCGCTGGATGTGGTTCATCGGTGGCGCGCTCCCCACCTCGCTTGGCTTGTTGGCGGTCCATCGCATGGCCTCGTCTCTCGCGGTGGTCGCGCTGGCAGCCGCAGTTGATGTGGCTTCACGCCGGGGGATCGTGCCACTCGATCGCCCCGTGGTGCGTCTCTTTGGCGTGCTCTTGGCGATCGAGCCGCGCTTCGTTGCTATCGGTGCCGGAGATTCCCTCTCCGTGCCCGTCATCCTCTTTGGCGCCTTGGCTTGGCTGACCCTATTTCTCGGTTTTGGGCGCCTCTCCAAAGGCTTGATTGCCACCTTATCTCTAGGCTACGCCCCAGCATTATTTGCAGCGGCTACAGCGCTTTTTCGCCCGGAAGTCGGATTTTTGGCGGTGTGTGGCCTCGGCCATTTCTTACCGAGACGACAGCGGTGGCGCCAGGATCTGCGTGATCCAGCCCTCGTCGGTTTCCTCGTCGGGAGCATGCTAGGCACGCTCTGGTGGCTGCTGTTTTGGCGGCGTTACGGCGCCGCTCCCCAGTGGCCAACGTCAGGAGACGCGCTCGCTTGGCTCGTATCGAAGGCCCCGCTATTTGCCGGTGCGGGCGCTGCTGTGGCCACCACGACGCTCTATTTGGTGGGCATCGGTACCGTGCTCTGGCAGCGGAAACGACATCGACGCCTGCTAGCCGTCCATTACCTCAGCGTACTGCCTGTGCTCTTCACCAGCTTCGCCGCGGACCCCATGGCTGGGCTCGATCCAGCTCGGTACTTCACCATCTTGGTGCCCCCACTGCTGCTCGTGGCCGCCATCGGGCTGTGGCATTGCTGGACCACTTGGACCGCTGTGCGTCGTCATGCGGGCGCTGCGTTGATTCTTGCCGCAGTAGTCAGTGCGCACATCACTCCGTTCGCAGCACCTGCACCGATGCGAACTTGGCAGGCGGATTTCGACTTCATCGCCCGCACGCAGTCTCGCCTGCCCAAAGGCGCCAGCGCAGGCCTCTTCACACAGATCTATCTGCCCAACTGGCACGACGCCGATACGGGCCTCGCCGTCCCTCACCCGTTGCTCACGCAGCTGCGTCGCGACGTGAACTGGCAGGCGATCTCCCCCCTGTCTCAGACCATGCAACCCGCGCCCACTTATCTCTACCTTGGCACGACCTGCGGCGTGGTTCCGAGACATCCAAAGAGCAGCTGGCTACCGGAAAACCAGCCGATTCCCGAGGAGGTTCGGGGGCAGCTAGCTACCATGGGCGCGGTTTGTCGCTGCCTGCTGAGTCACGCGGCAGAAGTTATCGCCACGGAGGAGCTACGGGTCGATGGTTCACTGCCCATGGCCGGCGAACGCATTGCACTGCACCTGCTGCGGATGCCCCAGCAAAGGCCTGACTGCTTCAAAATCGGCGATTGATTCGCCACTACATTCAGGCGAGCAGCCCAACCTCGCGCAACGCTTTGCCGTCTTGGGTTCCGCAGCACGACAACTGTTTCCAAGCCAAGTAAGACCTGTACATACGCGAAGATAAAAACTTTTGGTTCGTTCGTTGGCCAGGCGGCGGTACACTAAATGTGAAGAAGTATTTAGCTCCTGGGGAAGCGCGGGCCCCCACCCTACCTATCCTCGGAAGCCGAGGAGGTTCACCATGATTAAGAAGGTAGAACGGGCGGTCGACATGATGACGCATCCCGCCTTTTGCTTGTCCCCCAGCACTAGCATCAATATTGCGGCAAAGACGCTCGTTGACCGGCATATCCACGGCGCCCCGGTGATCGCCGACAACGGCGCCCTCGTGGGTCTGATCTCCGACGAAGATCTGCTGCGCGTGCAGGCGTCGGCGGCGTTTCACGCGATGCCCGCCGGTGACGTGGCTACGCACATGACGCGCGATCCCCTGACGGTCGAGATTCATACGGATATTTTTGAGATCACGCGGCTTTTTCAAGACAAGGGCGCAAGCCGCCTCCCTGTGATGGACGAGGGTGCGTGTGTCGGGATCATCACGCGTCGCAACCTACTCGAGGCGCTGCAACGGCTGGCGAAGTTCAAGGACAACACGCCGCGAAGCGCGTTCGACCTCTACGCAAAGCTGCGCCGCACAAGCTAGCGAAAAGCCCGCAAATACGGGGGTTCAGCGCGGGGATTTGTAGATCCGCGCCAGCGGAAGTCGCCTCGCCAACGGATTAGGCACCAATGTTGGGCGCGCATGCATGAAGTCTGCGCTCAGCGCCGGCGGTGGAGGGGCGTCTGCGCTATACGGCGTGGTGTAGGTGCTCAGATGCAGGTGATGGTGATGGAAGTAGTACCACCCGAGCTTCTCGTTGACCTCTTCCCACGCGACTTTGCTGGCGAATCGCTTGACCGCACTCTTGCTGATGAGCTTCTTGGACTGCAGCGTCGCGATCGCCTTTTGCAACACTGGGCCAATCTTGCCGTCGACGCCGATGACGCGCACACGGCTGCTGGTCAGTAGGCTCATGATGAACAGCGCCGAACGCTCGGCGTCCAAAATCGTGGGGGCGCCGACGCAGTGGTTTGCGTTCTTTCCATTGATAGTCGAGGGACAGACTGGTCTGAGGTAATTGTTCGAGGTTCCGGTCTGGTAGTACGCGATATCCAGATCGCGGCCGTAGGTGTGCGTACCAGAAGGGTGGCGCAGTTTTCCCGACGGTGCCTTGGGGGTGCCGCCGTCGGGTTCGCTCATGTCGCCGAGGCCTAGCGGCCAACTTCCCGGCAGTACGCACCGCACATTGGCGGCCGCGTATTGCACGAGCATGCGCGTATCCCGGCGCAACCAGCTCTTCTTGGAACCATGCGTCACGATGTAGTCGGCTGTCTTGACCGGCGTGAACGGCTCGACCTTCGCGCAGGCCGTTCCCGCTGTGCAGTCGCGCTTTGGCAGCGTGAGGCAGCGGAATTCCCCGCTACATTTGCTGTGGTCGAAGGTGCACGCTTTGTCGCATTGCAGCTGCCCGGATTCGTGCCCAAACGCGGCGCAAGACAGACCATCCAAGTCAGCCCCGTCACACACCTCGCCAAACTCCCGCTCGCCGTTGCCACACACCGGTTTGGGATCGTTTGCGCAGTAGTTGCCACCGCCCGACGCAGGCGCCGTGCAGGTGAGGCCCTTGGGGCAAGTTGGCTGGCCGTCGGAGCACAGAAATCCGCAGATATTGCTGCCATCTTTCAACTCGTAGGCGCAGCTCGCACCTGCCGGGGAGCCAGGGCAGGCGAGGGTGTCGCTGCATTTAGCGGTGCAGTAGCCACGACTCTTTTGCGACTCGGAGAAGATGACGCACGTGAGACCCGCGCCGCAGTCGCCGAACTCGTCGCCGCACGGTTGCCCAAATCCAACGTCCTTGCCCTGCTGGCCCAGACAATCGGCGGTGTCGAAGCTGCAATCGTCAGCGCAGCCAAGCCATCCGCCAGCAAATCCCATGGTGGAGCAGCTCTTTTGGGTCCAAGCCGCCTTGTCACAGTCCTCGCCACCCTTCACCACACCATCGCCGCACGTTGGCTGGGCTGACACATCTTTGGGCGCGCTGCTGTCGGCCGCACCGGCGTCGACCGGCCCCGCGTCTGACGATGAAGCCGCATCCCCACTGGCGTCGCTGACGGTGGAAAACGTGTTGGGGGACGTCGAGCCGCAACCAACCAATCCGCCGCAAAAAAGTGACAAAGCGAGGGCTGAACGCGCAGCGAGTGGAGATACAGACATGATTTCACCGCAGATGGGGCTGACAGGGGGGCAGCTGGGCTGAGTTGTACCTCGCTAGCGCTTGATTTCATAGGAATGATCCGGTCGCTAACCCCGCCTACTTCTTATGGAGAATGCGCATCACAAGATTGCCCTGCTTGTGACCGCTGTCGACGTGCGCGTGGGCGGTTTGCACCTCGCTGAGGTCGTACACACGCTCGATTTCGCACCGCAACACGCCGTCCTTGTGCAAGCTCACCAAGTCATCGAGGAGCACGCGCAATTCGTCAGCCGGGCGCAGACCCGTGGCATCGAACATGGCTTTCTTCTGGCCAAAGACCGACGTCCACAGCATCCAAAACAGCAGGCCCAACGACAGCACGGGTGACAAATACGATCCGCCCGCCCGCAGCGCCCGCCGGCTGCTTCTGAAGGTGCTCTTGCCCACCGTGTCGTAGATGACGTCGTATTGTTCGGTGTCGGCCGTGAAGTCCCGCGTGTGGTAGTCGATGACGCGGTCGGCGCCCAGACCCAGCACCAGCGGCGCGCTGCTCGCGCTGCACACCCCGGTTACGTCGGCGCCGTAGTGCTTGGCGAGCTGCACCGCTGCGGTGCCCAGACTGCCCGCCGCACCGTTGATCAGCACCCGTTGTCCCGGCTGCACATCGGCCATTCGGCGCAGAAAGTTCATCGACGTCATCGGCCCATCACAGAGTGTTGCAGCCTCCTCAAAGCCCATAGAATCAGGCTTTTTGGCAAAAACCCCATCCTCATCCACGCACACGTACTGCGCGTGGGCACCGAAATTCAGTCCCGCCTCACCGAAGACCTCATCGCCCACCGCAAAGCGTGTCACCTCGGCTCCGGTTGCGACCACGATTCCCGCCAGGCCCGTGCCCGGAATCGCGTTCTTGGGCTTCATCACGCCGAGAAATAGCCGCGCGAACGCCGGGTCACCGCGTCGCATCATGCTGTCCGCTGCCGTCACACTCGCTACGACAACTTGCACCAAGACCTGATTGGCCGCGGGCGTCGGCACCGGCACCTGTTGCAGTGCGAGCACACTGGTCGGCCCATAACCACTGGCCACGACGGCGCTCATCGGCTGGCCGACGACGTGGTGTTGCCCGGCGACCGTTGATTTACCGACCGGCTGCTCGCCGTGGATGGACCTTGGGAGGCTTGTGTCGTGCGCATTGAACGCTGAGAGGGTGGAAACGGTCATCGAGAACTCCTGGTGTGTGTTCAACCACCCCTTGGCTGAACTTACGGTGTAAGCTAAACTTACGATGTAAGGTTGTCAAGAGATCAACTTACAGCGTATGTATGAGTTGCCAACTGGAGTGAACATGAGCACCGACAAGCGCAAGCGCCGACGCACGACGCCACTGTCGCGGGATCAGATCTTGCGAAGCGCCGTTGAGGTGGCCGATGCGGACGGCGTGCGTGGTCTGTCTATGCGCAAAATCGCCCGGAAACTCGGGGTAGAAGCGATGTCGCTCTACAATCACGTGAAGAACAAGGACGACATCCTCGATGGCATGGTTGAGATCGTGGTGGCCGACATCGCCGTGCCTGAGGTCGGTGGCGATTGGCAGGAGTCCATGCGCCGGCGGGCGCTTTCGGCGCACGAGACGCTTATGGCGCACCCGTGGGCAGCGATGATGCTGATGAGTCGGGTCAACGTCGGCCCGGTCGTCCTGGCCTACGTCGATCGCACGATTGGTTGTCTGATCGAGGCTGGTTTTTCCTACGCGCTGGCGGACTACGCTTGGAATACGCTGGATGCGCACATCTACGGATTTACCCTGCAACGATTGAACTTCCCGTTTGAGCCAGACGAGTTCGCTGATACGGCCGAGAGTTTCATGCCGCAGATGCCGCCCGCTGAGCTTCCCTACCTGCTCGGGATGGCGCAGGAGGTCATCGCGGGCCGCCACGACGGCGTTCAGGAGCTGGGTTTTGGCCTCGACCTCATCATCGCTGGGCTTGAGCGGTTACGGGTAGCGCATCTTGCGGCCGCTGCAGACGGGCCCACGGACCCTTGCTGAAGCGGTGTGGCGTGCCATTGGCGAGGTCGTGGGCTCTTTGGGAGCAGCGGAAAAGATCGATCCTCACGCGTCAGAACATGGCACAATGCCGACCTAGCCCTGCTCTGTGGCCATCGGACTCCATTCATGCGCAACCCCCCACCAGGCCATTGGCTCGACCGCGCTTTTTCTCGGTATAATCGGGGAAATGGCTTGTTTGTCGATGGTTGGGGGGACTGGCAAGCCCAGCATGCCATTGGTCAAGCCGCGACGGACATCGAGGTGATCGATCGGCTGAGCGTGACGTTGTCGCCCGGCGCCAAGGTGCGCGGTGGCTTTCGCCTCTACACCGGGATATTCCAGTCCCCCCTCGGCGACGCGCTACCACCGCGAACCCGCAGCGCTCGATTTTGGTGGCTGCGCCCGCGGAAGGGCGATCATGAGCCCGTTTGGCTGCACATGGCCGGTACCGGAGAGAGTGGCGCCAATCGCAGGCTCTCGGTCGCTCGGCCCCTGGCGCGCCACGGCATCTCGTCGATCGTCCTGGAAAACCCCTACTACGGCGATCGCGCACCAGAAGGGCAGGTCGGCAACGATCTGCGGACCGTCGCTGATTTGGTGGCCATGGGGCGCGCGGCCGTGCGCGAGGCCCGTGCGTTGATGGGATGGTTGGGGGACATGGGACACGCCCAGCGCGGTATCAGCGGCTATAGCATGGGCGGGCACATCGCGGCGCTCACCGCCGCCACCTTCCCCGAGCCGATCGCCTGTGCACCCCTCGCCGCCGGGCTCAGCGCCGTCCCCGTCTTCTGCCACGACACGTTGAGCCAGTCGGTCCGCTGGGATGTGCTCAGCCAGGGCGTCGCGGAGCCGCGCCGCAGGATGGCCACGCTCGTAGGGCTGTCGGACATCGACAGGTTTTCACCGCCGGTCGCCCCCAAGGCCACTGTCCTGCTTGGCGCCCGCAGCGACGCCTATGTCCGCAGCCAGCAGGTCAAGGCACTCCACGCCCACTGGGCGGGAAGCGATCTGCGTTGGTTCAGCGGCGGCCACGTCTCGGCCTACATTCGGCGCAAGGTGTTGGTGGACGCGCTACTCGGCGCCATCGAGCGTCTATGACCGCTCCAATTCAGACCCGCTCGTAGATTTCAGTCAGCCAAAACCAGGTGGTATCGCGCTGGCGACGCCGAAATCCGGCCTCCTCTATCCATTTTGAGATGGTCGTCGGTGGGTGCACATAGCTGCGATAATCCGAACGGATGAGCCACATCAGCAGCCCGTTGACCGCCACAAAAACGTGGGTGTACCAACGGTCTCGAGGATAGGTCAGCGCCAAAATCCGGTCGGTCTTGTCGAGGGACTTGTGAATCAGGCCATCGGCATCTGGGTAACAGCAGACCACCTTGTCCAGCACCGTGATGTCCGCGCTCTCCAGGCTGTCGGCGACCGCCACAAAGTCCGCTTCCACGTAGCTCGTCTGCTCCTCGATCTCTCGCTCGACAGCCGATGCCCGCGCCTCAACGAGCATCTTCGGCGCGAGGTCGACCCCAACAGCCTGCCGTGCCCCCCGTTCGATGAGCGTCTGATGCAGGTGCCCCACGCCACTGCCGATCTCCAGCAGACTCGCGCCCTCAATCCCCGCGTCTGTAATGCCCGCCAGCAGCTGTTTCTGCGATGCCTCAAAACCACGGCGGGCGTATTTCTTGCGATGACGCTTGGCCAAAAAGGAAAACAGTCGGCGTGCGCCTTGGGTCTCGGGGCAGCAACAACAACTCATGGCTCCACTCCTCGGCACGTACAATGTGCCGTTCGACGGAGGGTATCACTGTCCCTGTCACGGTGGAGGCTCCTGTCTCAATGAGCGACGGCGTGTGCCCGCCAGGGCGCTGCAAGATGTCTGGCAGCATCGCCGCCAAGCGCTACACTGCAACTATGATTGATGTGAGCACAATCCCGTTCGACCCAGTTCGCTACGAGCCCTACATCTCGCTCGCCGTCGCTGTTGGCGCCGGCTTGGTGCTCGGGTTGGAGCGCGAGCAGGCACGTTTTAGAGACGGCGGTGCGCACCCGGCGGCGACGTTTGCTGGCGCCCGCACCCACCCCTTGTTGGCGCTTTTTGGCGGAATTTGTGCGCTTTTAGCCAATCACTACGGCGTCAGCGTGCTCATCGTGGGGTTCGCCGCCGTGGCTTGGTTGGCGGTGAGCGCCTATAAGGCCGCCGAGGCCCATCCCCCTGTGCAGCGTCCCGACGGCGGGATCGATTTGGGCGGCACATCTGAGGTCACCGCGCTGCTGTCGTTCGGGTTGGGTGCACTCGCAAGCAGCACCGACGTCTTCGCCAATACCGCTGAAAAGCTCCTGATTGTGACGGCATCAACGGTTGTCGCCGCCGCGCTGCTGTCCATGAAGCCGATCTTGCATCGCTTGGCTCAGCGCCTGTCCAATGAGGACGTGCTGGCCGCAGTGAAGTTCTCGGTTGCCGCCGTGCTCGTCTTTCCCTGGCTGCCCGACGTCGCCATGGGGCCGTATGGAGCGTTCAACCCGGCTGAGATTGGCATGATGATCTTGCTCATCGCCGGCCTCGATTTTGTCGGCTATATCGGCGTCCGGCTCCTGGACGCCCGCCGCGGTCTGCTCATGACGGGATTGCTCGGCGGCTTGGTGAGCTCGACGGCTGTGACTTTGTCCATGTCCGGGCGCGCACGCGATGAGCCCGAGCTCCACGGCGTTCGCGCCCTGGCGGTGCTGCTCGCTTCGACGGTGATGTTCGCGCGGGTCATCGTCGAAGTCGCGGTGATCCATCGCCCCCTGGTGTCCGTCGTCGCGATTCCCATCGGCGCCATGACGGTCGTTGGCCTCTTGGTGGTGGGGGTCTTGTACCTGCGTCGTGACGAGCAAATACCTGAGCAGGCAGCCCTGAAGATCACCAACCCCTTCGAGATGTCGTCGGCCATCAAGTTCGGTGCGCTCTTTGCCTTGGTGCTGTTCGCGGCAAAAGCGGCGGACGCCAACCTCGGCGCGGGCGGCACCTACGTCGCTGGCGTGGTGTCGGGGCTGGCTGATGTCGACGCCATCACGCTGTCCATGGCCAAGATGTCCGCCGATGGGCTGAGCCACGCGGTCGCCGCGACGACGATCCTGCTGGCGACCGCGACCAACAGCCTGGTCAAGGCTGGCATCGCCTGCGCGGTCGGTGGCTGGGCCTACGGGCGAGTGGTGCTCGCTGGCATCACACTATCCCTCGCCGCCGGGGGCATCGGCCTCGCCTTCGTATGGGGCGCGTAGCAGGCGCTAACTCACGCGATCTTCGAGCCCGCTGGTGCGTTACCGTCGGGGCGCATGGGCACCAAGGCCCCTTCCGGCGTCTCCGCCAGCATCATCATACCCTGACTCCACATGCCCATGAGCTTGCGGGGTTGCAGGTTTGTCAGCACCTGAATCTTGGAGCCTACTAGCTGCTCCGGCGTCAGGTGCTCGGCGACACCGGCCAAGATCTGGCGCATGCCCATCTCACCGAGGCTGACCTCTAGGCGCAGCAGCTTCTTGCTCTTCTTCACCGGCTCGGCCGCCAGCACATCGCCGACCCGCAGGTCCAGCGCCATGAACTGCTCGTAGTCGATGGGGTTTTCGATATGGACTTCCGGTGCTTTGGGCTTGCTGGCCTTCTTCGCCTTGCCGCCGCCCTTCTTTTCGCCCTGATTTCCAGGCTTTTTGTCGCCTTCCAGCTTGTACCGCGGGAACAAACCGCTGCCTTGAGGCACGGCCGCACCACCCGGCAACTCACCCCAGCTCATCTCCGACAGCGGCAGCACGCCCTCACCCCAACCGATCCGCGCCAGGATGGCGTCGGCGGTCTTCGGCAGCGCGGGCCAGAGCAGGTTCGCGGCGAAACGAATTCCCTCGAGCACGTGGTAAATCGTCACCCGGGCAGCGTCTTTGTCCGTCTTGACGGTCTTGAAGGGCTGGTCCTGCGCGAGCACCTGATTGAGCCGCTGCACCAGGGTCATGATGTCGGCCAAGGTCACGTGCAGCTTGAGCTCGTCGACCGTCTTGGCGACCGGCCAGATCTGCTGGGCGCTCTTGGTCTCTTCGAACGTCGTCTCGCCGCCGCAGAGGTAATCCCCCAGGGCCATGGCGCTCTCCACCAGCTCACTGGGCTCACGACCTTCGGGCAACGCCGGCACCTGGCTGTCGAAATGCTTGTGCACAATCGCCGTCGTGCGTTGCACGAGGTTGCCGAGATCGTTGGCCAGATCGGTGTTGTTTCGCTTGACCAACGCCGCCTCTGAGAAGTTGGCGTCCTGGCCCACCGCCATCTCCCGCAGCAGGAACCAGCGCAGCACTTCGGGGCCGTATTTGTCTTTCAAACTGAGCGGATCGACCACGTTTCCGAGGGATTTGCTCATTTTCGTATCGGCCATCAGCCACCAACCGGTGACCACGTACTGCCGCGGCGGCTCCAGCCCGAGGGCCATGAGCATGGTCGGCCAGTACACGGCGTGGGTCGTCAGGATGTCCTTGCCCAAGAAGTGACAGACGTTCGGCCACCACGCGGCGAAGCTACTTCCGGCGTCCCCTGCTGGCGCAGCCTTGTCACCCAGAGCGGCCTTGTTGTCTTCCTCGGCACCGTACCCACCAATCGCGGTGACGTAGTTGAGCAGCGCGTCAAACCAGACGTAGGTCACAAAGTCCGTATCGAAGGGCAGCTCGATGCCCCAGCTCAAGCGCGACTTGGGCCGGCTGATGCAGAGGTCCAGCAGCGGCTCGCGCAGAAAGCCCAGCACCTCATTGGCGCGGTTCGCCGGCAAAATCCGCATCTTGCCGGTCTCGATGGCCTCGATCAGCGGCTTCTGAAAGCGGCTCATCAGAAAGAAGTAGTTGGCCTCCTCGAGCCATACAACTTCCTGGCCCGTGTCTGGGCAGCGACCGTCGACCAGGTCTTTCTCTGTCCAAAAACGCTCGGCCGAGGTCGAGTACCAGCCGGAGAACGAGCGTTTTTCGATCAGGCCGTCCTCAAAAAGCTGGCCCAAGGCGCGCTGCACCACCGCCTTGTGGCGCGGCTCGGTCGTGCGGATGAACTGGTCGGGCTCGATGTTCAGCGTCGGCCAGAGATCGCGAAAGCTGGCCTGCAGCTCATCGACGTGCTGCTGCGGGGTGATACCGCGCTTTTCGGCTGATTCTTGGACCTTTTGGCCGTGCTCATCGGTGCCGGTGCAGAAGTAGGTCTCGTCGCCGAGAAGCCGATGGAAACGGGTCGCAGCGTCCGTCACCGTGGTGCAGTAGGCATGGCCGATGTGTGGCTTGCCGTTGGCGTAGTAGATCGGCGTGGTGGCGTAGAAGCGGCTCATGGGGGCTCCGATAGCAGCTGCACCCGTGGGCGGGTGAGGGCGCGCAGGATTGAGCGGGTGACCTGGGCGGTCAAGGGGCGCCGAGGTGGCTTGTGATTTAGTCGGCTTGCAGCAGCTTGCACGCCCGCTCATGAATCGACCGGCCGTGGGCGATGACACCTTTGCGCCATGCGTCCGAGTCGGGATTGAAGGCTTCGCGCATCAGGCGCCGCACGGGATGATCGGCGGGCGCCTTGCCGCCTCGCAGATGCTGCGGGCCGTGGTGGGCCAGCCAGTTTTCCGCCCGCAGCGCCCGCAAAATCGCCACGTCTTTCCCCGTGCCGAACTCCACAGTCAGCGCGTCGAAGCGCGCTGGACCAAATCGCCCGGCCAGCTCCGGCAGCATCCCACCGCGCATCTCATACCCAAGCTCACTGCCGGGCTCCCAGGCGTGCAGCATGTCGCCAAAGGCCTGCTCGATCCGCGCCCGCTGGGTGTCGTTGGGTTGACCGTCGATGAAACCGACGACATCGCCCTTGGCGCCGCGGCCCGTGTGCAGATCGATCCACACGACGCGCTCCACACCATCGAGCAGCGCCATCACGTCGCGACCCATGGTCTCGGTCGTCTGGCAGCGCTTCGAGCCGCCGTAGAAGATCCCTTTCGGCCGCGAGTATTGCCCGCGTGCGATGGCGTTGCGCAGGGTTGGCAGGCCCTTGAGCGCGATGTGAAAACCCACCTTCAACAGGTAGGGCTCGAAACGAGGAATGTGCACTGGATTGAGCAGGTGTTCGAGGCGATGGTAGGGGGCATCATCCGCCGAAAAAGCCGAATCTTCGGGCAGAAAGTTCCGGTTGAGGTCGACATTGTCCTCATTGACGCGCCGGCCGTGCGCCATCCCCCAGGGGTTGAGACTATGCAGCCAGAGCACGCGAATGTTCTCGCCGTGGGACAGCAATTCCCGCTGCACAGCGCCGCCAGCATACCCCTCGATTCCATGGAGCCCGCAGCTGTAGACCAGCGCCCGCTCAGCATCGGCAGGGCCAGTCCACGCATAGTCCAACGTGTAGCCAGGCTGGATCTCGAAGGCTCCGCGCCCGCCCGCAAAGGGGTGCGAATCCGCGGCTTGGATGAACGCCGCCTTAGATTGTTGCCAGGTATCCGTGAAACGCTGATCATTCATGGGCTGAGACTACGGTTCGGCGCGGTCGACGTCACGCGCCGGCCTCAATCGCCGTACCCAAACAACCGATTGAGCGCCCTCGCCCGAACGCCAAAGGCCCGGAGGTCGGCTGCCTTGAGGTCGGTTCGCCAGCGCTCGTCCAGGGTGATGGTCTGAGCGCTCGTCTCAAAACGCATGGGGTTGCCGCCAATGAGGTGGGCGGCGGTCTTGTTCAGGGTCGGGTTGACCGGGGCGGGCGGCAAATCGAGGTGGCCCCGAATCTGCCCCACGATGTGATTGGGATCGACACAGAGGTCTTCGTAGCGCACCCGCAAGCCCCCCTCTGAGCCTACGAGTTGCTGCTGACGCATGAGCCACAGA
The DNA here is from genome assembly GCA_023954815.1 of Myxococcales bacterium. Taxonomy (GTDB): domain Bacteria; phylum Myxococcota_A; class UBA9042; order UBA9042; family UBA9042; genus UBA9042. The sequence goes on along the minus strand of JAGSHB010000061.1, from coordinate 2,591 downwards.
TTGTGAGTCAGCCACATCTTCGCGGCTTGACCCGCAGACTCGCCCAGACGCCGCATACGGGAGGCCATCACCGCCCGGCCATCTCGGACTAGCACCACCGATTTGACGTTGGGTGCAGCCAGCCGCCCAAGGGTGAGGCTCAGCCACCTATCCTTCGACGCATCGGCAACCCATCGCGTTCCGGCGACCTGCGCCACCGCCGCCGCCACGGCCACATGAGCCGCTGCGCACGCACGCAGATGTCGGTCGAAAGCGGTGCCGCGTGCAGCCGAAAACCGGTGATCAGCCCCGTATCTTGGGCCCCAAAGTCCCAACGCGGCTCGGGCCTTGTCCGTCTTTGAGCCAGGGCTTTGAGGGTCGAGTGCTTGCGCGGCCCACCAGGTCAGGCTGTCTTTTCCGATGAGCTTGAGACCGCTGTGTTGCTCGGCGACCGCGTGCCAAAAGGTACAGGCCCCCAGGGCCGCGCCGCACGTGCACTTGGCGTTGGCCTGGGCCAGCCTCGGCAGGTGCGCGAGCTGACTCGTCGCGGTAAATTCGCCATGACTGCCCAGCAGATAACCGAGCAGCGTCGAGCCCGAATAGCTGGTGCAAGCGATGTGGAGCAAACCGGTTGGCTCCCCGTCGCTGTGTCGCCCAATCGGCTGCTCGGTCAAGACACCACCCCGTCAATCCAACGTGTCGATGGCGAGATCAAAGTACGCGTCGTGGGCCGCACCGGGCGCTTGGTGCAGCGACACGGCCAACTCGTTGACCCCCGCATGCAGCACACCACCCGGGATCCACGTGTCGACCACGTCTTTTTCATTGCCCCACTTCAGGTTGTAGCCAGCCTCTGTCGCCGCGGTGATGGGGCCCAGCGGCAGGTTGAGTCGCCACACCTCAGTGCCGTTGATGAGCACTCGCGCGCCATCATCACGCTGCAACCGCAGCCGCAGCCACTTGGGGACTTTCTTGATCGTCAGCGCGCTGCGAAAGTGCACCGTCTTGGGCCCATCGTCTGCTCCCTCACTCAAGGCCGTCTTGGTCGTCGACACCCCTCTGCCCATGGGCGCTCGGCCATGACGCCAGGAGATGAGCGGCGTCGCCGTCGCCCAGTTGACGGGGGGCTTCTTGCCCGCATCCAACACGTGCCAGTTCTGGCCAAAAGGTCGCACTTCCAACGGCTTGCCCTTGGGTGCGTGCGGGCCGTGTTTGGGCAGCACACCAAAGCTGTCGATGACGATGTTCTCCGTTGTGATGGACTCAAAGCGCGCAAACGTCTCGCTGATCGTCGCCCGCATCGCTCCCCACACGCCGTACACGCGCACCTGCGAACCGGCAGCGACGGGGCCGCGATAGGGATAGAGGTAACGCCCGCCGTGGCCGGTCACGATGTGCTGCATACCTGCTGCCGCAATGCGCTCGTAGTGGTGATCGTGCCCGGCAAAGGTCAACGTCGCGCCCCACTTCGCGAACGGCCACCGCATGGTTGTCGACGGTCGATGCCGCCCCGAGTTGTAGGGTGGATGGTGAAAAAACACGAAGCGAAAAGGCGACTTCGACCTCGCAATTGCGCGCTGAAACCACCTGGATTGCTTACTTTCTGCGTCTGTCCCGTCCGGCTCGTGGCGGTCACTATCGAGGATGAGCAAGTGCGCGGGACCGGCGAGCACCTCGTAGTAGCGCTCGTTGCCCGGCAGCTCAAACCAGTTGAAGTAAGGCTGGGCGCCTGCAGTGTACCAGTCGTGGTTACCGAGGGCCGGAAAGAACCGATTTTGGTCGGACGCTCCGGGGCCGTACTTACCCTTGTACGGTTTGATAAACCGGCCGTATCGCTTCCCGATGTGCGGATCGAGCGTGCGCTGTTCACCCTTGGGGTAGTTGTTGTCGCCAACGGTGACCACCATCTCTGGTTTCCAGCTGCGGACCATGGCCGCCACCACATCCGCCTGGGGATGGGCATCGCCGTAGTCCCCAATAATCGCCATACGCAGGGTGCCCTGGTTGGCTGTCTTGAACGGGTAGGCCGGGGACAACGCCGCTTCAGCAGCGACTGGATCGGTCGAGGCGCGAGTCTGGCTGTTGGGGCCGTTGCATCCGATCAGCATGAGTAGCGGACAGACCATGAGGCAAGCGAAGTCGCGGCGAGTCGGAGTCATAGCGATAGACCTCAATGGGAGGGCGCCTGGAGCGTTGCTTGCCAACAACGCTCTGCCAACACGCGTAGATGATCAATAGTGGGGGGCAAAAACCGGGAAGGATCCGAATCACAACTGAGTGTTCACCGCACAAACACAAACCGGCACGCAGTCCGCTCCCCTGTCACAAGTCTCGTCAGTAGTCGGTGCCGAGTGACGAAAAATGTCAATTTGGTCGGTCTAGACAAACGCTCGACATCACTAGATAGTTGAAAAATCCACTACGGCTACATCTGACTCGCAATCGCTGGCGCAGTCCTTGTTTAAAACAGATGTCATCGCATGCCCGACCGTGGGACGACTAGCAATCATGGGCTCGCTGGGCAGCAGCAGGCACAATGAGGGAGAGATCAAAATGACCAACACCCCGCGAAAGATGAATGGTTTCACACTGATTGAGCTGATGATTGTGGT
>JAGSHB010000143.1 GCA_023954815.1 Myxococcales bacterium | reverse complement strand
TGATCAAGCGCCCGACCATCGAGCGGCCAGCTTCACGCACCGTGGACTTCGCGGTGGCGCTGCCGAAGCCGCCTCCCCCGCGCGAGCCGCCTCCCACGGCGCCGAAACCCCTGGCGGAGCCCAAGCCCGTGGCCCCGCCTCCTTCACCGAAGCTAGTCAAGAAGGTGATCAAGCGCGTACCTAAGACCGCTCGAAAGCGCCGGAGACGCCGCAGCAAGCGGCGACGTACCGCTCGCAAGGCAGCGCCCAAACCGCGCTCCGCCGCGCCGCCGGCGCCGTTGGTGCTCTCGCAGGTCTACGGCGGTGCCGGTGGCGTCCAAGTGGCCGCAGGAGACAGCGACGTGTTCGGGGACCCTGCGCTCGATGCGCGGGACGCCCGACCCGATGCCAGACCTGGAGGTACTGGGGACGGAACGCCAACAGACGATGATGAGGACAAACCCGGTCTCGCCGAAGAGCGCAAAGTAACCATCGAGCACGCGCGCCCCCGCCAGACGTGCCGGGTCAAGTGGCCAACGGACACCGCGACCGCACGGCGCATCGTCGAGGTCCAGCTCCTACTGACGGTGACGACCAAGGGCCGCGTCGCGAAGGCCAAGGTGCTGCGATCCATGGGGGCCGTCTTTGACGCCGCAGCGGTCGCCGCACTGACCGCGTGCCCATTTAAGCCTGGCACCCGCAATGGGAGGCCATTTCGCGACAGGGTTCCCTTCGTAGTGGAGTTTCGCCCGGGCAGTGACGCATGAGGAAATGCCTCAACATTGAACCGGCGACCTGCGCGTTGGCCTTGCTGGCATCCGGCTGCAGAGCGCGACGCACCCGGCGGCGGTATGACAGCTCACTAACAGCCGTCACACCCAACCTCCGGCGGCATCACGGTGCCCCGCGCATCGAGCTCTAGCGTGCAGCACCGGTGAAAAAGCGCGGCGAGTTGGCGCCGCCCCCGCTGGACCCGTGACTTCATGCCTGACACCGAGATACCCGCCCGTTCAGCCGCTGCGGTCTGCGAGCTCCCTTCGATGCCCGTCCACGTCATCGCCGCACGGTAGGGCTCCGGCAACTGCGCGATGAAGGGCACCATACAGCGCGCCAGCTCTCGCTCGCTCTCGGCTGCGCCAGGCCCCCCGTCCGTACGCGCCGCCGCGCCAGCCTCTGTGGGCTCGGCATAGGGCAACGACCGATCGGCTCCGCGGCTGCGATAATGGTCGATGAGGGTCGTGCGGGTGATGCGATGAAGCCACGCGCCAGGATCTCGCGGCACATCGCCGCGCAACAGCCCCCGATGCACACGGATAAAGACCTCCTGCAGCACATCGTCGACATCCGCCTCGCGGACCCGCCTGCGAAGAAATCCCCGCAGGCGGTCGGCGAATGCGTGCCAGAGCTCGGTAGTCTGAACGGCTGGCGTGGTGGTGGGGCTATGCACAGCAAGAAGGCTCGCAGCATGAGGTGGGCTTGTCCGCCGATGACGCAGTCTCGCCGGGGGCGCAGCACGATGATGCGTCACTTGGCGTGCAGCAGCTACTTTGAGGCACGCAGCAGCCGCAGCAGGCCGTTTGGCAGCACGCCTGGGCACACGAGGCAGACGTCGCGCAGCAGGTTGGGATGCAGCAGTTGGAAGGTGTGGAACAGTTCATGGCGCTTCTCCTGGATAGGTCGGGCGTGACCTGCACGACGGCGCAGGTCGGTTGGCCCGACCGGGTTCGGGGAGGAAGACGGAGCTCGCCTGAAATGGACGCAGGTTTGGTGCAATTTTCTCAGCTGGGCGGAGTGCGCTGTAGCGAAGCTGGGACCCACGGTGTCTCTGCCTGGATCTGACAACGACTCAGACGCGGAGAGGGTGGTGTAGAACGGAACAAACCAGGGTGCGTGCGGCGCTAAGGATCAATCCCCTGCGCCCACGGATCGACCTCAGCCCCGGCGCCAGGAAGCTGAAACTCAGGCCCCACGGCAGCCCGCGTGGCGGCCAGATAGGCCTGCAGGTTGTGGTCGCCATTGACCTCAAAGCGCTCACCGGTCTCAGTGAGGGTATCAATCCGGTCGGAACGGAAGTTGCGCCAACTCTGTCGCAGCTCGCACCAGGCGGCCAGCGACCAGCTGTCACCCCAGAAATACAGCGCGATGGGATGAACCACGCGCACAGAGTGCTGCCCATCAGCCCGACAGTAGTGCAGTTGCACCTTGTTGTGCGTCGCCATGGCGCGCCGGAGCGGTGCCAGCCAAGTCGCCCGCCGCCGAACCTTCTGAGTGCTAGGCACAAAGAGGTGTGTCCGGGTCAAAATCGGATACAGGGGCCGGGGTAGTGCGGCCGTGATGCGCGCCATCGCAGTTTTGGCGGCCGCGGAGAGCTCCGGGTCGGCCTGTGAAGCAACAAAACGAGCGCCCAAAATCAGCGCCTCGAGCTCCTCTGCGGTGAAGGTCAGAGGCGGCAACTCAAACCCCCGCTCGAGCCGATAACCCACGCCCGCTTCGCCTTGAATCGGCACGCCGCTGTAGACCAGGTCCCGCACGTCGCGGTAGACCGTGCGGACGGATACTTCCAGGGTTTCAGCGAGCTGCTCAGCCGTCGCAAAACGGCGTACCCGAAGCTGCTGAACAAGGGCGAAAAGGCGGTCGGCTCTGCGCATGACATGATGGTTACCACAGGCCGGGGAGCACAGCGAACCCGCGCTGCCCTCCCCAGACCTTCATTTTGCGGGCGACTACGCAGCGGCGACGGCGGCCTGAATCAAGCCAACCATCTGGCCATCAGGATCCCGAATGAGCGCAAACTGCGAGCCGTCGGGCAGCGGCTGCGGGGGGACCACCGTGTTGCCGCCGAGGGTTTCCGCCTGGGCCAAGGAGCCAGCGATGTCTGGCGTGCGGACGTAGAACGTCGACCAGCCCTTGCCATCGGGAGCGGGACCAACGCCGCCTGGGATGCCGTCTGACGGCGCCGAGATCATGCCGTAGCCAGGCACCTCGGGGGTCTCCGAAAAGTCCCAACCGAAGAGCTGGCTGTAGAACTGCTGCTGTGCCTTGGCGTCGCTGCCAGTGACTTCGAACCAAACAACGGGCATGGGCGCGGAAGGGGATGGGGTCGTCATGATGAACTCCGTTGTGACCTCGTCGGTCACGCTTGTGGGCCGCCGTGATGGCCGCCGGGTGGAGTGCCACCATGACAGGGGCCTACTGACAGCGTTGTGGCAGGAAGTCTGGCTGTTGGTTAAAAATACAAGGGTCTACTGACAACGTTGTGTCAGGAGGGTGGCGTGAGGGACCACCCACGTGGCGAAGAGCAAGCCCATTCCGACGCTGGCGGACACGTACACTTGGAGAGTATTGCGAGGAAGGTCGGCTCATATGGGGCATGCTCCGTACAAACCAGCGCTCAGCTGCAACCGACGAGGAGCCGATGAGGCGTCGATCGCTACGGACCGTGCAGGGGGTGGTCAGACCTTTCGTGGGCCGACATTGCTTCTGCGCACAGTTCTTTGGCGAGGGCATGGCGACGACCTCGCGTTCGAGATTATTGCGGCGCCCGTCGCAGGGCTTTATCCGACGAAGCTGTAGACGAGTAAAAGTAGGGTCCACATCGGCAGACGCGCTATTTATCCGCCTGACAAGCCATGTAAGACTTCGTGCAATGCTTGGCGCGGCAGGCGTTGCAGCCCTTTGCGCCGAAGCCTGCTTCGCACGCCTTCGAGCAGAACTCTGGCACACACACGGATGCCTCCAGGAACAGTGTCGAGCTCTTGGAGGCGCCTTTGTGGAGGTCCCCGCCGAGGCAGGTCAGGTCGTGTGTCGGGGGCTTCGTGATGCAGGACTCAAAGATACCCAGCATCGCGTCGCAACGCTTGCCGCCAGGCGTGGGCGCGGCGCATCGTTGGACGGCAAAGTCGCAGTGCCCGAACTGCCTATGAAAGGACCGCAACGATGACGCATACGCCCCTGATTGACCGCAGCAGCGGCCAACTCGCCGCCATGCACCGAGTGATGGGCATGCGATGGATGATGGCCTTTGCGATGATGGTCGGCTGCAGCGTCTCTGTGCCGCCCTCCCCTCCAGGGACCGATGCTTCTGATGCCACCTCTGACGCCAGTTTTGATGCGGCGAGCGAGTCAAGCGAAGATGCGACCACTCACAATGACGCTACGTCAGCCAGTGAAGGGCCGGACAGCGTACCGACTGTCTCTCTGGACGCTTTCGATGGCAGCGACGCGCCCCATGACAACGACGACGCGCCCGACAGCGAGATATCTGACGCCGAGAGCCCAGACACGCTGAACCCAGACTCCCAAGCGCCAGACACGGCGAACCCAGACTCCCAAGCACCAGACACGCTGAACCCAGACTCCCAAGCACCAGACACGCTGAGCCCAGACTCCCAAGCACCAGATGCGCTGAGTTCAGACACCCAAGCATCAGACACAGCCAACCCGGATGCGACCGCAGGCCCGCCTGTCGGCCCGGCGCCGACATCCTTCGATCACAATCTCGTGGACGCGGGAGCCATCTCTGAGCTGCTCAACCTGCACCAGCTCGCCGCGACGACCTCGGTGCTCATCGCAAATCGCCTCTTCAAGCTCGGCGATGCCACCTGCCCGGGTGCGCTGCAGACGACCCCACAGCTTGTAGCCGCCGACCTCGCCAAACCGTGCACGCTGACGACCAGCACCGCGAAGCTGGCGCTCTCGGGTCGCCTCGCCTTTGCGCAACCGAACCTCTGCAAGGGCTCCAAGCTGACCACCTCGACCATCGTCGCGCAAAACTTTGAGCTGGTGGGCCACAACAATGGCGCGCAGGTCGATATCGGGCTGGATCTCACCTACCAATCCACCCCAAACCTGACCGCTTGGACCGGACGCACGCGTTTCACAGCGGTGCCAAGTAGCTGGATTCCCAGCACCGCCAAGATTCTCACGGGGGCCGATTTCACGGGTTGGGCTGTGACGACCTCGGGGGTGGCGAAGACGGGACGACTGTTCTCCGGCACCTACACGCTCGCAAGCAAGGGAACAGCGAAGCTGACGACGGAGAAGCCGCTCATCACAGGGGCCACGGCGCAAGGCTGCTACAAGCCGACGAGTGGACGACTGCGGTTCACTGGCGCTGTGGATGCAGTCGTGACCTTTGACGGCAAGGGCAGCTGCGCGGACCCGACGTGGACCCGTGCGGGCAAGGCCATGGGCACGGTGAAGCTGCCGTTTTGGAGCGTCTTTACGTTGTGTGGATCGGGCTGACGTGAACGCCACTAGGACGACGTCAGCGTCAACATCGCACCGCCGCAGCGCCCTGCCAGGGCCATTTCTGGGCATTTTGCCGCCCCAAATCACTCAAATTTGACTCCGCGGGGCAAAAAAAACCGCCTGGAATACCTGTGCCACAAACTGATCGCTATGTGGGCTACCACTCGCTACTCTCGTCAGCACAACACCTGTTCGTTCAGCCAAGTCAGACCGCCTAGCCAGAGGTGACCCATGCCCCGCGTCCTCGCCAGTCTCTTGACCCTCTCCGCGCTCATGCTCGCCGCGCCGACTAGCGCCGAAGAGTTCCAGGTCATCAATCTCTATGACGCCTTCGGCAAGGACACCAGACGCACCAAGGGCACCCAGAAGGACTTCGGTCTGTCGCTGCTCATCAAATACAAGGGCAAGACCATCCTCTTCGACTCGGGCACCAACTCCGACATCCTCGAAAAGAACACCAAGGCACTGAACATCGACCTGCGCAAGGTCGACTTCGCCATCGCGTCCCACGCCCACGCAGACCACACTGGCGGCTTTCACTACCTGCTCAAGGTCAATCCCAAGGTCAAAATCTACTTTCCGCACGACTTTTTTGGCGCCCACGCTCCGCTGACATTCAACGCCGCTGGCAAGGAGCCCAAGGTGGGCAAGAAGCTCCCCAAGGCGCAGCAGTATTTCGGCGGCAAGACGACGACCGCGCACGTCCATAGCAATGGGCTGCATTACAAGTCGGTGATCTACGTCAAGAAGCACAAGAAGCTGGCGCCAGGCATCCATCTCATCGCCACCAAGTCCCCGTACATGGGGTATTTCACGAGCTATCCGGGCGTGGATCTGCACGGCAAACCCACCAAAGACACCGGCAAGGCGAAGATGCTGCCGTTGCCGGAGCTGTCGCTGTCGCTTGCGACGCCGAAGGGCGAAGTGCTCATCGTGGGCTGCTCACACAGCACGGTGGAGGCCATCGTCACGGCGACGAAGCGGGTGCGAAAGCGGGGTATCTACATGCTCGCCGGCGGTTATCACCTGCTGCCCTACGACAGAAAGACCATCGTCGGCATCGCGTCGCGCCTCAAGACCCGACTCAAGGTCCAGCACGTCGCGCCGGCGCACTGCACAGGGCATCTGGCGTTCCAGATTCTGAGAGCGGCGTATGGCAAGAACTACCATCTGTTTGGGTTGGGGAGTGTGCTGTCGGAGTGAGTCGCTTTGCGGACTGATCCGCCCAACCTACGGCGCACACCCCGCCTTCATCGCGACCACCGCCGCCGAGAGCTCCTGGGTCGTCAGATAGCTGCCAAAGTTCGCGCTCAAATACGCCTGGCAGCTACCCACGTTCCATTTGACCGGATCACAACACCGCGTGACGTAGTACTTCGGCGGGTGGGCCATCGCCGCCAGCGCGTTGTGGCGCCAAGCGAGACAGCCCTTGTTGGTGCCGCAGACCTTGGTGTGAGCCGGATCCGTGAAAAACGCGAGCGGGGTCACGAGCTTGGCAGCGGGCGCGGCACGCAAGGCGGCGCTGTAGATGTTGTCGCCGTGGGTCAGCACACGCGCCACGATGGTCCAGACCGCGGTGGAGTGCAGGTTGAGATACCACTGCCCACCGCTCACCTCGCGACCGGGCAGATTAACGCTCCGCAGCAGCGCCAGGACGATGCGCGTCATGCTGTGGCAGCCCTTTCGGCTCACGCGCGGATTCACAAAGGTGTGCAGCACGTCGTACATCGTGATGGCGGTGTCTTTGGGGTGGCTCTTGAGGCCGTGGATGAAGTCCACCTCGGTGTCGGTCGTACGCAGGTCGGCGATGACAGCGACCAACGTCGCCAACATGTCGGTCTTGATGAGCCCCTGCTTCACCATGTACTGATAGGCGTCGGTGGGCGAGAAGTCGACGACGTATTTGTAGACCACACCGCCCCCCAACAGCAGCTTCGGCTCGAACAGCTCGTCGAGGTGCGCCTTTGAGAAGTCCTTGAGTTTCCAATTGACCTTAGCGCTGTTGTCCAGCCAGACGGCGTGGGCGTACTTCGCCGCTTGGATGGCAGCCAGCTCATCCTTGGTAGGCACGATGGAGGGGCAGTAGCTGGGTTCCACACACTTCGCGGAGGCTTGCGGCTCAGCAATGGTGAGCTTTCCGGTCTTGTCCAGCTCCGCCAAATAGCCGCAGAAGTAGGTCATCGCTGCTGGAGAGAGCCGCCCGACCGTCGCCGCATGCACCGTTGGTCGCGCCGCAAAGTAGGCGAGCCAGCTTTGGGTCAGGCAACCCGATGTGGCATCCGGCGCCATGCCGTCTGGCTGTTGCGTCGCGTCTTCAGCCGTATCTGGCGAAACATCGGACGTGTCTGGAACATCGGGCGTGTCTGGAACATCGGGCGTGTCTGGAACATCGGGCGTGTCTGGAACATCGGGCGTGTCTGGAACATCGGGCGTGTCTGGAACATCGGGGTGCTGGGTATCCGCTGGCTCAACGAGATCCGCTTGGGCGGTCACATCCGGCGCTGCGCTGTCGATGGCTGAACTGTCTGCGGCGAAGGCGTCCAGGGCGTCTCCGGCCACCGTATCGAGGACTGAGTCGCCATCCTGGGCGTCGAGGTCCGTCGTGCCCGCCGTGTCGAGGGCGGCAGGCTGCGCCGGCTCACTCCCACAGGCGGTGGCTACAACCACCAACGCAGCTAACGCAGCCCAAGTGCAGGCGCGAGCAGGCGCAGAGCGAAATACCATGCGACGGTGGCGGGCGCTCCTGTACCTGCGCATCCCAGATGCCGGACAAGCGGCTAAAATCTCAAAATATTTTCCGTTCGACATTGTGTGTCCAAACAGCGCTTGTGCGCACTCTCCCCTCTCTTCTCTCGATAAAACAAAGCATTTCCGTCTCCGGACCGCAACAGAAATAGACAGTTAGGCCGAGTATGATTGTAAGGCGCGTTCCTCGACGGGCCTCGCAGTTGGTCGCCTACGGTTTTCGCGGCAACCGGGCGATCTTCGGCCAGCGGCGACTCGGCTTGACCGTCGGGCGCGGGGCCGTTTTGCGTGATGGGGTCGGCGGCGCCTCTTCCAAGCGCGCAGCGCGAGCAACAGGCCGCTGACTGGCGTGCGACTGGCCGACAGGCGCCTGTTTCGCCGACGCCTTCGCCAACTTCGCCGTCGGCACTGCGGTCGACCGCCCCGGATGAGCCAGCGCCCGCGCAAGGGGGCAATCCGGCTGCACGGGCTCCCCCTGCCGGTAACGCGCCAAGATCCGCCGCGACGCCTTGGCCAGCTGCCGCCGCACCTCGCGCCGCTTGCCTTTCTGCCGAGCGACGACCCGATGGTCGTAGTCTGTCGTCTGGTGCCGCATCCATGCCATGACGGCAGCCTTGGCGCGCTCTTCGATAGGGATCCGTTGCGTACGAGCGACGGTCCCGCTGCCCACCGGTGTGGCGTGGGCGGCAACGCGGGCGGCCATGTTCACAGCCAGCGCTTGGTGAACGGGTGCAAACGCCAAGAAGCCCACGATCGCAGCCTCAAACTCGTCGACATACCGAGACTGAACCACATCGCGCCGCCGCCGACTGGCATCTAAGCGCCGCTGGTAACTTGGGTCCGCGCGCTCGACCTCAAGGCGCTTGCGTGCGGTCTCAATGTTGACCGCTGGCGCCCACACCCCGCGCGAAAAGAGCTTACGCCCGCGCGCTTGCTTCACCGTCCAACTCGGGCCGGCAGCCTTCACCCGGCGGGTCAGCCCGGCATCTCCTGGCGGCAAAATCGCCCAACCCTCGGGCAGCCCAACGACCTCACCGGAGTCAAACTGCACGGTATTTTTCCGGGGTCCGGGCCGCACGGTTCGCGTCTCAGTTGGCATGGCAGCATCCTTGGTCTGACTGTCGCCCGCACACCTTGGCACAGGTCGGCCTGCCGAAGTTTGCGCCATCTGGCGCCGATGTAAAAACGGGTGCAGTCTTTCTTTCGAGGGCACGGCTGCACAATCGCCAGAGGGCGGAAATCCATACGGCAGCTGGTCGACGTGCGATAGGGTCCCGCTATGACTTCGAAACAATGGGAAAGACGGAAGGCCATAGCAGCGCTCAACGGCAGTGGGCTGTCGTCGGGTCTGGAATGCAGTGCCGTACTACCGGAGGACGCCACCTACGATGACGCCCTCGACTTGCTGCACAGCTATGATCCGGTGATGTCAAAGCGCCTGACCAATCACACGCCCATGGCTGTGGAGTCCCTGCGCCACCTGCAATGCGACAATCGCATCACCGATTGGGTCAACGACAAGGTCAACAGCCTCACGCCCATGGCGCCGGGCAAGCCGATGGACCAGCCGACGCAGCAAAGGCAGCGCGGGCAGCTGTCGCGGCGGGCCGACTGGATTGCGACGTTTGAGCGCGCGCTTCAGGACTCTCCCCCCAAAACTGTCTTGGTCGCCCATTGGCCGAAGCTCACCGATGCGATGGCCGCCCATGCGTTCCACGGGCTGCTGCGAACCAGCCACGCGGTGCGCGCCCTACGTGACAAGGACACACCTGCGCGTCGACGCGAATTGGCCCACGGCCTCGGTTACTGGACTGCTGGTGCCGTCGTGCCCGCGGGCATACCAGGCAGCAAGCCAGAGAGAGGCTTTGACATCGACGCCGCGCTGGCCGCGCTCACACCCGTGCCCAAGCGTGAGCAGCGCCATTCTGGCTTGGTCCTCGACCGCCTCACCCATGTGTTTCCCAGAGCAGCGTTCATTGACGTCATCGAACGTCTGGATGTGAGCAGCGGTTCGGCCTTGGACCAGCTCGGGCACCTCACACGGGCAGCCGGGCGCCTATTCTTGAGCAGCAAGGACAGTCGGTTCGCCTTTCTGCATGGGATCACCGGGTCGGCGTGCCTGCGTGAGCTTGCCCCCTGGCTCACGGACGACGAACTGCGGGTCGCCGTAGGGCGCGCCTTTCAGGTGGTCGCGGCGATGCACATGGGGTTGAGCGCTGAGCCCTACAGCGCCTCGCAGCAACCGAGATCCTACGAGCCAAGCGATGTCTGGACCTGCGCAGCCGACACGTCCGACGCCCACGCCTTGAAGCTCGCCCAAGCGGCGCTGGGTGAGCATGCCGCCAACCCCGATCCCGTCTACTTGGCAAGTTCGATGGCCTGGTTCAGCAACACGTAGACTGCAGTGACCGGGCCCTTCGCGGCGCGTCCAATCTTGAAAGGCGCCGCCTTCTTGGCCCCGCCCGATGCCGTGGTATACTGCAGGGCTGAGGCAGCCGATGATCGGCCGCCCAAACGGAGACCCGGCGTCCCATGAGCGTGACTCTGCTGCTTGTCGCCATGGTCATTTTTGCCTTTGGCGCCAGCCACTGGTTGACCCGCTATGCCTCGCGTTTCGGTGCCTTTTCCGGCGTTGAGTACCTCATTGTGGGCGTGCTCATCGGTCCGCAGCTCGCCCCGCGCCTCATCACCGCTGACTACCTCCGCCAGCTCACGCCGCTCATCAGCCTGCTGCTCGGTCTGACCGGGTTCATCGTCGGGTTGCGTGTCCGCACCACCATTCGCCGGGCTGACGCCGTGGTCGCAGGCGGGCTCTTGGCCACCGGCGTGCTGCTGACTGTCGGATTTGCGTCGCTCGGGGTCATGTACTGGCTCAGCGGGCCACAGACCGACATCGTGCTCGACCTGCCGCTATTCGACGCCTTCGGCTGGCGCTTCGAGATCCGCGCTTCCGCCGAACAGCTCTGGTTATCCCTTGGGCTCGGCGCCGCCGCAGCGGTCAGCGGCAGCGCCATCGTTGAATCCACCGGCCGCCTGCATCAAGCCAAGGGTCCCGTCTGGGACTTGCTGCAGACCGCCAGCGCCACCGGCGAGCTGCTGGCCATCCTGGTGCTCGGCCTCACCCTCGCAGCCGTGCGCAGCGAGGGCGAAGCAGCCCGCATCGGCATGGGGCTAACCGAATGGGCTGTCGCTGCTGTTGGTGTGGGTGTGCTCTGCGGTGCCCTGTTCACGCTGTTCATCGGTCGTGAGCGGGACAGCATGCGCATGTTCCTCGCCAGCGTGGGGGCCGTCTTCTTCGCCTCAGGTATCGGGTCTGCGCTCGGCATCTCGCCGCTGTTCGTCAACCTGCTCTTCGGTATGACAGTGGCGCTGACGTCGACGCACTCGAATGCCCTCTGCGGTGAAATCGCCAGGTTGCGCCATCCCGTGTACGCGCTGGTGATGATCTTCGCCGGCGCGCTGTGGGTTCCGGTCAGTGGCTGGCAGTGGCTCTTGCCCATCGTCTTCGTGGTGGCCCGCTACGCCGCACTGCGCCTGCTGGCTCCTCTCGTCGCTCGTTACGCCATGGAGCCGCCGGTGGTCGCACACCGCATCGGTCACGGCCTGCTCGCCCAGGGCACAGTCGCCGTCGCCATCGGGGTCAGCTTTGCCCTTCGCTTCCCCGACGAGGCCCCCCTCGTCCTCACCACCATCTTGGGCGGCACCTTACTCGGCGACATCTGGAGCGTACGGGCGCTCACCGGCGTCCTCCTCGACTCGGGTGAAGTCAGCGACACGGCAGCCCTGGCGGGCGAAATAGACGCGGGCGCCCTTGTAGACGACGATCCAAACACACCGCCGATACCGCTAGCCACAGAATCGCCGGCCACAGAATCGCCGGCCACAGAATCGCCAGCCGCAAAATCACCGGTAGCCGCGCCGCCGCTAACGAGCGAAGACGCACAGGGGCACGCATGAGCATGAGGGTCGTCATCATCGGCGCCGGCGACGTCGGCACCTTCCTCGCCAAGGCACTCAGCCACGAGGGCGCCGAGGTCATCGTCATCGATCGCAAGCCCGCTGCGCTCGACCGCGTCGAGGAGCAAGCCGATGTGCTCACGCTCCTAGGCGACGCGACCCACTGGTCCACCCTGCAAGCCGCCGATGTCTCCAAGGCCGACATCACCTTGGCCTTGACCAGCTCCGACGACGCCAATGTGGTCAGCGCGGCCATCGCCAACAGCCTCAACGCACCGCGAACGGTGGCGCGGGTCGACGATCCCAACTTCTATCGCACCCAAAGCGGCGTCGAAGCCAACGTGCTGGGGATCAACGCAGCCATCTGTGCATCCCGCTTGGTGAGCACCGAGCTCCTGCGCCAAGTTCGCCGGGTCGATGCCGAATATGTCGGCCATTTCGCCGGTGACGCGGTGCAAATCGCCCAGGTGCGACTCGCGGAGGGCGCGCCCGTGCTCGGCCAAGCCGCTGCCCAGCTGAAGATCGACGATAACGCCTGGGTCGCCGGTGTTGTGCGCGATATGGTCCTGCGGCCGCCGGAGGAGATCGCCCGTCTCGAAGTCGACGACCACGTCTTGTTGGCCG
Organism: Myxococcales bacterium; assembly: GCA_023954815.1. Lineage (GTDB taxonomy): Bacteria > Myxococcota_A > UBA9042 > UBA9042 > UBA9042 > UBA9042. The sequence continues at coordinate 4,027 of JAGSHB010000143.1, read as the reverse complement.
GTTCTCACCAAGCCATGGGCGAGGCGATTCGCGATGTTTCCGGCGCCCGCCACAACCGTCGCATCGTCATCGTCGGCGGCGGCGACGTCGGCTACCAAGTCGCCAGCACCCTGGTGCAGAGCGAAGGCCGCGTTCAAATTATCGAAGTCGATCTAGAGCGTTGCCATGTACTTGCTGAAGCATTACCTAAGGTCAATATCATCCACGGCGACGGCACCAACATCGCCGTGTTGCAGGATGAGCAGATCGACACCGCCGACTTCATGCTATCGGTCACCCGCGCCGACGAAGTGAACCTGATGGCCTCGCTTATGGCGGCGGATCTGGGCGTTCCGTGGACGCTCTCGCTCGTCCATCGCCCTGGCTACACCGAGGTCTACTCACATCTCGGTATCCACGGCACCGCCGGCAGTCACGAGCAGATCCTGCGCACGGTGAAGTGGCTGCTGCCGCCCCGGGGGCCGCTGGCGCGCGAAGAACTGCCAGTCTGTACCCACGAATTGGTCGAGCATCAGCTGCCGAGCGCGATTCACCGAGGCGTTCGGCTGGGTGACCTCGCGTTGCCGCCCGATGCGGTGGCCGTGGCGCTCGTCCGCGGTGCGACATGCCTGCAGCCGAGAGCCGCGTTGGCCCTTGAGCCCTTCGACCACATCATCGTCGCCGCACCCGCGAGCAGCATGGCGTTGCTGGAGCGCCGAATCCGCACCCCAGGCCGAGGGGGCGAATGAATCCACATATCGTCGCCAAATTGACGTCGCGGATCCTCGCCATCGTGGGCATCTTGATGCTCGCACCGGTGGGCATCGCTATTTTTGATGGCGGCGGCCACACATTGACGGCGTTCGGCGTCAGCCTCATCTCGGTCATGGCGACGGCGGGTGCCCTCAACCTGCTCGGTCGCAACGCAACGGACACGGTCCACCGCAAAGACGCCATCGGTGTGGTCGGCATGTGCTGGCTCCTGCTTGGCGTGTTCGGCGCCCTGCCGTTCGTCATCGAAGGCTCCATCGCTCACCCGGCATCTGCGGTCTTCGAAGCGGTGAGCGGTTTTACAACCACCGGTGCCACCGTCGTCGCCGATGTCGACGGCCTCAGCCGGGCGACCAACCTCTGGCGCTGCCTCAGCCACTGGATCGGCGGCATGGGCATCGTCGTGCTCTTCGTCGCCATCTTCCCCACGCTCGGCGTCGGCGCAAAGCACCTGTTCCGCAGTGAAGTCGCGGGCCCCATCAACTCGGGGTTGCGACCCAAGATCAAACAAACGGCCCTGGCCCTGTGGTGGATCTACGGCGGTCTCACCGTCCTGTGCACCGTCTTGCTGATGCTCGCTGGCATGCCGCTCTTCGACGCCGTCTGCCACGCATTCTCCACCTTGGGCACCGGCGGTTTCTCCACCAAGGGCGCCAGCGTCGGCCACTTCAACAGCGCAGCCATCGACTGGATCATCATCGTCTTTATGCTAATTGCAGGCCTAAACTTCGGCCTTTACTACGAAATCGCCAGAGGCAGGGCAGATGCAGTCTGGCGTAACTATGAGGTGCGATTCTACGTCGTCGTCAACCTGCTCATCATCGGCGTCATCTTCCTGAGCACCCAGGAGCGCCACGGCGGCGTACTCGATGCGGTGCGGTTTGCCTCCTTCCAGACCTTGGCGGTGACCACCACCACCGGATTTATGACGGAGGATTTCGATGCCTACCCTAACTTCGCTCGCTACCTGCTGTTTTTGGCCATGTTCATGGGCGGCTGCGCGGGCTCAACGGCGGGTGGATTGAAGGTCAGCCGGGTCTACGCGCTCTTCAAACTCGCGGCCCGCGAATTGCGCCTCGTGGTGCAGCCCCAGGCCATCATCTCAGTTCGTTTGGGCCGCTCAGCCGTACAGCCAAGCGTCGTGCACTCCATCTTGGTGTTCGTCGCCGCCTACTTCGGTCTCTTCGGCATCTGTTCGGCGTTCATGGTGCTCCTGGGGCTCGACCTCATCACGGCCATGAGCTCCGTCATCGCCTGCCTGTCCAGCATCGGCCCCGGTCTCGCTGGCGTCGGCCCGACGATGAACTTCGAGTTCATTCCCCCCATCGGCAAGCTGGTGCTCAGCTTCTGCATGATCGCAGGCCGCCTGGAGATCTTCGTGCTCCTGGCCATCCTCACGCCGGAGGTCTGGCGGAGATGAGACGCTTTTTTGTCCTGACTGTGCTGCTGCTGGTGATGCTTGGGCTTCACGCCTTGCAGGTCGATCCCATCGGCGTGGGCGATCCCCTGACCCTGGCCGCCATCGGTTTCGTGGTGCTCGCGGCCTTCACGATTGCCGAGGTGGGTGGTTCGTTGGGGCTGCCTGCGGTCACTGGCTACATCGTCGCGGGTGTGCTGCTCGGGCCCTATGCGGGCAATATCTTGTCGGAAGCCGTCGTCACCGACATGGGCATGTTCAACACCTTGGCGCTGGGGCTCATCGCCACGACCGCCGGTTTGGAGCTCGACGCCCGACAAATTCAAAAGCTCTGGCGAACCCTGGCTGCGACCATCGGCCTTAAAATCGTTCTGTGTTTTGTGCTGGTGGGCGGCGCTTTTCTGCTCGTTCAATCCCTCCTGTCGCCGCTGACTGTCACGCTCACTGGCGGCACCCTGGCGCTGGCGCTGGTCTTTGGCGCACTGGCAATCGGCACCTCGCCCGCCATCGTGCTGGCCGTGATTACGGAGAGTCGCGCCAAGGGTCGGCTCAGCGAGTTAGTGCTCGGGGCCGCTGTCGCCAAAGACGTGGTCGTGGTCGTGTCCCTCGCCATCGCCCTGGCCATCGCCCGCAGCCTCATCGCGCCGGACGCCAGCTTCGATGTAGAGGTGCTCATTCACACCGCCACGGAGCTGGGTGCGTCTGTGTTGGCGGGCGCGGTGCTCGGTGGTCTGCTCATCGCCTACGTTCGCTATGTGCACGTGGAGATGCTGATCTTCGTCGCTGCGATGATTTTGGTGGTGGCCGAGTTGGCGTCCGCGCTGCACCTGGAGACCCTGCTGGTCTTCATCGTGGCTGGCTTTGTGGTGCGCAACCTATCCAACTACGAGCACCACCTGATGAAGCCGTTGGAGATGGTCGCCCTGCCCGTCTTTGTCGTGTTCTTTACCATCGCCGGCGCGAGCATCGACCTGCAGGCGACCTGGCAGATCCTACCCTTGGCCCTGGTCCTGGCCGTCACGCGCGGCGTCGCTTTTGCCCTCGCGAGCCGCTTTGGCGGGCAGTTTGGCGGCGAATCGGCTGCGATTCAGAACCAGGCCGTCTGGGCGTATCTGCCCCAGGCCGGGGTGACGCTGGTGTTGGTGGGGTTCGCCGCTGAGCGCCTGCCCGAGCTAGCTGGCTCCATCGAATCGGTAGGCATCGGGGTCGTGGCCCTGCACCTGCTCGTTGGCCCCATCACCCTGCGCCGCAGTCTGCAACAGGTCGGCGACATCAAGGTCAGCCAGCCCAAGGCGGCGGTTCGTGAGATGCCGGCAGCGCGGGCGCGAGTGGCCGCTGGGGCAGACGACGACGACCCAACGCCGTCCCGCCCGGATCGCGCGGGTCGTGCGGAGCGTATCCAAGCCACTTGCCGCGGGATTGAAGATCCTGAGCTCGTGGCCCTGCTCCGTGATCTCCACGACGACCTCATGGCCGTTGCCTTGCGCATCGCTGATGAACAGTGGGCGCCGTGGGCCCGTGCGACCACGCGCTCGGCCTGTGCAGCCCTCGATGGCGGTGAGGATGGCGCCAAACTGCGCACTTGGGCAGCCCAGCCTCACGGGGACTCGGTCGCACGCTTTGGCGAGACCGCCCGCCAGACCTTCGACGAGATGCGCGCCCGGCTGCGCAACCTGCCGCTGGAAGTGGACGCCCCGTTCCGCACCGAGGACCTCCAGCCCGGCCCCCATGACAACTGGCTGCTGCGTGGTCGCAAGTTCGCGGTTCGCAATCAACAGCGGTGGCTGCCGCGCCACCGCAGCGCCTATCGCCGCGTGCCCGTCAGGCTCGCTGCTCGGATGGCGCTGGAGCCCGAATTGG
>JAGSHB010000232.1 GCA_023954815.1 Myxococcales bacterium | reverse complement strand
GCGCAAAGTGAAGGCAGGCGGCGGATCGGTGGGCGTGTTCAAGCGCAACAAGCGCAAGCGCCGCCTCGATCCGAGCTATGATCCGGCCGCCATCAAGCCAGGCGCTGGACGTACTACCGCTGCGGCTGTGGGTGAGCCCGCCTCCGGTAATGAGCTGCCCGAAGAGGCCAAGAAGCTCAAGGACTGGATTAAGTTCAAAGGCAACATCGACAAGGAAATCCGCTGCACGCGCCTGCCCCCCACCGCCAAGGTCACCCTCGACTTTGACCAGGCACCATTGGGCTCCATCACCAAGCTGATGAGCTGCTGGCTCGATCGCAATTTCTTGGTCGCGAGCAATCGTCGCGGCGCCAAGGTCACAATCATCTCGCCGCAGCCTGTCACCGTGTACGAAGCGTGGCGCGCCTACCTCTCGGCCCTCCATGTCAACGGGATGAGCCTGACCAAACGGGGCAACTTCTTTCACATTGTCGACGCCAACAAGGCGCGGGCTAACGGCGCGCGGGTGCTCGGGCTCAAGGGCCGTGTGCCAGATGATGATCGCATCGTGACCCGCCTGCTGCGGCTCGAGCACACCGACGCCAAGCAGATGGTCACCCTGCTCAGCAAGTTCAAGGGGACGGGCGGCGACATCTTCACCATCGAGGGCAACAACACCCTGGTCATCACCGACACCGGCTCGAATATTCGCCGGATGATGCGGCTGCTGAAGAACGTCGACGTGCCGCTCGGCAAAGAGAAGATCTGGATCCGCCCGGTGCAGCACATGCAGGCCTCGGAGCTGGTCGAGAAGATCAACGCGGTGTTCGCTGAGGGTGGCAAATCCCGCGGTCGTCGTTCGCGCCGCCGTGGCAAGCGCGCGTCAACCGGCGGTGGCAATGACATCACGCGGGTGCAGATCTCCAAGGTCATCGCCGACGAGCGCACCAATCAGATCATCATGATCACCACCCGTTCGAGCTACCTGAAGGTCGACCGGCTCATCCGTAAGCTCGATGTGCCGATTCCGGGTGAAGGCCAGATCCACATCCACTCACTGGAAAACGCCGACGCAGAAGATCTGGCGCAGACCCTGCAATCGCTCGCCGGCGGTGGTGGTGGTGGACGCAGCAGTCGGGGTCGGAGCCGCGGTCGCAGCAAGCGTAAGAGCAGCAAAGGTGGCTCGGCAGCGCTCTTTGAGGGTGAGGTGAAGATCACCGCCCACAAGGCGACCAACTCGCTCGTTATTGAAGCCTCGCTCAAGGACTACCTGAGCTTGCAGCGCGTGATTCAGCGCCTCGATCGTCGCCGGAAGCAGGTGTACGTCGAAGCGGTCATCATGGAGATCTCGACCACGAAGAACCGCACGATGCAGATCGCCGGTTCGGCCGGAACGACCTTCGACATCGGTGGCGATGAAGTGCCGCTGCTGCTCGGTCTCGGTGGCCTCGGCATGGGCGGCGTCGACATCAGCCAGCTCAACTCGGGCGGCCTCGCGGCCGGCCTCCAGGGTCCGCTCTTGCAGCTCAACACCGGCAACACCGGCTCCGCTTCGGTGGCTTCCGGCGTGACCCTGTCGATTCCGGCGTTTGGCTTCCTCATCCAGGCGATTCAGGAAAATAGCGACGTCAACGTCCTGTCGACACCCCACATCCTGACGTTGAACAACGAAGAGGCTGAGATTCAGGTCGGTCGTAAGGTGCCCTACCGCCAGGCCAACTTGGGTGGTGGCATGGGTGGCTTGGGCGGTCTTGGTGGCCTCGCAGGTGGTCTCGCTGGCGGCGCATCTGGCGCCCTCGGCGCGCTGGGCGGCCTGGGCGGTCTCGGCGGCATGATGGGCGGCATGGGCTCGATGATTCAGTTCATCGACGTGGACCTGACGCTCAAGATCAAGCCGCAGATCAACGAGAACAACTTCATCAAGCTGAAGATCGACCAGAAGCTCGACGAGATCGAGGCGATGGACCCCAACCTCGGACCGACAACGTCCAAGCGCAAGATCACCAACACCGTCGTGGTGCGTGACCAGCAGCCCGTCGTCATCGGTGGCCTGATTCAGGATCGGGAGACCACCGGCGTGGCCAAGATTCCGCTGCTCGGTGACCTGCCGCTCATCGGTATCCTGTTCCGCAAGAGCACCAAGCGGGTCGAGAAGAAGAACCTGCTGCTCATCGTGGTGCCGCACATCATCAAGGATCCGAGCGACATCCGCCGCCTGCACGACGAGAAGATGGCCCAGTTGCGTAGGTTCGCCGAAGACTTGGCGACCAAGCGCAAGGAGTACAAGGGCCAGATCGACTACCGCAAGAAGACCGGTCTGCTGCAGCGCATCTACGCCGCGGTCGAAAAGAGCAAGACCCAGCGCAAGCTCATGGAGAAGGCCTACTACGACAACGCCAACGTCGACATCGTCGGCCCGCCCGAGCACCACGATCTGGAGCATGACCCCTTCGCGGCTCACGAAAAGAAGCTGAAAGCACAGTCGCGCGTCGAGGTGATCGATCTGCCCAAGAAGCGCAAAGCCAAGGTCAAAGCGAAGGCCCAGGCGAAGCCCAAAACCAGCAAATAGCCCGATAGTACGGCGTGATAGCCGGGCATCGGCTTGGACCATACAGCAGCAAGACGAACGGACACGAACCCAGCTGAGATGGGTCAGACCACACGGAGAGCACAGCGTGACCATCGCCCTACAAGCCAGCTCAAGCGCGGGTATCGACGCCCGCCCGATCGGCGAAATCCTCGCGGATATGGGCGCGTGTACCCATGATCAGGTCAATGACGCGCTGGAGATGCAGGCAGAGCGCGGCGGACTCATCGGCGAGTTGCTGGTGCAGATGGCGGCGATCACACAGCTGCAGCTGACCCGCGCCCTCGGCTCACAGTTCGGGATGACGGTCGAAGACACCATCGATCTGGAAGAGATCGATGTGTCGCTCGTGGGGCCGCTATCCATGAGCTACGCCAAGGGCGCTGGCGTGCTGCCGACCCTGCACGAAGACGGTGTGCTCGAGGTGGCGCTCTGTAACCCCCTATCCATCGATGTGCTAGACGATCTGCGGGTCATGTACGACCAGGCGACGATCGAGCCCTACTTGGTCACGCCCGATGTGCTCAACGAGGCCGTCAATCACGCCTTTGATCGCCGCGCGCGTGCCGATCAGGTCGTCGATGACATGGCCAAGGAAGAGGGCGTCGGGGACATCGCTGCTGAGCTCGAAGACGCGTCAAAGGACATCCTCGACGAAGACGACGAGGCGCCGATCATCCGTCTGGTTAACTCCGTGCTCAACCAGGCCGCCAAAGAGCGGGTCAGCGATGTGCACATCGAGCCGATGGAAAAGTACGTCCTGTTCCGCTTTCGCAAAGACGGTGTGCTGCGGGAGATCGTGCGGGCGCCTAAGCGCTTTCAGCCCGCGATCACAAGCCGTATCAAGATCATGGGCAACCTGAACATCGCCGAAAAACGCCTGCCGCAGGATGGTCGTATTCGCATCAAGGTCGCCGGTCGTGACATCGACTTGCGTCTGTCGACCATCCCGACGGCCCACGGCGAGCGCATCGTGATGCGTCTGCTCGATAAAACGTCGACGACCCTGGATCTGCTCGCGCTCGGCATGCGTGAAGAGACCATGGAGATGCTCGGCGGGCTCATCAAACGCCCCAACGGCATCATCTTGTGCTGCGGACCCACCGGTTCCGGTAAGACGACGACGCTCTACTCGGCGCTGGTGACGATCAACAAGCCCGAGGTGAACATCCTGACCATCGAAGACCCGGTCGAGTACCAGCTCGAAGGCATCGGCCAGATGCAGGTGCAGCCCAAGATTGGCTTTACCTTTGCCGGCGGTCTGCGCGCGACCTTGCGTCAGGACCCCGATGTGGTGCTGGTTGGCGAAATTCGTGACTTGGAGACGGCGGAGATCGCCATCCAAGCCTCGCTGACCGGTCACTTGGTGTTCAGCACGGTCCACACCAACGACGCCGCCTCGACGTTCACACGTATGGTCGACATGGGCGTCGAGCCCTTCCTGCTGTCGTCTTCGGTGATTGGCATTTTGGCACAGCGCCTCTGTCGGACCCTGTGTCGCGATTGCAAAGAGCCCTACCACCCGACGGCCCTGGAGCTGGAGCAGGTGGGGCTGACACCGGACGATCCGCGCATCCCGAGCGCCCGCTTTCACCGCGCGAAGGGCTGTCCGCAGTGCGGTGGTAGTGGCTACTCCGGCCGGATGGGTCTGCACGAGTTGCTGGTCCCCGGTGAGCAGGTCAAGCGCCTCGTCGTCGACAAGTCGGATGCGGGCGCGATCAAGAAAGCAGCCGTGCAGGAGGGCATGAAGACCCTGCTCATGGACGGCGCCATCAAGGCCATGAACGGCCAGACGACGATCGAAGAGGTGATGCGTATCGCCACTGCGGCGGTGGATTAGAAAGCGAAGCATCCAGGCCGCTAAAAGGCCGGAAAATCAGGCGGAGAGCAGCAAGTGGCAGTCTTTGAGTACACAGGAAAATCAGCCGGCGGCAAGACCGTCAAAGGGGTGCTGGACGTCGACAACGTCCGGGCGCTGAAGGCTGCCCTGCGTCGCGATAAGATCTTTCTCACCGAGTACAAGCAGACCAGCGCCAAGGGCGGCAAACGCGGCGCCAAGGTCAAGGGCGGTAAGGCCCAGAGCGCGGGCTCGGCCGACGTCGACTTTCAGGAGCTGCTGACCCGCATCTCGCCCATGGACATCGCCGAGATGACCCGGCAGCTAGCCACCCTGCAAAAAGCGGGCGTGCCCTTGGTCGACGGCATGACCGCGATCGTCGAGCAGACCGAAAACCCGAAGCTCAAGCGTGTGCTCAGTGAAGTGCGCACCGATCTGAACGAAGGTACGGCGTTTTCTCGGGCGCTGGCCAAACACCCCAAGGTCTTCGACCAGACCTACTCGAATATGGTTCGCGCGGGTGAGTCCTCGGGCAACCTCGACATCGTGCTGCAGCGCTTGGCCGACTTCACCGAGTCCCAGGTGCGGCTGCAGAACAAGATCATCGGCGCGCTGACCTACCCGGTCATCATGCTGATCATCAGCCTGTTTATCGTCGCGGCGATGATGGTGCTGGTGGTGCCAAAGATCACGATCATGTTCGAAGATCTCGGCGCTGACCTGCCATTCATCACCAAGATGCTGATCTTCTTCAGCGATCTGCTGAGCAATTGGTGGCCGCTGCTGATCTTGCTCGGTGTCGGCGCGTTCACCCTCTTCGATAGGTGGCGGCGCAGCGAAGACGGCTCGGTGAAGTGGGATAGATTCCTGCTAAAAGTCCCAGTCTTAGGGGATTTGGTGCGAAAGATCGCCATCGCCCGCTTCGCCCGGACCTTGGCGACCCTGCTCAGCTCCGGTGTGCCGCTGCTGAGCGCCATGGAGATCGTGGAGACGGTCGTCAGCAATAAGGTGCTCGCGGCGGTGTTGGCGGAGGCACGGGTTGCGATTCGCGAGGGCGACACCATCAGCGGCCCGCTCAAACGCTCCGAAGAGTTCCCGCCCATGGTCACCCACATGGTGGCGATTGGGGAGCGCTCGGGCGAGCTCGAGAACATGCTGAAGAACGTCTCGGAGAGCTACGAAAACCAGGTCGACACAAGGGTCAACGCGCTCACGTCGATTCTGGAACCGATCATGATTGTTGGCATGGGGATTATGGTGGCCTTTTTGGTCGCCGCGATCCTCCTGCCGATGATGCAGTTGACCTCCGCCGTCAGCGGCTAGAGGTCTTGGGGGCCCTGGCGCCCTCGGGAGTGTAGAAAATGCAGTTTGACTTTGAAAATACAGCGTTTGATAGCCATGTCATCGCACGCAATGCGCTTGGTTCGCGCCGTGTGGTCCGCTCCGCCGAGCGTGGCATGACGCTGATCGAAATCATGGTCGTGATCGTCATCATCGGCATCTTGGGCTCAGCCCTAGCCGTCGGTGTGTTCGGCATGCTCGGTGAAGCGCGGGTCGATACGGCCAAGGCGCAGGTCAACACCATCGGTGCAGTGATCGAGGCCCACGAAGCGCGCAACGGCGACTACCCGGAGAGCCTCGAAGAGCTGACCGAGGGCAAGCGCGCCAAGCTCAAGAAGTCGAACCTGAAAGACCCCTGGAAACAGGAGATGCAGTACAGCGCCGAGGGGGATGGCTTCACGCTGTGCAGCGGCGGCGACGACAAGAAGACGGGCACCGAAGACGACATCTGCTACGGCGATGACGAGGACTCTTAAGCAGTGAAAGGCACACGCCAGACTGTGCGACCCGGGTTGAAAAAGGCCCGCGGCTTCACCCTCATCGAGTTGATGGTGGTGATGAGCATCATGGCGATCGTGACCGCTGCTGTGGCGGTGGGCGTCGGCAACATTCGCGGCGCGTCGGTGCAGTCCGAGGCCGGCAAGCTGACCGTGGCGGTACGTTATCTCTACAACCTCGCGGTGCTCAACGGCAAAGTGCACAGGTTGGTCATCGACATCGAAGGCGGCAGCTACTGGGGCGAGGTTCAGGACTCGCGTGACCCCTGCAAGATGTACCTGCTCCCTGGCGAGACGGACGACGAAGAGGCTGACAGCGGGGACACCGATGAAGAGGCTGACAAGCCTGCCGCGGCGTCCTTCGGCAAGGCCAAGACCAAGCTGCTCAAGAAGCGAAAGCTGAAAAAGGGTGTGGTTTTCGGCGGTGTGATGACCAGTCACCAAAAACAGGTGGCGAACAGCGGCCAGGCCCACATCACCATCTTCCCCAATGGCACGGCTGAGGCGGCTTACGTCTACATTCAGGACAAAGACGACGACGAAGACGTGATGACGGTGGAGGTGCTCAGCCTGCAGGGCGCCGCGCGGATTCACTTGGACAAGCTCGAACCCGATGAGTTCTTCGAGCAGGATTAGGAGCGCTGTCAGACGATGAGTCCCCGGATCGCCCAGCCCGCGCTATCAGCGCGAATCGCCCGCAGAAAGGCCGCGCAAGCTGGTTTTACGCTGCTGGAGATCTTGATCGCCATGGCGATCTTGGCCTTTGCGCTAGCGGTGATCTCGTCGTCTTCCTCCACGTCCGCCATCTACAGCAAACGGGTCTATCGCTCGACCGCCGCCGCCCTGCTCCTGCGCGGTGTGGTGCTCGATATCGAAGAGGAATATCGCAAGGACGGCTTCCCCACCAACGACATCGAGGGCAAGGACTGCGAGCTACCCAAAGCCTACGCCCGGCAATTTGATTGTGAGTACGATCTGGTCGGTCTCAACCTCGACGCTGCCGCCATCAGCGAGATGACGCAGAACTCGCAAGATCTGCTCGGCCAAGCCCAAGAACAGCTACAGGACTCGGGCGCCCTGGACAAGCTCAACGCATCCAAGAGCGCGCCGAAACCCAAAGATCCCGGGGCAGAAGCGCTAAAGGACCTCGACGGCGCGGCCACTGGCGCCAAGAAAGCGGGCCTCGATCTGTCGAGCCTGACCAAGGGCGGCGACATGATGACGCTGATCCAGACGATCCTGATGAGCGGCGAACAAGGGCTGAATCTGCTTGGGCTGTGCGACATCAACATCGCCATCTTGCAGATGAGTATGGGGCTGATGATCGGCGAGCTGCTACCCCGTATTTTAAAACGCGCCACCGACCGGACGCGCAAGATCAGAGTGCGCCTGAGCTGGACTGACGCGGAAGGCGAAGACCGCACCCTGGGCATCGAGTCGTTCACGACGGCGGTCAGCGAAGAAGAAGCCCGCATGGTGCAGCAGGTCAAAGACCAGATGGCGATGGCTGAAGCTGTGCAAGCGCAGCGGGACGCCAATAAGCCACAGCCGCGAGCACGACCGAGGGGCAGATGAGGCGCCCACGCCGCGGAGAGCGCGGTTTTACGCTCATGGAGATCATGATCGCCGCGGCCTTGTTGGCCATGATGGGCGCGATTTTGGGTACCTCTATCTCGGCAGTACTCGGGGCGATTACCGACAACCGCGAGATGCAGGACCGCTACCACGCCGCGCGCGTAGCCTTGGGGCGGATGCAGCGCGAAGTGGCGATGGCCTACCTGAGCAAGCACCAGGGCGAGCAACGCGCGACCAAGACCGT
>JAGSHB010000167.1 GCA_023954815.1 Myxococcales bacterium | reverse complement strand
GCCTTGTTGCAGATGTCATCGGTGCACGCGACGCCGTCATCGCATGCGGTCGCCTCAGTACTGACGCACTTGTTGTCGGTGCACTTTTCTTTCTGGGTGCAGGCGTCGCCGTCGTCGCAGGGCTCGCCCTCGCCGATCTTCTTCCAGGTGCATTGTTTGTTGGGCCCGTCGCACAGATCCGCTGTGCACAAGTCACCGTCATCGCAAGCGTCTTCGTCGGTCTGCCCATCCTTGTCGTCGTCGATACCGTTGCACTCGTCCTTGGCAACACCCGCATCAGCCTGACTATCCGGTTTCGCCGGTACGTCCGGCTCCACGGTCACGTCCGCGGCATCCACACTCGTGGTGGTATCAGACGCATCAGCCCCGCCGGTCGTCGAATCCACTGTCGCGTCAGCCTCAGTTGGCACGTCGCTCACGACTGCACCGGCGTCGGGACCGTCTTCGGTCTTGTCTGCGCTACACCCGGCGACCGCAGCCGCCCAAATTGCAAGGGCCGCGAATGCAAGAACTGCGGAGCGGCTCCGGGGTTGATTGTGCTTCATCTGGAGACTCCCGAAGTCACGCTCGAGCGCCAACGGCGCAGAGTAAGTCAGCGTGCGTGCCCGATACGCTACGGGAGGCCCGGCAGCGTCGCAAGATCGACGAGCAATTGCGCGGCCACTTTGGAGTTCAGGTGTCGTCTCGTGCTGCGTAAGCCGTGCACCCGCCCCGCAGCAAATTTCGCAGGTGGGCGGCGCGGTTTGTGCCTTGGCTTGCGCAGATGAGCCCCCTCCCGCACCCTGGAATCGCCCATGAGCAAGCCCCCTCCCAAGAACGTCAGATTTGGCAAGGTTCAGCGTCTCGGAGCCCGTCAGCGTTGGACGAGCGATCTCTATGTTCGCCTCATCGATGGTAGTTGGTGGGGCGTCATTGGCACGCTCAGCATGGCTTGGCTGATGTGCAACATTATGTTTGCCGCTTTGTACTTGGCCGGCGGCGACTGCATTTCAGGCGCTGCACCTGGCGACTTCGGCGATGCCTTCAATTTCAGTGTCCAGACCCTGTCGACCATCGGTTTTGGCGGCATGGCACCAAAGACGCCGTGGGCAAACGGCCTCGTGACCATCGAAGCGCTCGTAGGGTTGCTGATCGCTGCCATGGCGACCGGGCTCATCTTCGCCAAATTCTCGCGGCCGCGCGCCAACACCCTGTTCAGCTCTGTCGCTGTCATCAATCGCTGGCAGGGCCAGCCTTGCCTGATGTTCCGTGTGGCCAATCGCCGAGGGAATGACGTGGTGGAGGCGTCGATGCGCGTGGCCGTGCTCAAGAATGAGGTCACAGCCGAGGGCCATCAGATGCGGCGGCTACACGATCTCAAGTTGATGCGCTCGAACTCGCCGGTTTTTACGCTGTCCTGGACGATTATCCACCTCATCGATGAAGACAGCCCATTGTGGGGACTAAGCGCTGCGACGGTGGCGGCCGACAGCTCAACGCTCATCGTCACGCTTACAGGGTTCGATGGCACCTACATGCAGACGATTCACGCCAGACATACCTACTATTGCGATCAATTGCGCTGGGGCCACCGTTTTGTGGATGTGATTGGGTTCGAGGACGGCGCGCCTGTGCTCGACTTCACGGCCTTTCATCACACGGTGCTCGATGACGATGCGCAGGAGCTGGCACAACTGCAGAGCACAGGTACCGGTCGTCAGCAGAATTTCGAGGTCGCTCCCGCAAATTCAGCCTGATGTCGCGAATTCAATGAGCTTGGACAGCATCTGATGGGTCAAACCCCAGACGGTGAACCCCTCGTAGTGCCAGCAGGGTAGCTCTTTTCGCAGCGGTCCCTTGGACCACACGTAGACACCATCGAGTTCGCCCGACACGACGGCGCGCAACGGCAGCCAGAATGCGGATGCGGCCTCCGGTCCGAGCGTCAACTCCGGCCGCTCGCCCTGGAGGCGAAATACATAGGGCGTAATCGCCATTGGCAGGGCCTTGCCGCGGGCGATAGCGACTTGATCGTCACTGCGCCCCACCAACGCCGTCCGAACGAGACGCAGCCCCACCTCTTCGTGGGTCTCTCGCATCGCTGTGTCGACCAAATCACCGTCGACCGGATCAGCCATGCCACCGGGGAAGGAAACGTGACCACTCCAGCGGTCTGTATCCCGCTGAACCCGCTGCATGAGCAGCACCTCCGGTCCCACCTGCCCGATGCGCACGATGGTGGCGACTGCAGCACGCCGCGGGGCCAGGACTTTGGAAATAACCCGCGGCTGCCGACCTGTGAGCCGCCGACCCAGCGCATCGGGATGCAGCTGCAGCATGGTGGGGTCCGTGCTGTGCTCTGGCGGTGGTTCCGTCATGCGTCCCCGAGGCGACCGTACCGTTCGACAAGTTGGCGAACACGATCAGCGTGCCATTGTTGTAGCTGGCCTGCACGCAATCGCCATCCCCAGTTGCCCGTCGACTTCCCTGGGATGTTCATCCGACCGCTGCCATCTAGAGCCAACACGTCCTGCGCAGTCAATATGGCGATGTCTGCCACCGACGCCACCGCCATGCGCATCAAGTCCCAGACAATATCGTGCCCATCCACGCCCAAATAACTCCTCACACGATGGCGGACGTGGTCGTCTGAACGCTGCCACCACCCTAGCGCAGTGTCGTTGTCGTGGGTGCCGACATAGGCAACTGCGTTCTTACGATGGTTGTGAGGCAGGTACCCATTGTGCGGGTCGCCATCGAAAGCAAACTGCAGCACCTCCATCCCTGGCAGACCGGCTGACGCCATCAAAGCGTGCACATCATCGTCGATGGTCCCCAGGTCTTCAGCTACCAAAGCGAGCCCGCCGTCGTCATCCCCAAGTGCGTCAGTAAGCGCCTCAAACAGCGGTGCGCCTGGGCCCGGTTGCCACGAGCCAGACCGCGCATCGGCCGCATCAACCGGCACTTGCCAGTACGCCGCAAACGCTCGAAAATGATCGATACGCACCAGGTCGCATTGGGTCAGCGCACGTCGGAGTCGCGCTATCCACCACGCGAACCCGTCGTTGCGGTGTGCGTCCCAACGGTACAATGGGTTGCCCCACATCTGCCCGGTGTCCGAGAACGCGTCCGGCGGCACCCCGGCGACATGGGTTGGGCGACGGTCCGGGCCCAGAGCGAACAGGTTGCGGTGACCCCAGACATCCACGCTGTCGCCACCGACATAGATGGGCACGTCACCAAAGAGCTGCACATTGCGTTCTGCAGCCCGCCGGCGCAGGTCACGCCACTGGCGATCGAAGAAGAACTCCACGGCCAACCGCTGCGTGACCGCCGACCGATGGCGATTGTTGGCGGCTTTGAGGGCAGCGGGCCTTCGATCGCGAATGGACGCAGGCCAACACCACCAGGGCTTGTTGCCGTAGTGGTCGCGCAACGTGGCGAAGAGTGCGGCTTGTTCGGCCCATGGATTTGCAGCGCAAAACGCCGAAAACGCCCCATGCCACGGGTGGTCAGGGGTGGAAACGAACTTTGCCGCGGCTTGGTGGACATGCGGCAGTTTGAACGCTGCCACCGCAGCAAAGTCGACGCGCAGGTCATCTCTCTGTGGGGCAACATCGTCGCAGAGCCCTGCCCTGGCCAACTCTCGCAGATCGACCAGCAGCGGATTGCCGGCGAGCGCGGACCAGGAGCTGTAGGGCGATCCGTCCACGCCGACTGGGCCGAGGGGCAAGATCTGCCAGAGCGTGAGACCGGCGGAGGCCATCCAATCGAGTATACGGGTGGCCTCGTCACCCAAGTCCCCGATGCCGTGCCCACCAGGGAGGCTCGACGGATGAAGCAGTAAACCAGCTTGGCGATTGGACATGCGACGCGCTCCCCAAAGACGGCACTCCTGTGCGGCGCTCAAGGTGCTAGATCGCCCGGTGGGGGGCAAGAGAGCGCGAATAATCCCCTTCGAACGTGGACCTGTCGTGCCGCAGTCGGTTGACGAGACGGAACCGCTGCAACAGCCTAAAGCGAACAGACAACCATGATGATCGAACAACGGAGACGCAGTGCACGCACGCAAATGGCTGGTCGCCTGGGCATCGTTGACGCTGACATTGGGCGGATGCGGTCTATCTGATGTCGGCCCGGAGTCCGATAAGCTCGCGAAATGGCGCGCATCTGACGGGATTGATGAGGCTGATACCTCAGGGGACGCGGGCGCCGGTGACACCGTGCAATCCCAAGGTGATGGCATGTCCGGCGATACGGAGGCGTGTGCGGCGCTGACCTGCGACGACGACAATGTCTGCACGTCAAATCACTGCGAATCCGGAAAGTGTGTCTACAAACCGGTGGCGGGATCGTGCTCCGACGGCGATGCCTGCACGGCGGACGACGCCTGCAAAGCCGGCAAGTGTGAAGGCGGGGCGGCCAAGACTTGCGTCGACAGCAACCCTTGCACGGTCGACAGCTGCAACACGGAGACCGGCAACTGCGGCTTTACCGCCAAGACAACCGGTGGCTGCGACGACGGCGACGCCTGTACATTGAGCGCATGTCAGCTTGTGGGTCAGGGCCCAGACGTCGCGTGTCAGGTGACCGGCACCGTAGATTGCGATGACGGCAACACGTGCACCAACGATAGCTGCGAACCCAACAGCGGCTGCGCGAATCTGCCGAAAAAAGCGACATGCGATGATGGCGACGTCTGCACGGTGGGGGGGTGCGCCGGAGCGAGCTGTACGTCGGGCGATCCGATTTCGTGCGACGACGGTAACCCGTGCACCGACGACAGCTGCAAGGCCAAACAAGGGTGTGTGCACGCAAATAACCAAGCCAAGTGCGACGACGGCGTACCGTGCACGATCGCGGACCTCTGCGCTTCTGGGGTCTGCGGCGGCAAGGCGGCACTTTTTGAATCGAGCTGGTCGGGACCAAAGTTCACGGTCGTCAGTGGTGTCTTACCGACAGCGAACGAAGGGTTCATCGCTGTGGGCGCAGATGGCACCAAAAACGGCCATCCTGTCGGGAAAATTTGGTCGTTCGCCCCCAGCGACGGCCTACCACTGACGTGGCAAGTGACCCTGACAGACGTGCGCCTCGACGACGTAGCGCAATTGCCCAACGGCGGCACGTTGGTGGTTGGCATACAGATGAACAGCGATGTGCCCAATGCCTGGGCGGCCGCCATCGACGGAAGCAAGACCAGCGTCGGGTTGCCGACGGTGGACAAGTCAGGCGCTGGCATGTGGATGCGGGCAGCGGCGGTGACCCCTACCGAGTTTGGTGTGGCCGGGGTGTACTTCTCCTCGGGCGGGGAGGTCATCGGGCGGCTCGCGCGCATGGACTCGCAGGCGAAAATCATCAAAACCACTGAAATTCCGGGCTGCGCGCTCTGGGGCGTCTCGCCGGTCGGTACGCCAAGCAAGCTCGCTGATGCGGTCGCGTGCGGCGAAACATCCGGCGGTACAAGCGGGGCCCAAGCTTGGTTTGCGCGCGCGTCGGCCACCGGGACGGTCGTCTCGTCCCGGCCCTTTGGACGTGCTGGAGCCCATTGTCGAAACCTGGTTCCAAGCGGCGGTGGCCAGTTCATGGCTGTGGGCTACCGCCAGCCCACCGACGAGAACTCCCGCCGCGCCCGGTGGTGGCGATTGGCGGCCAGTGGCGCAGTGCTCGCGTCATGGACACCCAAAGCCGATGTGAGCTCCGAGTTCACCGACGTGGTCGCCGGCGAGGCCATCTTTGCCATCGGCAACACCCACGCGCTCGTGGGTTCGGGCCAGAGCAAGTTGCAGGCAGGCCTCCTCGCCCGTGTCGCAGGCGATGGCAGCCACACCTGGACTCATATACTCCCAGGCGCTGGCAACCGCCGCCTCAGCGCGCTGGCGTGGCACTCAGCGGGCTATGTCGTGGGCGCCGGCGCCCAACAACCGGCCAGCGGTAAGGAGGCGCTGATTCCGCTCGTGGTGACCACCGACCCGTGGGGCAATCGGTCCTGTGCGAAGGCGGGCGCTTGCGCGAAGGTCTCCTTACTCGATTGCCAAGGAGGGCACAGCTGCCAACTCGCCTCATGTGACGCAAAGACCGGCTGTCAGAAGACCAGCCGAGACGGCGCCTGCGATGACGGCAAAGCCTGCACCGCCGGGGCCCGCTGCGAGGCCGGATCCTGCGTCGGGGGCCAGCCCCGCTTTGGAATGGTCAGCAAATTCCTAGCGGCCGGCGAAACGCCCGCCGGCCCCTGGGTGGCCGCCAACGCTCACGGCACGGCGACCGTCGCCTATGTGGACGGCGCTGCCGGTGCCCGCACCCTGCGCGTTGAGCGTCGTGCGGTGTCCGGCCAGGTGGCGTGGACGTCGAAGACGCTGCTGCAGGGCAATCTATTGGGTCTCACCCCGCGGTTTGTGGTCGCTGCGGGCGGCGCGACGTGGATCGGCGGAGATCAGCTCGACGGCAAGCGTCGCTGGCTGCTGCACATCGACGATAAGGGCCAAGCTGGCGCACCGCTTATCGAGGCGGCCGCCGCGACCTCCTGGATCGCTGGCGCGCCGACACCGACGGGCGGGGTGTTGTTGGTCGGGCGAACCGGCGGCACATCTCAGGTCCGGCGAGTCGCGGCAGACGGAACGACGAGCTGGCAGCACAAACTCTTCTTTTCGCCAGACGCGGTCAGTATCACCGGCGATGGCTGGCTCATCTCCGGTAGCCAAGGCGCAGCGCACACGCCAGCGAACACGCGCGTTTCGTGGAATGGCAACGTCAGCGGCGCCTCACCGGTGGCAGACAAAATCCACGGTGCGTACGTCGGCAACTGGCAGACCGAGACCCTTCATGCGGGCGACGGCGTGGCGACGATGGTCGCCCAATGGCCCGGAAAGCCGGCTCCACAGTTGAAAAAGCCCGCCTCTCCTCGCGTCATGGTGCTGTCGCCAGATGGCCATCCACGGACGGTCGCCATCCCCTTCGCATCGGCACCGACGCGTCTGCTGGGCAGTGTTCGAATCGCGCAATCCACACTGGTCGTCGCGACATACGAGAATGGACCGTCCACCGATGTCACCGTGGCGCAACTCAACGCTGCCGGTGCCGTGGCGGAGACGTGGACCGTGACATTGAAAGACACGGTGCAACTCGCTGGCGCAGCGACGGTGACGACGGACGGCGCGCTGCTGCTCGCCACGCGTGGAGTCGACGCCAACACCAAGGCAGCCAAGCTGCGGGTTCAGAGAATGAGCGTCTGGGGCCATCCATCCTGCACCGAAGCTGGCCAGTGCGGCGACCAGAGCATCGTCACGTGTGACACCGGATTCGACTGCAAAGCTCCGACCTGCGGCGCCAAGTCTGGCTGCGGCCAAGGTCAGGCACCGGGATGTTTGCCCGCTGATGTCTGCCAAGGGGCGAGCACGTGCGCAGGCAAGGTCTGCAAGAAGAGCGCGACGTCCACCGTTTGCGACGACGGAAATAGCTGCACAACCGACTCGTGCACCGCAAAAGTAGGCTGTAAGTTCACACCCAGCGACGGCGCGAGCTGTGACGACGGCGACGCTTGCTCCGAGAAGGACACCTGCCAAAAGAGCCAATGCGCGGGCACAAAGAAGACCTGCAGTGATGGCGTGGCGTGCACTCAAGACGCCTGCAACTACCCCAACGGTGACTGTAGCCACGTGGCGAGCGATGTGGCGTGCAATGACGGCAACAGCTGCACGACCGACACCTGCGACGCCAAGTCGGACTGCCAACTCAAGCCCGTGAAGCTCGGCGCTTCGTGCGGCGGCGCTCAGGTGTGTTCGGGCAAGGTCTGCAAACTACCGTGGGCCGTAGCTGTGGGGGTTGGCGACCGATTCGCGTGCGCACTGCGTCAGAACAAGACAATCAACTGTTGGGGACTCAATGACGAAGCGCAGCTCGGCAGCGGCGTCGGCGGCAGTGGCGATGCGAACAAGCCTGCGGCCGTGTTCGGCGGGCAGTCTTACGTCGCCCTGAGTGTTGGTCAGGCACATGTTTGCGCCATCGATACGACACAGAATGTGTGGTGTTGGGGCCAAAACAACGGCAAGCAATGCGGCAACAACAAAGGCGATACGACCGCAAAGCCAATTAAGGTCGTTGGGCTCACGAAGGCGACTCATATCGCCACCGGTGCTCACCACTCATGCGCAATCGCCGGCGCCAGCCAGCAGCTGTATTGCTGGGGCGAGAGCGACGTGGGTGAGACTGGAATTGACGCTCCGTCTGGCAACGAACTGCTACCTCACCTCGTTCCGTTGGCCGGTAAGGGCCTGCTAGGCGTCGCAGTGGGAACAAACCACTCCTGCGTGGTCACGGCCCAGAAGCAGGTCTTGTGTTTTGGCGACAACAAGGGAAAGCAACTCGGCCCCGAGGAGAGTGGCAATTACAGCGCCGATCCTGTGTCCATCACCATGGGATCGAAGGCCATCACGGCGGTTCACAAGCTCAGCGCGGGTCCGACGGCGACCTGGGCGATTCGCAAGGGCGCCGGAAAAACGCTGGTCTGGGGCACGAAACCCATGGGTCACAGCGACCCATGGGACACGGTTGATCCCGACCTGGGCGATCCGGTGGAAACACCCAAAGTCAGCATCGACGACGTCGCGATGGGCAAGCATCACACCTGTTTGCTGATGGGCTCTGTGGTCAAGTGTGCTGGCTTGTCGCAGCAGCTCGCGCTCGGAAAGGCCAGCACGAACAGTGTTCAAGTCCCCACCGTCGTCTCGAACCTAACCGCCATCACCGCCATCGCCGCGGGCAGCCTGAGCAGCTGTGCCTTGAGAGCGGACGGCGCCGTGCTCTGCTGGGGACAACAGGTCAATGGCAACATGGGGACAGGCAAAACGGGGTCTGGCCCGACGCCCCCCACCAAAGTTCTCGGCAGCGCGCCGTAAGTGTGTCCGCGGGGCACCGATTGACCGATGAGATGTAACGACGTGGTGCTGTTTGCCGTCTGTTCTGCCGGGTTGTTGTTGAGCGGGGCGGCGCACTGCGCGCCATCCGTGGCCAAATCGCGCCTCAAACGGTGGCCATCCTTGAACAAACCCCTATGATGTCGACCGCCCTCGGACCACGTTGGTCGCACGGGGCAAGGAAACGAGATGGAAAACCTGACAATATGGGCTGGCTGGGCTGGCGGTATCGGTGTCGGCTTGGTGGTCGCGCTGCTCTATTGGACCACCGGTAAAGGGCTCGGCGTTTCGGCTGCTTACGGCGAGGTCTGTGGCCTGGCTGGCAGTGATTTCTTCAAACGTGGCACGTTTGCTGGCCCGCGCTGGCGCTTATTTTTCGCCTTGGGTCTGCCCATTGGCGGCGCGATCGCGGTCCTGACATCGGGTATCTCGTGGGCCCCGACGTGGGACATGGGCACGCTCTATCCTGCAGTTCTGCCCGACTCAACGTGGATTCGCGGCGGAGTCCTCGCAGCCGGTGGGGCGCTCATCGGCATCGGCGCGCGCATGGCGGGTGGCTGCCAGTCCGGGCACGCCATCACGGGCATGGCCCTGCTCAATCCGCCCAGCGTGCTGGCAGGCGGTCTGTTTTTCGTAGGTGGCATCGTATCGGTGCAGACATTATTCGGGCTTTTCAGCTGAATTTCCCGATAAATCGCTACCCTGCACCAGGATCTCATGATGACGAACGCACCCGCTCCCCAGGCCGCCAAGATCACAGGCCGCACGCTCCCCCCCATCGCCTTTTTGCCCTTTGGCGCGCTCTTCGGTTTCGTGTTGAGCCGGGCTGGCGCTACCACCTATGACTACTACGCCGGGCTCTTTCTATTTTCCCATCTGCAGCTGCTCTGGGTCATCGCCGCCGGTGCCGCTACCGGCGCGGTCTTCATCGCGATCATGAAGCGCATGAAGACCAAAGCCGTGCTCACTGGCGATTCGATCGACTTCACGGGCAAGCCCTTCACCAAAGAGCTCGTGCCAGGCGCTTTGGTCCTCGGCGTGGGTTGGGGGCTCGCTGGCGCCTGCCCAGGCACGGTGCTGACCATGCTCGGCGAGGGCAAGCTCAACGCGCTGTTCACCATCGGCGGTATCGTCGTCGGTACGTGGCTCTATGGCGTGGTGAAGAACGCGTCGCAGGGCAAGGCGCCGTCGGCCGGAGATAGCCACGCCCCAGCCGCGTAGGCCCGGCCCCAAACACCCACTGATCCTGCGCTACTTCCCTGATTTATCCACGTTATTGCCAGCTATCGACTTCACCTTGCCGCGCAGCCCGTCCGCGTCGCTGCCGCCCGCTTTGGCGTAACGAGCGATGGCGGCCGTTAGGGCTGGCACCTCACCTGTGAGATGGTGCTTGGCGGCAAAGCCAATCCACTGGCTGAGCGCCGAGCGATGAGCAGGGTGCGCTAGGGCCCGGGCGCGCAGCACAGCGGTTCCTGCGGCAGCGCGCCCCATCTCAGCCTGACTGCGAGCAAACCACCACCAGGCCCCGCCAGCAAACGACGTCTGTGGAAAGCGGGTCGCCAGCTCACGCCACAGGTGCTGGGCGGTCGCCGGATCACGCCGCACACGATGGTGGTAGCGCCCCAGGGTGAACAACACTTCCGCGGCCCGTTCGGCCTGCGCTCGGTCAGCCTTCGTCACGCCTGTTGCCTGCCGCCAGAGGAGCGGTTCCAGCATCGCCCGGGCCTGCACATGCCGTTTGTCCCCATGGCTCGAGCGAACCAAGAGCGCCTTCCCCAGCGCCAATCGCACGTCATCGTCGCCTGGGGTGGCCTCATGTTGTTGCTGCAAGGGAGCCAAAGGGTCCTTCGCTGCGCCAGCGGTGGCGAGCAGGCGCTCAAACGGCGCCTTGCCGTCGTACCCCATGATCCGAAGCACTTGCGTCCCGTCTGGCTCGAGCACCGCCGTGGTTGGCAGCCCCAAGACCACATACTTCTCG
This sequence comes from Myxococcales bacterium, assembly GCA_023954815.1. Lineage (GTDB taxonomy): Bacteria > Myxococcota_A > UBA9042 > UBA9042 > UBA9042 > UBA9042. The sequence goes on along the minus strand of JAGSHB010000167.1, from coordinate 2,844 downwards.
ATGAACCCGCGATTTGCGGGCGCGTCAAAGTCGACACGAACGGCGATGAAGTCACGGGTCAGCTTTCGGCCGTTCGGCGTGTGAAACACCTCTTTGCCGAGCTTACGACACGGGCCACACCAGGCGGCTTCGAACTTGACCAGCACGCGTTTCTTGCTGCGTTTGGCCTGGGTCAAGGCGGCCTTCAGGTCCCCTTTGAACCATCGGGTTCCCTGCGTGCCGGCCATCGCCGGGGAGGCCAGCAGCGCCGCCCCCAACAGCAGACAGAGCAACAACGGCAGACGACGGATGTACATGTAGACGCTCCAATTCTGGCACCATGAGGCAGTCGCGACCGCGGGCGAGACCGCGATAGATGGGTGGACAATGCCATGTGCGCACGATTTACGCTGAAATCTCGGGCCGACGAGCTCGTCGATGCCTTTGAGCTGGCCGAGTCGCCGCAGCTGCTGCAACCCCGATACAACATCGCCCCGGGCCAGCAGCTGCAGGTGATCGCCAATCTACGAGGCCCGCGGGTGCTGCGCCCTGCGCGTTGGGGGTTGATTCCCTACTGGGCGAAGGACGCGTCGATCGCTAACAAGCTGGTCAATGCGCGGAGCGAGACGGTCGCTGAGAAGCCGAGTTTCCGGGACGCCTTTCGCTTTCGCCGCTGTCTCGTGCCCGCATCGGGGTTCTACGAGTGGCAGCGCCGAGCCAACACCAAGCGACCCATGCACATCGGTCTGGCTAGCGGCGCTCCCTTCGCCATGGCGGGCTTGTGGGAGGTGTGGCGCAGTCCAGATGGCGCCGACATCCAGACGTGCACGCTGTTGACGACGACGCCCAACGCGATGATGTCGCCAATCCACGATCGCATGCCTGTGATCGTTCCGCCGGACGCTTGGTCGCTGTGGCTGGCGCCTCAAGATCCGGGTCGCCACACGCTGCAGCAACTCTTGCGCCCCTTCCCGGCGGACGAGATGCGTGCGTATGAGGTGAGCCCCCTGGTCAATTCGGTGCGCAATGACCTGCCTGCCTGCGCGGAGCCTGTGCAGCGCTTGCTGTAGCTGGCTGCGTCTCATGCGACCTCCAAATCCGATGCGAATTGATCCCATCGATGGTTCGTTACCAACAGAGAGATGTGCCTATTGGAGGAACAAGCGATGAGCAAAAGTCCCTGGATGGAATCTGAACAGTCTAACCAACCACGCTCGCGGCGCCGGAGCAGCTCGAAGCGGGCGGCGCTGACGCTCGAAGACGCTGGGAACGATCCGCAGTGGCCTGGGCAGCAAGCGCATGATCCGGTTGAATTAGATTCGGATTGGATGACGAGCACAGATGTCATGGAGGCCATGGACGGGCGACGTTAGCTCAGTGCACGATGCCCGAGAGTTGACCCGAGAGCGACAGCAAAGGTATGCCCGCGTCTGCCCTTTGTACTCTTGGAGCGACGATGCACAGCCCTTTCAATACGCGGATCGAACGCCGCACCTTCAGTGGCCTCCTCGTAACGGTCGCCCTCTCCATCGGCCTGAGCGGATGCGGCGTGCCACAGGCCGAGTACGACAAGCTCGCCAAACGGGTCGAGGAGCTGGAAAAGCAGGCCAAGGCCCCCCGAGTTGAGCGCTTGGTTATCGTTGACAAAGACGGCAAGGAACGCGGCATGTTGGGGATGCGTGAGAAGGATCACACCCCGGCGCTACGTTTTCGCGACGAAAAGGGCACCAACCGGCTCCTGGCGCGGTTGCACCCGACGGGCATGCCGATCTTCGTGATGTGGGGCAAGGGCGGGAAGGGTACGTCCTACCTGTCGGTGCCCGGTGAGGGGCCGCCGAGCATGATGTTCTTCAACGCGAAGGGCGACCAGGTGCACAAGGCTCCGGTTCCCATGCCGCCCACGAGCCGCAGGCGCCATCGCTAGCAGCCGCTCCAGAAGACAGACAGCTCAATCACCCAAGACACTGGGCTCGAGCTCGATAAACGCGGCCTGTGGGAAGCGCTCGGCGATCTGCGTCTCGATCGCATCGACTTCCCGCGCCATGAGGCGGGCGACGTGCTCGGTGTAGATGCCGAGTAGCTTGCTGACCGCCTCCTCTTCGTTGGCCTGCCTGAAGATGGGGCCATAGGTGTCCTGTAATTCAGCGGCGAACCAGGTGCCGTCGAAATCGACTTCGGCCTTGTACGCGAACGTCGACGGGCCCACCCACCGGCTCTGAATGCGGTGCACAGCCTCAATTGATGAGCGCGTGGCCAAGATCTCCTTGATCGCCGTGTCGATCTCGGGGTCCACCGCGCTACCGATCAGGAAGCGCTGATTCATCCGCACCAAGGTCACAGCGACAAAGCCCAACAGGAGGCCGATGACGATACTCGCGACCGCGTCCCACGTGGGATCACCGGTCCAGCTTGCCATGGCGATACCGCCGACCGCGGCCAACACGCCGAAGCAGGCAACGGAGTCTTCGAGGAGCACGGCGAGCAGCATCGGATCTTTGATGCGCTTGCGGTACTCGCTCCACGGCATGCCCTCAGGGCGCTCCTCCCGTAGTTGGGTGACGGCGCCATGCAGGGCCCAGCCATCGACCAGGAACGAGACACCCAACACCGTCCACGTGAGCCAGCCGGCCTCCATGTGCTCGGGCGGATGCACCAGCGACTCGACGCCGTGGGCGACGGTCACCCCGCAACCGAGGAAGAAGATGCCGAGGGCGGAGACCAGCGCCCAGAAAAATGAAGCCTGGCCATAGCCGTAGGGATGTCGGGTGTCTGGGGCACGTAGCGCCTGCCGCAATCCCAGCAACAACAGCGCCTGATTACCCACGTCAGCGATGGTGTGGATCGCCTCGCTCAACATCGCGCCAG
>JAGSHB010000241.1 GCA_023954815.1 Myxococcales bacterium | reverse complement strand
GGCCCGGCGACAGGCCCGGCGACAGGCCCGGCGACAGGCCCGGCGACAGGCCCGGCGACAGGCCCGGCGACAGGCTCAGTCGCGAGCACGCTCAGCCCTCGTGCAAGAAAAACCAGCCGCGAAAGAGACCGTGCCCATGACTCCGTGGGCGCTGGCCGGGTCGGGTCGTTGGGCCGCGGCTACCAATGCGGCTGATGCTATGGGCTGGCGGACCGTGGCGCAGCGCACGACGGCTACGCAACTGCTGGCTGTCGCCGATGCGGCACGACTCAGCAAACGCTACAGCGCGGCGGTCACCGCCTACAACCTCGTCCGCAGTCGCCATACCGGGAGCGCGCAAGCCGCCCAGGCGGTCTTCTCTCTCGGCCGCGTTCGACTCACGCAGGGGCGCCTGGGAGCCGCAGCGGTTTGGTTTGAGCGCTACGCGAAGACCCATCCCGCAGGCGCGTTGGTCGCCCAAGCGCGGGGCCGGGCGCTGGCTTGTCGGAGTCGGTTGGTCGACGACGCAAAGGCCTGCAGCGCCGCTCGCAGCTATTTGAAGCACCATCCGCACGGCAACCGCCACATTCTCGCTGAGCAGGTACAGCGCCGATGCCAGCAGACTCCCTAGCCGCGCCGCAACCGCGCGCGTTGTCTGGCCCGCTGCGCAGCTTCGGGTGGTTGACGGCGCTCGCCCTGATGACGGTCAGCGGCGCCGCCCACGCCGCCTCGCCTACAGATGTCGTATTGCGATGCCCACCGGCAGCCCGCGCCCGACTCGCCGCCGAGCTGCAAGCTGTCGGTCTCCAAGCAACCACTGGAGCGCCGACAACGGACCACAGCGCACTGCACAGCGGCAGCGTCGCGGCCGTCGTCTCCACGCCAGCTGACCTGAGCAAGTTCACCATTGAGGTGCGCAGCGGCAGCCAAATCACCCGGCACACGCTCCAGCGGCGACCCGCCGAGTCGGTCGGCTCCGTTGCCCTTCGCGTCGCAGAACATGTCCATGCTCTGCTAGCCGACGTGCGAGCCGAGACGAAGTCCAATAAGCCTCCAGCCCTACCGCCGAGCACCAGCGTTGTCGCGCCCACGGCGCCGCGCCAGCCGTCACCAGATGGAGCCGCCGCAGCGAGCAAGCCCAACAATCGAATCGGGCGCCGTACCGGCGGCGACAGTCAGCCGCGGACAACGAGGACCTCCAGCAGCAGTCCCGCGCACGTCCCGAATCCCGATACACGCAAGACACCAACACCCAAGGCGACCACGCCCAAAGCCAAGCCCCCCCAACCCGGCGCGCCGCGAACCGCGAAGCCCATCAGCGGCGTCAAGACTGTGACAGTCCCCGTCGATAGCGTCGTCACAAGCTGGTGGTCACTGCGCGGCGGCGTGGCAGCCGACGCCGCGTTGGGAGGTCTCGGCGCGGCCGCCGCTGGTCGATTTTCGGTCACGCACTCGCTGCCAAACAGCCCCAACCTGGCAACTGGCCTCCTGTTGGATGTTCCCGTCTCCAAACGCGGGGCGACGACCACCGCTGGCGAGAGCCTGCTGACAGTCTGGACCATCGGCGCGGAACTACGCTGGCGCGCGCTGCGCAAAGCGAAGTGGTCGGGCTGGCTCGAAGGCGGCGCCGGGCTGGCGATGCTGTCGGCGGAGGGCCGCGCCGGTCCAGGCCACCAAGGCCTGACCGCCAGCAGCCGCACCGCTGTCGTGTGGGCCGGCGGCGCGGTCGAGCGGCAGCTGTCGTCGCTGCTGCACATCCGGGTTGAGGCGAGCGCGCTGACCCTGGGTGGCACGCCGGTGCTGATGACGGACAGCACGCCTAGCGCACGGTGGGGTCGGCCAGCCCTGCGCGTCGCCCTGTGCCTTGAGGTGCGCCCATGAACCCCCTGCTGCTGTCGACGGGTCGCATCGTGGCCCTGTGCCTAGCGATGGCATGGGCCGGTTGCGGCGAGATCCAGCTGGTCACCCTCAGCGCCGCGACCGACGATGCAGGGTCCGGCGCGACCGGTGACAGCGCAGGCGACGGGTCAACCGCGACGGACGATGGGTTCACCGATGGACAAGACGGCGGCGAACAACCGCCCATCCCCCATGTCAGCATCTCCATCGGCCCCAAGAGCCTCTGCGGCATCGTAGGCGACAAGGTTCTCAGCGGCGCCGGCGACATGAAACAGCCGAAAGTGGTCTCAGACGCTGCAAAACTCGGCTTTCAGCCGTCGGCCATCTTCTGCCCCACCGCCAAGTTGCTCGTCGTCAGTGGGAGCACCGCGTCTGGCGAAGCGAGAGTGGCCACCATCGACTTTGCCGGCCCCCCTACCATCGCCAAGGCGGGACAGGGATCGCTCATCGCCATCGCCGGTCGCGGCATGGGCGACATCATCGCGGTCGGCTGGCGGGCGGCTGATGGGCAGGTCCTGTCTCACTCAGCCGTGCCAACAAAGAACCCATTGAAATGGGCGCCGATCCCGGAGCTCGGTGGCACCGTCGGCCTGCGTGCGGTCTCGGTACGCGGTGACGGCCATCGCGTGGCGGTCGGCGCGGCGGGTATCATCGTGCAATCCGCAGGCCCCAAAGGCTGGACGGGGGCCAAAGTCGTCGGCGCGGCTGGCTCACTCAACGGTGTCTGGTCGTCGCCCACCGGCCCATTTCACGCGGTCGGCGTAGGCGGTACACTGCTGATTCGCAAGGGCATTGACTGGCACTCCTCCCCACGCAACACCTCGGCCGACATCACCTGGCGCGCCATTTCCGGCTACAACGACGGCGTTGCCGTGGCAGTGGCAGACGAAGACGCCGCCGTGTGGACGGGAAACAAGTGGCTGCCCATCGCACTGGACGACACCGTGCCTCGCCCGATGCGCGCCGTCGGCTGCACCATGGATCTGTCCAAACGCACGGTGCATCTGGTTGACGGACACCTGCTGCGGCGGTGTTATCTCTCCCTAGAGAAGAGCCCCAAATTGTTCTGCGGCAAGCCAGGGCCCAAACCCTAGCGCACGACGCTCAGGCAGACGCGGTGCAAAAGCAACGCTGTGTGCCATGCGGAAGACAGGTCACTATCTACGAGGCAATTGCGACATCGGTAGCCGCCGACCGATGCGAACTCAACCTCTGAACCGGAGCGCGCTGCACCATGACGCGATACATCGCCTTCTTACGCGGCATGAACCTCGGCCGCAGACGCATCAAGAACCCCGAACTGTGCGCCTGCTTCGGCCACCTGGGTTTTGACAAGGTCAGCGCATTTCTAGCCAGCGGCAACGTGATGTTCGACTCGAACGCCCCCGCCGAGACGCTGCGAGACACCATCGAAACCGGGCTCCAAGGCGCATTGGACTATGCGGTGCCAACCTTCATTCGCACTGCCTCGGCGGTGCAAGCCATCGCCTCACACGCGCCATATACCCCCGAGCAATGCCATGCGGGCAAGCTCCAGGTGGCGTTGCTGCATGAAGCGCCGAGCCCGGAGCAAATCGCGCAGGTCGCCGCCCTGGCCACCGACAGGGACCGCCTCCGAGTGCATGGCCGGGAGCTGTATTGGCTGCCAGAGGGCGGTGTCTCCCAGACCAAGCTCAAGTGGACCCACGTCGAAGCCATCGTCGGCGGCACAACCGTCCGCACCAAGCGCACCTTCGAACGACTCGCGGCAAAATACTGAGCATCCTTGGCACCTGCCGTCGCCACGGCAGAGGAGAACTGGCGACTCATCGATAGTTTTTGACTAACTATCGAAAGAACTCGTGGTCGATGGCCCTCACTATGGCTCCTGCACACCCCTAGTGCGTAGGAGAAAGCCATGCCTTTACTGTCATCTCATCGCCGCATCATCGCGCTCACGTACACGCTGCTCATCTGTCTCAGCCCATCTCTGAGCGCGGCCGCGTCCGGCCCCAAGCGGACTGGTCAATCTGTGGTCATCCATCAAGGCAGAGATGCCCGCGTTGGGACGTTTGTTTCTAATGCCTGGGGGTTCAACACCAGCAGCTATTGGCTGGAGGGTCCCACTGGGCTCATCCTCATCGACACCCAGTTCCTCCCCTCCGCCGGCCTCCGCGCGGTTGAGGTCGCCGAGCGGCAGACCGGCAAGAAGGTGAAGCTGGCGATTGTCCTGCATCCCAACCCAGACAAGTTCAACGGTACGCTAGCGCTGCAAAAGCGAGGGATTCGGGTCATCACCAGCGCGCAGGTACTGGCGCACATCCCGGCGGTTCACAAACTGAGAAAATCCTGGTTCTACGAGCGATACGCCCCAGATTACCCGGCCAAGGCACCCGCGCCCGAGTCGTTTGGATCCAAGACGCGGACGCTAAGGGCCGCTGGGTTGACCCTGAAGCTGCATGTGCTCGGTAAGGGCTGCAGCGCTGCGCACGTGGTCGTTGGGTTTGACCGCCACCTCTTCGTCGGTGACTTGGTTGCCAATGGGCACCACGCGTGGCTCGAGTTGGGACACATGGCCCAGTGGCGCAAGCGTTTGATGACCCTCAAGGCCATGAAACCCAAGTGGGTGCACCCGGGGCGCGGTCCGACGGCGGGCGCTGCCCTCTTGGATGGGCAGATGGCCTACCTGGATTGGGTCGCCAAGCGCGTGCAAACCGAAAAACCCACCGGTGCGCTGCCAGATGCGACGTTGGAGCGGCTGATCCAGGCCGTAACCAAGCGGTTTCCAGCGCGCGACTACCCGATCTTCCTACGACTCGGGCTCCCAGCGGTTTGGCGCACGGCCAGCGTTCGAAATGCCCGTGGGGATTGACCGGAGAAGCGCCGAAAGGCGAATGAAAACGCCGCCGGGCTCTCGTACCCCACCGACAGGCCAACATCGGTGATGGAGCGATTCGGATCGGCGAGGAAAGGCATGGCGATGAGCATCCGCGCGTTGGTCAGCCACGCTCGCCAGGAGTCTCCGGTCTCCTCTTTCATCCGTCTGGCAAAGGTGCGGGGCGACATGGCGGCTATCCGTGCGGCGCGGGTGGCGTCGGCGGTGTCGATGGACGTGACGGCCCAGGCCAACGCTCGGATCATCGGCTCCGTGCGGCCGGTCGGCAGATCAAACGGCAGCTCCTCGTCCAACCACTCTGGCAACAGGGTCGCCATCAGCTGAAAGAGGTGGGCCGAGCGGACGTCGGGGGTGCAGTCAGCCGGCCACCTGCGCGCGGTCATGAGCAGCGCACGGGCCAGCGGGGTGACGGCAAATACCCGCACCGGCCTGGCAACCTCGCCAGCGGCAATCGCGTCGAGTTGTGGAAACGCGGCAGGCTGAAGGTAGCTGGTGCACAACAGGACGGCCCCACTGGCGCTGGCCCGATGCCGCACACCGGCCGGTATCCAGGCCGCGCGATGCGGCGGAAGCCACCAGGACCTGTCTCCAGTCGCCAGCAGCAACGTCCCCGAGGTGCAGTACAACACTTGATGCTGCTGATGGCTGTGCCATTGACCGTCGAAGGGCGGCAACTCATCCACCAGCGCAAACGCCGGCAGGGTCACCGCATCAACCTGAATCTCCTGGCTGGCCATGGTCTCTCTCAGCGAAGGGCCTCTTTCGACAGTGCACAGATACCGTACCCGCGCAACGCACGGCCGGCCAATGGCGGGATTGACGACCCAATGTGGCGGCCTTGACGCCAACATGGAAACCCGTCGATCCTACAGTCGCAAAGCTATCTCGCATGTTGACCGACCCTTGGTGAACAACCAGGAGGATTTCCATGGAAACCACCCAAACGCTGGTTCACCAGATCGCCCACTGGGCTACCCATGAGCCCGATCGCACGGCCCTGCGCGGCAGCGACGGTGCGACCTTCACGTGGGCGCAGTATTGGCAGGCGATTCGCCGGACGGCCAAGGGGTTCATTGCGCTCGGTCTCGAGCCTGGGCAATGCGTCGCCATCATCGGCAACAATCGGCCCGAGTGGGTCATCACGCAGTTCGGTATCATGGCCGCGGGCGGGATCCCAGCGCCGATTTATGCCACCAACACGACTGAGCAGGTGGCCTATATCGTTCGCCACTCCAAGTCGAAGATCGTCACCTGTGATGGCGCCGCACAGCTTGCGCGGTACAACAGCGCCGCGGAGCAAGGGCTCATCGACATCGATCACAAGGTCGTCTGGGATGATGTGACGGACACCGCAGCAACCGATGACAACACCCAGACCCTCGACGCCCTGATGACCAGCGGCGACGCCATCGCTGATGCCGACCTCGACGCTCGAATCGATGCACTCGACCCAGATATTGCAGCACTGCTGATCTACACATCCGGCACCACAGGCGTGCCCAAAGGTGCGGAGTTGAGCCACCGCGGCATGACGTTCATCGGAGGGCTGGTAGCCCGCGACTTCCCGGTGATGGCGCAAGAGCTCCAGTTCGCCAGCGCCGTGAGCTACCTGCCCTTGTGTCACGTCGCCGAGCAGATGGTGACCAACTTCTGGGTCATCGCGGCTGGCGGCACAGTCACCTTCTGTGAAGACATCAAGACCATCAAAGACGCGCTCACCAAGACCCGACCCCACATGTTCTTGGCCGTGCCGCGGGTGTGGGAGAAGTTCCAAGCCATCATGGAGACGCGGTTTGCGGCGACGGGCGGCATCAAGGGCATGCTGCTGGCTTGGGCCCGTGCGACGGAGCTCAAAGCGGCGCTGGCTGAAGCGAAGACCGGCGTCAAAATCGACAGCTTCACCCGCCGTCTCGCCGACAAGCTGGTGCTCTCCAAGATTCGTGGGGCCTTGGGCCTGGACCGGCTCGTGGTCGCCATCTCCGGCGCCGCGCCTATCAGCGCCCACACCCTGGAGTTCTTCGCGTCCATCGGCATCGTCATCTACGAGGGCTTTGGCATGACCGAGACCAGCGGCGTGGCGACCGCTCAGCCTGAGGGCCTCCCAAGGTTCGGCACCATCGGTAAAGCCATCACGGGCGTGGAGATGCGTATCGCCGACGATGGTGAGATCCAGTTGAAAGGCCCATGCATGACGCTGGGCTACCGCGATATGCCTGAGAAGACGGCAGAGTTGTTCACAGACGACGGCTGGCTACGCACCGGGGATCTCGGTTCGGTGGACGACGAGGGCTACCTGCGAATCACCGGGCGCAAGAAGGACATTCTCATCACGGCTGGCGGCAAGAACGTCGCCCCGGCGGAGATGGAGAACCTGCTCAAATCCATCCCTGGGGTGGGCAACGCCGTGGTCTGCGGAGACAGGCAGCCCTACCTCACCGCCCTGATGGACCTCGACCCAGAGGCCTTGCCCGAGGTCGCGCGCGCGGCGGGTGTGTCAGATGACTCCATGAGCAACTTGGTGACTGCGCCGGAGGTGATGACCTGGCTGCAAGATGAGGTCGAGTCTCGCTGTAACCCGCATGTCGCTCGCTACCAAACCATCAAGAAGTTTCGGCTGGTTCCCGAGCCGTTCAGCGTCGAAGGCGGCGAGCTCACGCCGACCATGAAGGTGCGGCGTGCGCAGGTGAACGAAAAACACGGCGCGCTCATCGCTGGGATGTACGGCTAGCTTG
>JAGSHB010000275.1 GCA_023954815.1 Myxococcales bacterium | reverse complement strand
GACTGAAGAGGCGGCCTCGCCGTCGCCCCTGCTGCGCGGTCACGCCTCTCTTGACCGTCGTATGGCTGGTTGGGACATCCGCGTTCCGATCAGCGCTGGCTCTGCGCAGGAAGCCGCCCGCATCGCGCGCATCGAGACCGAGCAGGCGGCGCGCAGCATCTGGATCACCCCTGCGACGACGACCACCCCTGGTACCCATCTATCGACCGCGGCGGATTGGGCGACCTTACTGAGCGACATCGACCTCGCCGTGACACCTGTGGTTGTGGACGCCGATGCCCGGCCGGGCTATTGGCTGGATCAAGTCACGGCTGGCGCGAAGGCCGCGGGCCACCCGCCAGAAGAGTTGGTTGGCGCCATTCGGACCGATATTGCCGGCACTTTTGCGCGAGATGGGCTGCTCCCTGGCTCCGCTGAGCGTTGCTACGACGACCTAGCCAGCGCGTTTGAGCGCGCCCCCAGCCCCAGCCTGCACCTCGTCGTTGCAAGTGGGCTGGCTCCCCATGATGCCGGCGCGGATGCCGCGTGGTCGCTGGCTTTCATGCTGGCCTCAGCCGTCAGCACGTTCCGCGAATTGCAAGCGCGCGGCATCGCCCTGCCGACCATCGCCTCGCGTATGGAGCTGACCCTGGGGGCGCAAGCTGATCAGTTCATGACCATCGCCATGACCCGCGCCAGCCGCCTGCTATGGGCGAAGGTGCTGACCGCCCTAGGCGTGGACGCCGCCGCACATCCGGCGTTTGTGCATGTGGTCACTGGCCGAACGACGACGACAACCCTCGCGCCATGGACCAACATGCTGCGCGGCACCAACGAAGCCGCCGCTGCGGCGATGGGCGGCGCGGACGCCATCACCCTGACCCCATTCGATGCAGGCCTGGGCGCAAGCGACGACCACGCACGCCGTGTCGCCCGCAACGCGCAGCTCATCTTGGCGCGCGAAGGCCACCTGGCTCGCGTGGCGGATCCGGCCGGTGGCAGCGCCTACGTCGAGCACCTCACCGGTCAGCTCGCAAGGCTGGCATGGGGCCATCTGCAGCAAATCGAAGCGGCCGGAGGCGTGTTCAGCGCGTTGACCGAGGGCGTGATTCAGACCGCCATCGCAGAGACCGTCACGAAACGTCACGCTCAGATTGCCAAACGCCGGCGCACACTCGTTGGCGTCAGCGACTATGCCGATCCAACGGAGTCGAAGCTGACCCGCGCCGCAGCCGAGGTCCTGCCAGAGGCTGCCGCATCCGCGAGCGATGAAGCTACGCCAGCCCCCTCGCCCACCTGCACACCCCTCACCGCCTACGCCGACGCCGCCCCGTGGCGCGCCATGCGTTCGTGGTGCGACACCATCGCCACCGAAACCGACCTGCGGCCCAAGGTGTTCTTGGCCAATCTGGGCGCAATTCCGGCCCATAAGGCCCGCGCCGCCTTCGCCAGACGCTTTGCCGAAGCCATCGGATTGGCCGTCTCCGACAACGACGGATACGCCGCCATCGATCCCCTCGTGGCCGCCTTCGTCGCGAGCGGGGCAGACGGTGTGGTCATCTGTGGCAGCGACAACGCGTACGGCGAGCTCGTACCGGCCCTGGCCGAAAGACTGAGCGCCCACGAGGAAAAGCCCGCCTTCCTGGCTGTCGCAGGACGACCCGGTGCGGCAGAAGCCCAATGGCGAGCCGCGGGCGTGAGTCACTTCATCTTCATGGGTATGGACGGCGTCACAGTCGGCAACAGTCTGCTCGACACCATCAGCGGGGAGTTCGCATGAGCCAAGACACCTCAAGCAATCAGCCCGCCAAAGGTCAGGCCGCGTCGTCGGTCGACTTCAGCACGCTCGATTTTGACGCCATCGACTTGCCAACGCTCAATCGTGACCACTGGCAGGCCCAAGTGGCTGCCCACGGCACCGGCGAGACCACCGCGACCCCCGAGGGCATCGATGTGCCGGCAGCGTACGGCCCTGAAGATCTCAAAGACGTCGAGCATCTAGGCGGTTACCCAGGCATCGCACCCAGCACCCGCGGCCCCTACGCCACGATGTACACCTCCAGGCCGTGGACTGTGCGCCAATACGCCGGATTTTCAACGGCTGAGGCGTCCAACGCCTTCTATCGTCGCAACCTGGCGGCCGGCCAAAAAGGGCTCTCGATCGCCTTCGATTTGGCCACCCACCGCGGCTATGACAGCGACCACCCACGGGTTGTTGGCGACGTCGGGATGGCGGGTGTCGCCATCGACTCCATCGAGGATATGCGCATCCTTTTTGACGGCATCCCGCTCGACAAAATGAGCGTCTCGATGACCATGAACGGCGCCGTGCTCCCGATTATGGCGCTCTACATCCTGGCGGCGGAAGAACAGGGCGTCTCGCCGGAGAAGCTCGCGGGCACGATTCAAAACGACGTGCTCAAAGAGTTCATGGTCCGCAACACCTACATCTACCCGCCGAGCCCGTCGATGCGCATCATCGCCGACGTTTTTGCCTACACCGCCGCCAAGATGCCGCGATTCAACAGCATCTCGATCAGCGGCTACCACATGCAGGAAGCCGGCGCGACGGCCGATTTGGAGCTGGCCTACACCCTCGCTGACGGTCTCCAATATGTGCGGACAGGGATCGACGCGGGTCTAAACATCGACGCTTTTGCGCCGCGCTTGTCGTTCTTCTTTGCCATCGGCATGGACTTCTTCATGGAGGTCGCCAAGCTGCGCGCCGCTCGCACGCTCTGGGCGCGTCTCATCAAGCCTTTCGACCCGAAAAATCCGAAGTGCATGGCCCTGCGGACCCACTGCCAGACCTCGGGTTGGAGCCTCACCGCGCAGGACGTCTACAATAACGTCACCCGGACCTGCCTCGAAGCCATGGCGGCGACCCAGGGCGGCACGCAGTCGCTGCATACCAACAGTTTGGATGAAGCCCTGGCGCTACCGACCGACTTTTCGGCCCGAATCGCGCGCAATACGCAGCTGTTCCTGCAGCACGAATCGGGGACCTGCGATGTCGTCGACCCGTGGGCAGGCAGCTGGTATGTCGAGCGCTTGACCCACGATTTGATGCAGCGCGCGTGGCAACACATCACCGAGATCGAAGGCCTCGGCGGCATGGCCAAGGCCATCGAGACGGGCCTGCCCAAGCTGCGGATTGAAGAAGCCGCGGCGCGCACCCAGGCACGGATCGACTCGGGTCGGCAGACCATCGTGGGGGTCAACACCTTCCCGCCGACCACACCGGACGACATCCCCATCCTCAAGGTCGACAACGGCGAGGTGCTGCGGGCACAGAAGGCGAGGTTGGCCAAACTCAAGGCGTCCCGCGATGAGGCCGATGTGCAGCAGTGGCTCAAACGCCTGACGGAAGCTGCTGGGCGGCCCGGCGGGGACATGGCCAACAACCTGCTCGACGTCTGTGTGAACGCGGCGCGTGCCGGTGCGACCGTCGGCGAGATGAGCCTAGCGATGGAGCAGGTGTTCGGCCGCCACGAGGCCCGGATTCAATCTGTGCAGGGCGTGTACAAGAATGCCGTCGGCGCGGATTCGGAGGTCATCGTGAAGCTGGAAGCGCGCATCGCCAAGTTCGAGTCTGCCGAGGGTCGTCGCCCCCGTATTCTCGTAGCCAAAATGGGGCAAGACGGCCACGATCGCGGGCAGAAAGTCATCGCTTCGGCTTTTGCGGACCTGGGATTCGACGTCGATGTCGGCCCGCTTTTTCAGACCCCAGAAGAGACCGCGCGCCAAGCCGTGGACAACGACGTGCACATCGTCGGTGCGAGCTCCTTGGCTGCCGGGCACCTCACGCTGGTGCCGGCGCTGAAGAAGGCCCTGGCGGATGCGGGTCGCGAGGACATTCTGGTCGTCGTCGGCGGCGTGATTCCACCGCAGGACTACGACACCCTTCGTCAGATGGGCGCTGCGGCGGTTTTTGGGCCAGGGACGGTTATCTCGGTGGCAGCGGCCGAATTGTTGGACCAATTGCAGTAGGCTGCGACGCTGCTAGGTTACTTTTAGTTGGGGGGCTACGAGCGCCCCCAGCCGCGGCAAGCCGCGACTTCCCCACCCCAGCAGACCGCGCCCCATGGAGAATGTCTCCGACAAAGAACGAGAAAGAGCGCAGTCTGCTAGACACTTGGCATCGGTACCGGTTCGCAGCCGGCAAAAAGAGGAAGGCCCTATGGCGCGTCGCGACTTATTTGATTCTGGTCTCTCCTCGTCAGGATCGTTGCCATTGGCAGCGCTGCTGCTGGCGCTCACTTTCGCTGGCTGCGGCGGACTGCAAGCGGTGAACCTCGACGGCCCCAACAACGGCACGCCCAAGGTCACCGACAGCCGCAAGCACGCCGGCCGTGTCCCGGTGACGAGCGCCAAAGCCGCCATCGCTGCGGGCAAGAAGCTTCAGGCTGCCGCTGGCGCTACCAGCATCGGCCATTCACTCGGCGGCTTTCGCTCCTACCCCATCAAGCTGTCAAAAACGGGAGCGCGGGGCCGCGGCTGGCGCGGACAGAAGTCCATGGCCAGCCCCATCGCCCAGCTGATGGATCGCGCTTTTTCCGCCCGTATCGGCCTCGACGCCGTGCATCTCGATGCCTTCGCAGACTCGGGCGCCAGCGCCGCGCAATGTCGTGCAGCAGGCAAACGCCCGTGTGCAGCCATCTGCCGGCGGGAACCTCGGTGGACCCGACTCGACCGCGAGAGCTACGCCGCATCCAAGGCCTACTTCGCCCACAACAACCTCGCCATCGCCCTGACACGATTCGCCGACAAGTACGCCGCAAACGGTAAAGGGCTCTACATTCAGCTGCACGAGCCCAGCGGTTGCCGCAGCGCTGGCCCGGACGGCGAGCACAGCTGTCACGACCAAATCGGCAACGTCATCCGCCGTATCGCTGCCATCGACGGCCCGAAAAAGCGCCTCGGCCAAGGGCTCGCGCTGACGTCGAGATCCCGTCATGTCCTAGAGACCGCCCAGAAGAAAGCGGAAGATCTCGGCCTCAAATCCGATCGCATCCAATACGTGCTCATCGCAGGCGACCACTTCGCCGGCGGCTCCAAGACGGACAAATCCTGCGGCCTGGTGGCCTCATCCGCGCAGGTGCTCGAACGCGCCCGCCGAAAAGAGCTCGCGTGGATGGCAAAAACACCCTGGCTCAACAGCGTCTGGGTGCGGCCACGGTGCTTCTCGGGCGCCATTGGTGAACTCGCCAAGGTCAACGCCACCCGCGCATCGGCCAAGGGAGCAGACGGCCAGCCAAGCGCGATCCCTGCGCTGTCGGTCATCATCGCCACGAGCTCCTGGAGCCAAGCCAAGACCCACGCATGGATCACCAAGAACTTGGGCAAGGGCGACGCCATGGCCGCGCCAAAACCCCGTATTTCCGGGCTGTCTTACCAAATCGACGAGGACTAGCGGTCAGAGATGAAGTTGCCACCGATACCCGACCTGGCTCAGAGCGTCCGCGCTGGCAACCGCGCCGCACTCGGTCGCGCCATCACCTTGGTCGAGTCCAGCAACCCAGCCCACACGCAATTGGCCCAAGAGCTGCTCGTCACCCTGGCCGCTGCGGACGAGGTAACTGGCAATGCAGCTAGCAACGCGGCTGGCAACGCGGCTGGCAACGCGGCTAGCAGTGCGGCTGACGACGGAACCCGCTCCCCCGAACAGCCCACCTCCATCCGAGTCGGCATCACCGGTGTTCCCGGCGTCGGAAAGTCGACGTTC
>JAGSHB010000003.1 GCA_023954815.1 Myxococcales bacterium | reverse complement strand
GTGGCGCGATTTGGCTGCGCGGCGGCAACGTCAGCGTGCAAGGCGGCACGGTCATCGCCACGGGCGGCGCCGGAGGCGATGCCATCGCGAGCCAATCGTCCAATGGCGGCGACGGCGGCGCGGGCTCCACAGGCCGCATCCGTATCGATAGCCCAGCGTCCATCGCCGGCACGACGAACCCGACCTTCACCCAGGGCGGCTCGACGGGTCTCGGCATTTCGCTACACGCGTTTGAGCTCACCCAGCCCACGCCCGGCCGCGTCTTCCTGACGAACAAGTCCGGCGCGCCGGCCAAGGTCCGCTTGGTCGTGACGTTCTAGCAACGTGCGGCGTAATTAAAATGACTGCCCGTGCACACTGCTAGTTTTCTTCATCATTGGGGGGCTAGCAGCGTCAGTGCCCGCGAGTCGCGGCGCGCGGCTAACTGTGTAAAACGGCGTTCAGTTGGGCGCACATCTCAGCGGTGTCATCCCAGGCGACCGATAGCGCGACCGTACCTCGCGGATCGAGCAACACAGCCACGTCTGCGCGCTTGCCCTCCGGGTGTTCGAGGGCGCCAAGCGCATCTGCTGCGCGGCCAATGGGGTCGCTGTAGGCATGCCACGTTGTCGGCACGCCAGGAAGCTCGTCGTCGCTCACAACACAAGTCGCACAGCGGCGTTTACCCTGTATTTGCTGGGTAATTGCGCCAAGCTGGCTCAGGCGATGGGCGTCACACCGGACGAGTAGCAGCCACTGGCCAGCATAGGTTGCGACGTCGAAGTGCGGCGAGACAGCCAGCTGCGGCAACGGATCGCCCGGTTGCAGAAGCAGCGGTGCGGGCGCAGCGCCCATCAGAAGCTGTTGCCGATGGTGAAGGCGAACACCAGCGACTCTTCACCCGGTTGCGGGTCGATTGGGATGCCCCACTCGAAGCGCAGGGGACCCACCGGCGAGAACCAACGCACACCCCAGCCAAAGCTCATCCGCATGTTCTGCAGGCTCATCTCCTGGCCGTCTCCGAAGGCGTTACCCACATCGAAAAACAGCAAGCCGCGGAGGTTGACCGGCGCCTTGACGATCGGCACCTCGAGCTCGTTGTTCAGGTACAGCTGCCGCGTACCACCGATGTTGAAGGGCGACAGCGCCGAGCCGGGATCGCCGCTTGCAGGCACCCCAATGGCCGGGCCGAGCGTGTTGCGCTGGAAACCGCGGATATTGAAGATACCACCGACGAAGAAGCGCTCGAACAGCGGCACGGCCTGCCCTTGCGGCGCCGTGATCTGGCCCCAGACCAGGTTGAACTTCAACACACCGTCGAGCGGCATGGGGAAGTAGCGACGCAGCCGGCCCAGGTAGCGATTGAAGATGTTGTGGCTGAGCAGGTACGGGCTCGCGAACTCGGCGCTCGTCTGCGCGTACCAGCCGTTGGTCGGCATCATGCGGTCGTTGCGGCTATCCCAGGTCAACGTCAGGCGCACCGACGAGGTCAAACCACCGGCGAAGAGCGAGGCGATCGGCACTTCTGTACGGCCGGAGAGACCGCCGATCTCGGTATCGACGTTTTCGAGGTTGTAGGTCGCGTCGAGGTGCAGCTCAGGCATGAACCGATAGCCCCAACTCAGCGAACCGCCCAGACTGTTGCGGGAAAAGTCCGTGTAGAGCTGCTGGAAGTTGTACAGCTCGATGGCGAAGGTGACGTTGGTATCGAGGAAGTAGGGCTCGAAGAAGCTGCCTTGGAACATCGTGCGGATGCTCGAAAACGAGGCGTTCACGCTCAGACGCTGGCCACGACCCAGGAAGTTGTCCTTCGAGATCTGCGCCGTGGTGATGAAGTTATCCACCGATGAAAAACCAGCGCCCACCTGGAACGTGCCCGTGGTCCGCTCTTTGACGCTGATGATGACATCGACGACCTGCGGGTTGCGCGTCGGCTTCGTCTTGATGTCGACCTTTTCGAAAAATCCGAGCCGCTGCACGCGCATCTTCGAGATCTGCATCTTACGCTCGCTGTACAGCTCGCCCTCTGAAAAACGCAGCTCGCGGCGGATGACCTTGTCGCGCGTGGTCTGCGCACCGATCATTTTGATGGCGCCAAAGTAGACCTTGTTGCCCTTTTGTACGTGGTAGACCCAGTTGACCAGCTTGGTCTTGGCCTTCGGCAAGCTCTCGTTGCTGACCGTCGCAAATGCGTAGCCGTGAAGCTTCTGAGCGCCGGCCAGCATCTGCCCATCGGCTTGCACGTGGGCGTAGTTAAAGACGTCACCCTTCTTGAGCTTCAGCCGTTTTTGCAGCTTCTTGACGTCCTCTTCCGAGTCGCCCTTCACGCTGACGCTGCCGACCTTGAACTTCGGCCCTTCGTTGACCCGAATGCTCACCCGCACGTAACGCATATCGGCCGAGAGGCTCACCTCAGGGTCTTCGACTTTGGCTTGGATGTAGCCCTTGGTCAGGTAGAGATACTGAATGATCTGCACGTCGTAGTTGAGGTCTTCACGCTTGAACGCGCCGTCCTTGCCGAGGAAGCTCAGCACCGAGCCCTCGCGGGTGCGCAGCACGTTCTTGATGTCCTGATCGGGCACACCCGTGTTACCCAAGATCTGAATCGACCGGACCTTGATCTCCGCCCGCTCCTCAATCTTGAAACGCACGCGCACCTGATTGCCCTTGAGACGCTCGGTCTCTGGGGTCACCGTGGCGAGAAAGTAGCCCTCCTCGATGTAGAGCTCTTTGATCTTGTTGGCGTTGTCCTGTGCATCTGCCGGCGCGAAGAGATCGTTGACCTTCAGGCTGACGACCTTCAGCACGGCGTCGTTGGCCAGCGCGTCGTTACCCTTGAGCTCGATGGCGGCGATGGAGGGGCGCTCGAGCAGTTGGTACCGTAGGACGACCTTGCCCGCTTTGGTCATGGCGTAGCCGACCTTCACGTCGTCAAATAACCCCATCTGGAAGATTCGCTCGACGTCGGCGGTCACCAAGGCAGGGTTGAGACGCTCGCCCACAGTCACGCGCAACTTGGCACGCACCGCGTTGGCATCGACACGCTCCACACCCCCGAGCTCAATCTTGGCGATCATGGGCAGGACGCGCTTTTGCACCTGCTGCGAGTTGCCCTTCAGAGACAGCCCCTGAGCGGCAGCCGACTGCGGCGTCGCGGTCATGACAAGACAGGACACTGCCAGCGCAACGCACAACGAAACGAACGGCGCAGCGGACGGCGTAACGGACGCTACAACCCTTGATTTTCGGGTTGAAAGCGCTAGTTCAGCTTGGCGACGAGAGGTCGTGAACGTCACACGGCCTCCGCGGGCATGACCTGCCCCTCACCCATCTGCAACACGCGATCCATGCGATCTGCGAGCTCACGATTGTGGCTGACGATAACGAAGCTGGTGCCCGTCTCGCGGTTGAGCTCTTCCATCAGCGTGTGCATTTCCTCGGCGGTGTGACCATCGAGGTTGCCGGTCGGCTCATCGGCGAACACGATCTCGGGCTGCATCACCAAGGCTCTCGCCAACGCCACACGTTGCTGCTCGCCACCGGACAATTCACCCGGGTGATGATCGAGGCGGTGCCCCAGACCCACGCGTTCGAGCAATTTTTGTGCAGGACCCACCACTTCGGAGCGACGCTTGCGGGCGATGAGCGCAGGCATGAGCACGTTCTCCAAGGCCGTTAGTTCCGGCAGTAAGTGGTGAAACTGAAACACAAATCCGATGGTCTGATTGCGAAAGGCAGCGACCTCGTCGTCGCTCCGATCCGCCAGAGGCCGCGCATGGTACGCGATTGAGCCCGCAGAGGGAGTGTCTAGGGCGCCCAGAAGATGAAGTAACGTAGATTTTCCCGATCCAGAGCGACCGATCACGGCGATCATGTCCCCCTGGCGAACCTGCAAATCGACGCCCTTGAGCACATCGATGCGCCGACCACCCACCTCAAACCACTTGCACACCCCGCGCGCATCAAGCAACACCGGACGCTCGCCTGACGCATCGGGCGCGCCTGCGGGCTGAAGCGCTGCTGGATTGCTGGGTTCACTCATGAGTTAGGCCTTCAAGCGGGCGGAGACGGGCAGCACTTTTAGCAGGAAATACAGTCGCAACAAGGGAGATAGCTAGAGAAGCGACCACGACCGCCGAAACCTCCACCGGGGAGATCGCGACGGGCAGCGTGCGCACGTAGTACGCCTCCGGAAGCGCAATGCCCAGGGTGTCGATGAGCAGACACGTTGCGAGACCCAGAATCAACCCGGCGGTGGTGCCGATCATTCCGATGACACCGCCCATTTGTACAAAGGCCGAACGAATCATCCCGGCGTCCGAACCCATGGCGCGCAGCATGGCGATGCCGCTCTTTTTTTGCATGATCACCATGGTCAACGCCGAGACGATGGAAAAGGACGCCACCAAGATGATCAACGCCAGCACCAAGAAGATGACCAGCCGTTCGAACGCCAACGCCGAAAAGAGTGAGCGGTTGAGTGCACGCCAGTCGATCAGCTCGGTGTCCGCTGGCGCACCTGCGACTTTGAGGGCGGATTTCAGGGCACCTAGGACCGCATCCGGCTCTTTGGGCTCCTTCAGACGCAGCTCGATGACATTGGCTGAGCCCTCCAGATTGAAGTAACGACTCGCTTCGACCAGATCGATGTAGGCGACCTTGCTATCGGCTTCGTACAGGCCGGTCTCGAAGGTGCCAGCAACCCGGAACGTCCGCACACGCGGACGGAGCCCCGTCGGGCCGATATCAGCGTCGGGCGTGATCACCTCGACGCGATCGCCGAGCTCCACTTGCAGCGCACGAGCCAGCTCCACACCCAAGACGATGCCGGGGGCCACGGGCACGTCGATGTCCTCTTCTTCGTCGAGCAGCAGGGGCAGCGCCAAGGCCGGATCGAGTCCGCCAGCGCCACCGATGGCGGGGAGCATTTTGACGCTGCCGGGGACGGCGAGCTCCGTATCTCCCAGCGCTTCACTATCACCAGGCGCTTCGCTGTCACCCGGCGCTTTTCCGTCTGGGGCTTCACCGGCTGGCGCTGGCCCGTTTTCGACGACGGAGCCCGGCTGCCGATGGCTGTCGTGCTCCTGACCCGGCAGATGCGCTTCCGGATCACCTGGGCCAGCCATCGCCTTGCCGTGGCTGTCGAGCATCAAGGGCTCGTGCACCACCGGCGGCGCTTTCGGAGGCTTCGGCGACGCTGGGCCGGGGGCCAACTGCATCAGCGCGTCCATGTCGGCGTCGTCGAGGTCACGGCCATCATCGATGGTTGCGGTGGTGGGTTTGGCCGACGGCACCGCCGGCAAGTCGGTCGGGCCGCCTTCTGGCCGCCGGACCCGCCACGTCGGCCGCCCCATCTTCTCGGGGGCTGATAACAGGGCGAGCGAACCGGTGACGATGGTGCCACCGACCTGTTTCTTCACTTCCGCCAAGGTGGGATCGACACCGCGGATGGCGACGAAGTTGTTGACGTTGAACGGTGAGCTGACGATCGCGTCGCCGCGTACCTGCGGACTCACCGAAACGACACCGCTCACCTGCCGAAGCTGGGCGCTCAGCGCGGCAGCATCGGCCAGGGGGTGGGCGCGCCCGGGACGCTCCACAAGGGCGTGGGCATTAGCGACCAGCATCTTCTCGCGCAGGTCGCCCGCGAATCCGCCCATGACGCTCAGAACGACGATCAACGCCCAGGTTCCGGCTGCGACGCCGACGATGCTCACGAACACGGGGAGGGTCACTTTCGGCTGGCTCGACAGGGTCAAATAGGCGCCGACACCGACGCAGACCACCCCCGGCGTCCAGCCCAACGGCCCAATCGCCAGCGCGCCAGCGGCGATGCCACAGGCCCCCACAATCAGCGCAATCAGCCCGGAAATACGGGCGATTCTTGTATAGATCGGCCGCGTGAGCACCCAGCCAAGCAGTCCCGCGCAGGCGACCAGCGCCGCCGGGAGGCCGATGCCGTGGACCCAGGGGCGCAGGACGGGGATCAAGCCGACCACGCCAGTCGCGACCAGTGCAAGCAGGGCCGCAATGGCAGCCGGAGCGAAGCGGGCCTTGCGCCAGGGCAAGGCGGCGGACAGCAGCAGCGCGCCGTGCAACGCCAGCGCGATGGCCTCATTGCGAGCGAAGCGCACGGGCAAATCGCTGGTCAACCATCCGAGCAGCAGCAAGGTCAGCAGGCCACCAGCGATGGCCACGCAGAGCAAGCCGACACCAGCGCGACGCTTCAGCGACGGACCATTGCCATCACGCGGTAGCCCATCGACCTCGCGGCCGAGGGCGCGAACTAGTCGAATTGGCAGTGGATCACCCGGCCGTGCAGCTTTGAGGAACGACCAAGCGACAAAGACACTGGGGTTGTCCCGAACGGGCGCAGTGAACAGGCGAACCAGCGCAAGCCCAATCGTGGAGAACATCGCGGCGATGCCGATGGCTGCGGCGATGACGCCGAGCAGCTGAACAACCATCCACGCCTGGAACCCAATCCGCGGATCGGCGTGACGGACCAGACTCTCGGGCAGCACGGCGAGTGCGGCCAAAGAGACAAGCCAGACCAGCCGGCGGTGATACAAGGTCTAGGCCTCGGCGTCTGAGGGGGCGTCTGTGGCCTCCTCTGTCTTCCGACGCTCAGGGCGCAGCAGCGGAAAGAGGATGACTTCGCGAATGCTCTGCGTGTTGGTCAGCACCATCACCAGCCTGTCGATACCGATGCCGCAGCCCGCGGTCGGTGGCAGGCCGTATTCCAGCGCACGAATGTAGTCGAGGTCCATGTCCATGGCCTCGTCATCGCCGCCGTCCTTGGCCTGCACCTGCGCCAAGAAGCGCTCGTACTGGTCGACCGGGTCATTGAGCTCGGAGAACGCGTTGGCGACCTCAAAGCCCGCCATGTACATCTCAAAACGGTCTGTCAGGCGCGGATCGCTGTCTTTCTTGCGCGAAAGCGGCGAAACCTCGACCGGAAAGTCCGTCACAAACGTCGGCTGAATCAGGTGCGGCTCAGCGACGGTCTCGAAGAGCTCCATCTGCAGCTTGCCGACGGGCGTGCCAGCCTTCATGTCGATGCCGTGGGCCTCCAGCTTTTCACGCAGCAGGGCTTCATCGTGAAGCTGCTCACCGGTGAGTCCACCCCAGCGCTCGATCCCCTCGTAGACACTGATGCGCGCAAAAGGGGCGGCCATGCTGATCTGCTGGGCGTTGTCCGTATCGGCGCCCCACACCAAGTCCGTTGTGCCGTGGACCTGCTCGGCCAAGGTCGAAAACAGCTGCTCAAGCAGCGCCATGAGGTCCGTGTAGGTCGCGAACGCCTGGTAGAACTCCAGCATGGTGAATTCGGGGTTGTGCTGCTGGCTGATGCCCTCATTTCTGAAGTTGCGGTTGATCTCGAAGACCCGCTCGAAGCCACCGACCACCAGACGCTTGAGGTACAGCTCCGGCGCGATGCGCAGAAAGAGCGGAATGTTCAGCGCGTTGTGGTGCGTCTCAAAGGGCCGCGCTGTCGCGCCACCGACGATGCTGTGCATCATGGGCGTCTCGACTTCAAGGTAGTCACGACCAGCGAAAAACGCGCGGATACCGCTGATAATCCGGGCTCTTTGCTCGAAAGTAGCGCGCACGTCGTCGTTGACGATGAGATCGACGTAGCGCTGCCGGTAACGCGTCTCCTTGTCCTTGAGACCGTGGAACTTCTCGGGCAGGGGCCGCACCGACTTGGTCAACACGCGCACGCAGGGCTCGCCTGCTACAGCGCCGTCCAGGGGCTCGCCTTCTGCGGTCAGCGTCGTCGCCCAGAGGCTCGGCTCGCCGGTCCGCGTACGGAAGGGCCGACCCACGCAGCCGATGATATCCCCGACGTCGAGGGATTGGGGGCCCTTGAACAGCGCGTCAAATAGCGCCTCATCCTCGTTGCGACGGAAGAAGACCTGGTAGGTGGTCGCGTCACTGTCACGGGTGGGCATGTCGGCCGCAGCACGAGCGGCGTCGGCAGCCGTGCGGGCGGTGCGCACGGCCGAAGCGCTGCGATCGCGAATGCGCAAGAAGCCCACCTTGCCCTTCCGGTTGAGGCCGATGAGACGACCCGCCATGCGAACGGCTGGCGCTGCGCGGTCGGGCGAATGTGGACCAAGCTCGGCGGCGAGTTCGGAGACGAGCTCAGCGCCAGTCTTGTTGGGCACAAAATCGTTGGGGTAGGCGACGTCGCCAGCGGCTGTGACAGCCGTGATCTTGGCGAGGCGCTGCTCCATGAGGTCGTTGCGCTCAAGCATGGCGTCTCCTGTGCGGCGCGCGGCCGCGTGGGTAACCCGAGGGGTTTGCTGACGCACAACAGTTGCGCCGGGAGCAAAAACAGCTTGCGCCGCACAAAGGCGGCGCAAGCTCATCAGTGCCCGATGTCGGGTCCTGGTCGGGGCGACAGGATTTGAACCTGCGACCACTTGACCCCCAGTCAAGTGCGCTACCAGACTGCGCTACGCCCCGTTTGAATGCCGCCATCGGACTCTCGGTAGAGAGACCACAACAGTGACGTTCGGGTGCTTGTCCAGGGGAACCGAACAAGCGAGGCGGCGAGTTAACACGACCTGAACACAGGCGCAAGTTGTGGGCAGAAATTCGCTCTCAAACGGCCGCCTACTGTCGATTCGCGTTACTTGGGCTGCTTGATTCCCGCGAGCTCCAACAGCTTGCTCAAGTCGGGCATCAGCACAAACTCAACACGCCGATTTCGAGCGCGGTTTTCTTTGGTGTCATTGGCGGTGGTCGGTAGGTACGAAGCAAAACCGCCAGCCGAGAGCATCTTCGGCGGCATGGCCGTGTCCTTGATCAGAAACTGCACCACGCTGAGCGCCCGCTTGGCCGACAGCGGCCAGTTGATGTCACCGCCGCCGCTGGGATCGGTGTGCCCCGCGACCTGAAAGCGCCGCCCGGTGAACCCTTTCAGCACCTTGGCTAGATCCCGCAGCACTGGCTTGGCTTCGTCTTTCAGCGCGTATTTACCGGCATCGAAGAGCACATCCGACTGCATTTGGATGACCAACATGCCGTCCTTGACCACGATGCGCAGCTTGCCGCTCGCCACCAGGGCCGCCAGCTGTTTTTGTAGCCTAGCGAAGCTGTCGCGCATGGCCTGCAGGCGCGCCTCGATGGCGGCGATGCGACCCTGGAGCTGCGAGTTCTGGTCCTTGAGCGCCGCGATCTTCGCGCGCTCCTGGGCCAGCTGCTGCTCACACTGACTGAGCAAGATGCCGCTCTTGCCGCAGCTCTCGGCGATGCGCTTGAGCTTGCCGTGACACTCCTGCAGCTGCTGCTTCAGGTCGTCACCATTCTTCCGACAACGGGCGATCGCCTCATTTTGACCGGCGCTCTTTTTCTGGCACGCCATCAGCTGACCTTGCAGCTCGCGCTTTTGGCCTTCCAGCCAGTCGTGCTGTTTGCGCATCGCGGCCATGTCGCGGTCGTAGGCGTCTTTGGAAATCGCGATGCAACCCGGCAATGTGGCCGTCATCGCGAGCAACAGGCCAAGCGAGACCATCCGAGTGTACCGGGCGGGACCAACCCGGCTGGCTTTGGTGGACAACTTGGGGGTGATGGCCATGGCGCACTCCACGATGAGCCACGAGGTCTCGCGGCTGGCGACCAGCTGATCGTCGACCCATCGTCGGATCGCTGCCGCACAGGGTCGTTTGTACGTCGAATTGGGCCTGCGTCGAGTTTACGGGATCGTTTTACAACTCACGGGAACGCAGCAGGCTGAATCCCAGCAGCGTGCCGGTCCAAAGGCCGGTGATTCCCACCAATGCGGTCCACCACGTCACCACGCTCATCCAGCCGCGCTGCTCCGCTGTGGGCAGGAGCCAGGCGAAGAGCCCCCACGTCGCCAAACAGGATGCGGCGACAATGGCGCGATTGGTCCGCCGCTCCGTCCGCTGGTGCAGCAGATCTGCCCCGGGATCGCGCACGTCAAAACTCAGCTCGCCAGCGTGCAGCCGCCGGAGCGTGCCGCGTACATCGTTTGGCGTCCGTTGGATCAGGGACCAGTAGTCATGCAGCACCCGAAACGCGCGCCGTGAGTAGGTCTGTGGGTCGAGGGCGCGCTGCACGTAAAGCCGAATGAAGTACGGCCGCAAATCCTCCATCGGGTTGAAATCCGGATGGATCTCGCGGGCGATGCCCTCCATGGTCGAGATCGACTTGGCGATCAGGAGCAGATCCGCCGGCAAGAAGACACCGAACCGCACGATCGTCTCAAAGGTCTCTGTGATGAAGACGCCGATGTCGACCTTGGCGAGATCGAGTCCGTAGTAGCGGCCCATGAGCTCGCTGACCTCAGCCCGCAGCGCCCGCAGATCGACGGCGTCATCGATGATCCCCATGTCCAGCAGCTGGGTGACCAACATCTCGGGGTCGTTCATCAGGATCGACGCCATAAACCCGAGCAAGTCTTCGATCCGGTCGCGATCGAGCGAACCCATCATGCCAAAGTCGATCACCGCCAGCCGGCCATCCCGCAGCACGAAGAAGTTCCCCGGATGGGGGTCGCCGTGGAAAAAACCGTGCTCAAAAATCGAGCTCATGACGAGCTCGGTGCCCACGTTGGCGGCCTCTGCGCCCGAAAGCTGCCATTTTTCGAGCTGTTCGAGATCGGTGACTTTGCAGCCGTCGATGAACTCCATCACCAACACGCGGCGACTGGAGAACTCGGGCCAGGTCACCGGCACATGGACCTTGTCGTTATCGGCAAACTGGCGCGTGAAACGCTCGATATTGTTCAGCTCATTGTCGAAGTTGGTCTCGCGTTTGAGGTTGCGAGCGAACTCCTCCACAGCGGCGAGCGGGCGGAATTGGCGCACCTCGGGAACCCGCTCTTCGAGCTGATTGGCCACAAAGCGCAGGAGCTCCAGGTCCGTGCGGATCGTCTCATCGAGGTTCGGGCGCTGAATCTTGAGCACCACCTCTTCGCCCGTCTGCAGGCGCGCCCGATGGACCTGGGCGATGGAGGCAGCGGCTAGTGGCGTCGGATCGATATGAGCGAAAGCCGTCTCCAGCGGCACACCCAACTCGCTCCGAACCAGGCGCTCGGCGTCGGCAAAGGGGACCGCGGGCACATCGTCCTGCAGCTTCCGCAGCTCGTGAATCAGACTCATCGGGATGATATCGGGCCGGGTCGCGAGCATCTGTCCGAGCTTGACGAAGGTCGGGCCTAAACTCTCAAGCGCGAGGCGAACTCGAACTTCCCACCGCTTGTTGGCGACCGATTCGTCCGCGCGAAGCCCCGGCGCCATCCGCAACAACTGCAGCAGGCCAGCCCGTTCGAGCACATGACCAAAACCATGGCGGATCACGACGGCGATCAAAAACCTCAGCCGACCCACGTTTCGGGCGTATTGCGGGAGGCTCAGAATCTTCGCGATCGCGCTCATGACATCTCCGCGTCCTTCGACTCATCTTCCGCTGGTTTTTCGACCTTAGCGTCCGTCGATTCGGCAGGTGCCTGCCATTGTTCGGCTGCTGAACGGGCCGCCTCGGCTGCACGCCGGGCGAGTTCGTCAGCAACGGCAGCTGCGATCACGCGTGCGCTGCCAGCATCGGTGGAGCGCAAGACTTGGGCGACATCCGGCAAGGCCGTCCGCATACCGCTCAGCGCCGCACCCACCATATCGGCATAAGGCGCGCCGTCTTCGCTGACTTGATGCAGCCGTGCGAGGGTCTGTTTGCGCAATTTCTCGACTTCTACGGCCGACAGTGCGCCAGACTGCATCACCCGATCGAGGACCGCATCGGCGCGACCCTCCAGCATCCACCGGGCAACAAGGGCGGATAATCCGCGTTCAAGGGCGACTCGCAGCACGATTCCTCACAGGCTGCAGCGACGAATTCGCCACTTGTCGTCATGGTTTTCATCGAGATACACAGCGCAGGGCGTCGGCATCTCCTTTTTTCGACTGACGATATAGAACTCCAGGCCAGCGGTGCCGCCCGAGGATTTCACCATCTCCTTGACGTTGACGATCTTAAAGCTGCCGTCGCCGTTGATGTCGTAGTCCGACACCTGGCGCCGCATGCGAGGCCACGCGCCGGTGTACCAGCTGCGCAAGGCGTTGGGAGACCGCTCGGAGGTGTGCAGGACCTTCTGAAACTTCTCCCAACCGCGCTCGGCGTTCTTGTCGGCAGCGGCTTCAATCGCCTGCATCAACACCCACTCGGCTGACTCGCGCTCCGGATCGGTGACCGTGATACCGATGAGCTTCATCCGCACCTTGTCGACCGTCATTTTGAGTGCATCGCAACCGGCGAGACCAAAGCTGAGGACCAAAATCAGCGCCACTCGCTGGACAAACGAGCGCCGGACGATGGATCGCCGAACGGTAGACTGGGACAACATGAACAACCTCCTTAGAGGAAAGACGCGGGGCGGCGAAGATGCGATGCCGCGGCGATGGTAGCGCCGGCCAACGCAGGCCGACAAGGGACATCGCGGCGCGAACTTGGGCACGACAGTTAAAGTCGCTGACTCGGCCAACAATTCCGCGTATTGTGAGCGCACCCAACCGAAAACCCCAGCCCTTGAGTCCAGCGAATGTGCCGCCCTACGCCCAAAGATGCTTGCTGTGCGCGGCGACCACGGCTATGGTTCGCGGCCCCTCCGGTCGGCTCGCGTTTTGCCCGGCCCCAGTTCGCCCCCAACTCTTCACATCATCGTCTCAGGAGCCTTCCATGAGCCTTCATCGCCTGCGCAAAAGTGACACCGTGCCCGCCGTTGGCCGCGACATCGATACCCGCTGCACCAAGTGCAAAGCGGAACTCGCTCACACCATCTTGGCGATGGTTGGCGACGTGCCCGCCCGCGTGAAGTGCAATACGTGTGGCTCAGAGCGCAAGTACCGCCTGTCAAAGGCAGCAGCCACCAAGAAGGCCGGTGGAACCGCGACGAAGAAGAAGACTGTGGGCAGCCGCCGCGCCCTCCCGCGTAAGGACGAAGAGACCCTCGCCCGCGAGCGCTACGAGCGCCTGCTTGCCGATCGCGATCCTGCGACCGGCACCCCCTACAATGCCAAAATCGAAGCGGTGACGGGGTTGGTCATCGGCCACAAGGTCTTCGGCCCCGGCGTCATCCACGAGGTGATGGGCACCAAGGCCACGGTTGTCTTTGCAGATGGTCAGCGCACGCTCGTCGTCAATCGCTAGCCCATCTCGCTAGCCAACTTGAACGCCGGCTCCAGCGCCGTTGACGTTCCGGTCCCTGCTGCGAGCTTGCTGATCTTCACACCTCCAATTGCCGTGGGCGCCTTCGCTCGCTCAGGTGATCGCCCCGACGCGCTAATGGCGCCGCCAACGGAGATCGTTCCAGCACGAACGATCGAGCCGATAGACTGACCGCCACGGTTACAGCGTGACGGGGCGGTTCAAAGTTCAGCCGCTCAAACTCGTCATTATCCGAACAGTGGTATAGTGTGGGCAGGCGTTGCCCCCCCCCTCGGAGCCACTCAGCACCCATGGACCCATCTGTCCTCACTCCCCGCACCATCAGCTTCATCGTCGCCGGCATCGTGCTCATTGGCGGCGGATTTGCCATTCAGTGGTGGGTAAAGCGCCTGTCTCGACAGGAAGATACGAAAGGCGAGCGAGCGGTCCAAAAGGCCATCGACAAGGGCGACAAGCTCAAGGCAGCGCGCCTCGCGATGGACCACAAGCTGTACAAGCGCGCCGCCGAACTATTCGAGTCCCAGGGTAGAAAGCTTGACGCCGGCCGGGCGTGGCGCAAAGCCGAAAAGTGGCAAAAGGCTGCGGACTGCTTCGCCGATGCTAAGGATTGGGACAGCGCTGCATTCTGCCTACGCCATTGCGACGATGATCGCGGTCTGCTGGAAGCGCTTGAGAAGTCCGGCCAATTCGTGGAAGCCGCGAAGCTGGCAGTGCGCCACAACAACTACCTCAAGGCGGCGATGCTGCTGGTGAAAGCCG
Organism: Myxococcales bacterium; assembly: GCA_023954815.1. GTDB lineage: Bacteria > Myxococcota_A > UBA9042 > UBA9042 > UBA9042 > UBA9042. The sequence continues at coordinate 62,712 of JAGSHB010000003.1, read as the reverse complement.
GTCGAAAGGCAGATGCCGTCGAGATGTACCGCAAAGCCGGTGAGCCGCAAAAAGCCCTAGAACTCAGCGCAGAAGTGCGTGAATCAAAAGGTGAATGGGACGCGGCGGGCAAGACGTGGGCGAAGTTGGAGAACTGGGAGCGCGCCCTCACGGCGTTCGAAGAGGGCGGCGATGTCGTGCTCGTCGCGAAGGTGCTCCAGCGACTCGGTCGGCACAAAGAGGCTGCGCAACGACTCGGCAAGGGCGGCCAGCGAGCAGAAGCCGCGCAGTTGCTCGAACAGCAGGGACAATTTCGTGATGCCGCGCGGATGTGGTCAAAGGCCGGACAGGTTGAAAATGCCATCGGCTGCCTCAGCAAGGCCGGCGATCGCGTCGCCGTGGTCAAGCTGCGTGCCGCGCGCGGTGAGATGGAAGAGGCCCTGCGGGTCGCCGAGAGTGTGCCGACGACCGACGAGCAGTTTGCCGAAGCGATGCAGCTCGCCGCTGACCTACGCGAGCAGCAGGGCGATGCTAAGGGGGCGCTGCACAATCTCTATCGCCTGCTGAAGGCCCACCAGGCGCCGGAACAACGGATTCACACCACCCGACGCGCCGCCGAATTGTGTGTCGATCTGGTGCAGCCTCGCCTCGGCCGTGTGCTTTTGCAGCAGATCGTTGACCTCATCGACACCAACTCAACTGAGACCGTTTGGTACGAGGGGCTGCGGCAACAGTTTTTCGAGATGCCGGAGGGCGAAGACAACGAGCTGCCCTTCCTGACCCCCGACACCGGTGGCCGGCGCCCATTGGTCACCAGCGCTATCGAGGCGGAGGCGACGCAGAACTTCTCCGAAGGCACGGTCGCGTACGTCGAAGGCAAGGTCGTTGAGGGACCGCAAAAGCAGGTCGGTATCGAAGTGGGCCCCGACGGTTGGCCCGAGGGTGTGCCGCCGAGTCTCTCGCGTCGCTACTCCGGTTTGGAGCGACTTGGCCAGGGCGGCAACGGCGTCGTTTTTCGTGCCACCGACACCATGCTCAGCCGTGTCGTTGTGTTGAAGTTCATGCTCGACGGGGCGATGCCCTCCGACGTCGCCAAGCGCTACTTCGAGCGTGAGATCAAGATGGCGGCCAGCCTGAGCCACACCAACATCGTGCACATCTACGACATGGGCAACGAAGAGGGCGTGCCGTGGTACTCGATGGAGTACGTGGAGGGGTTGCCGCTCACGGCGCACCTGCCAGCGAATCAACCGGTGACCGACCGCATCTTCTTGATGAGCGTGATCGAGCAGATATCCGCCGCGCTCGACCACGCCCATAGCCGCGGCATGCTCCACCGGGACATCAAACCCGACAACATTCTCATCGCTGTGGATGGTACAGCGAAGCTGCTCGACTTTGGCTTGGCGCGCGCGTTCGATGACGGATTTGGCGAGCAGAGTGTGCTCGCGGGCACGCCGTACTACATGGCGCCCGAGCAGATCGATGGCTCGTCGGTCAATCACAAGGCGGACATCTACGCGTTGGGTGTGATCTTGTACCGGATGTTCACCGGGCGCCTGCCGTTTTCTGAGGGCAACATCTTTGTGGCCCACGCGCTAGAGCCGGTCCCCGATCCGCTGCAGTACAACCCCGATATTTCACCTGATGTGATCAAGGTGATTATGCACTGCCTTGAAAAGCAGCCCGAGCACCGCCCGGACAACTGTGGTCAGGTCAAGATGGAGCTTCACGAGGCCCTATTTGGTCACCTGATGCCCGAAGCCGACGACGCCTGACGAATTTGTCAGCTCAGGCGTGGCGAATCGCCCGGTCGACCTCCAGCCAAGTCGCTTCTAGAGCCAGCCGTGGATTCGGGTTGAGCACCAAGCTCGCCTCCGTCGCGAGACAGGCATCGATGGCCTTAGCGATCGCCGCAGCGTGGGTACGGTCGCGCATATTGAGCAGCCCTTCCGCATGACGTGAGAGCGGCACCTCATCCGGATCCATCCCGGTCGCAACCAACATGGCGTCGCGCAGCACGGTCGTCGTCACATCGAGCGCCCAGCTCAACCCGACACGATCGAGCCCCTTGAGTCGGGTACCCGATTCGGGTTTGCTGGCGAGCTTCTTTGGCGCTGACCGGCCCTTCTTCTCGGCTTGTGCAAGCGCTTTCGCCTCTGAAATGGAAGCTGTAGGCGCAGCGACCATGGGCTGTTGCTCGGGCGAGATCTGCAGACTGAGACCGTCAAGCGTGCCGCCTAGCCCCGCGACCGCGTCACCGATACGAAGCGGGTTGCCGGCGCCGAGACCCAAAACGAAACGCACCAGCCTGTCGATCGCAGCGAGCCAGTCGGGATCGCACAGCGTCCGCCCTCGCACGACGCTCCCCTCGGCGAGCGGCGCTGCCATGGCCACTAGATCTGCGGGCTGGTCCTCGGCGAGCAACACCGCTGCCACGTCCTGGGTATCCAACTCGGCAAAACGCACCACTTGGCTGCGGGACCGAATCGTGCTCAGCAGCAGCTGCGCCCGTGACGTGACCAAGATGAAGTGCGTGCGCGATGGCGGCTCCTCCAGGGTCTTCAGCAACGCGTTGGCGGCCTCTTCTCGCAGCAGGTGGGCGTCATCGACGATCAGGACTTTGGCGCGCCCCAACACCGGCTCGAACCGCAGGGGCTTGAGCGCATCACGGACCTGACCGATACGAATCGAGGCGCCATCTTTCTTGAGCACTTTGAGGTCGGGATGCTCCCCGCGCTGCAGTGAATGGCACGACCGACATTCGCCGCAGGCTGCTTGGTCCGCTGTCGGCGCTTCACACGCGATACGGGCAGCTAGTGCCCAGGCCACCATCTGCTTGCCCACGCCGTCGGGGCCTTCAAAAAGGTAGGCGTGGGCCGGTTGCGCGCTGGCACAAATTCGCTGGAGCACGCCGATTTGCGCGCTGTGTCCCCGTACATCTGACCACGTCGCATAGCTCATGAGCCGAGGCTCAACGACGAGGGGGATGCAGGTCAAGCCCTGGCGTGGCTGCGACAACCTGCGGCGCGCTTGTTTACGGGCCGTGGCTCCCCGTATGATGGGCCCAGCGCGCGGTCTCCCCCACATCTGTCGCCGCAGTTGCTAGCCATTTGACCGCATGTCCCCCAGTGCGGCGAGGGAGACCCGCTATGCGTCGGACCACCTGTATCGTTTTGGCTTTGCTTTGCTTGGCGAGTACCGCCAACGCGAAGGTCATCTGGAAATACGATGACGGGCCAGACGATCTCGGCAGCCTCGCTGGCACAAAGATGCACCCGCAGTTCGGTCATCCCGGGTTTGTCGCCGGGGAGGCCTTCGGTGTCCTGTTTCGGCCGAAACCCAGCGACTACCCGATCGAGATTTCCAGCGTTGAGCTGATCATGGCCGCGTCTGCCGCCGCAAAGTCGCCGATGGACGTCAAGATCAACGCCGCCATTGAGATTTGGAATGACGCCAGCGACGCATCCGCCCCCACGAGCACCAAGCCCCTGTGGAGTGTCACGACCCAGGACTTCTTCAATCCATTGACTGGTAAACCTGGCACGCCGATTCAAGGCAACACGGTCATGGTCTACGAATTTACCGGCACCAAGCCGGGAGACAAGCCGCCGGCGATCACCAAGGGCAACATTCGCATCATAGTGCGCATTTTGAGCAAGTCCCAAGACCTCAGCACGTACTGGGGCAAGACGGACTGCGCCATGGTGTCCATCGCTGGTATCGATATCGGCTGTGGCTGCCAAGAGCTGGCGATGTTGGCGGATACCCAGACGACGCCCAAGACGCAGTTGATGCACATCGTTTGGCCCCTGGGTACGTGCTCCGGCGGCAAGCAGTGGCGGTTCGTCGAAGACCTCAACAACGGGATTTTTCAGATGAAGGGCGATTTCCGCCTGCGTATGGGCGTCAAAGGTACCGGAGGTGGCACCACCGCTGATGCGGGCAGTACCGACGCCGGTGGCACGGACGCAGGCGGTACAGCGGACACAGGTGTGGCGGATACGGGACCCGCCGACACAGGGCCAGCTGATACGGGGCCAGCCGATACGGGACCGCCGCCGAAGCCGGTTATTTCCTTGGTGACTCCCGCCGTGGTTTCGGCTGACAAGCCCACGGAGATCGAGGTCATCGGAGAGAACTTTCAGACCGGTGCGGTGGTCAAAGTAGGCGCGTCGAAGACCTCAGTCACCAAGGTCACGCCGCTGAAAATTACGACCATGGTTCTGCCTGGACTCACGCCGGGAGAGTATGCCGTCGTCGTCGAAAACCCCAACGGTCAGGTTGGGTTCAAAGACAAAGCAGTCGAGGTCAAAGCGGCGCCGACGGCGGACGTTGCCATCGACGCCGGCATCGACGCCGGCACCGTCAACCGGGGACAATTGGCGCTCGATCTGGTGGACCCCAGGTGCGTGAGCAGCAAAGCCACGACAGAGGTCACCATCTTTGGGGGCGGCTTCGCTGAGGGCATCACCCTGCAAGCCGGCGGGAAGAAGCTGGTTGGTATTGAAGTGCTCAGCCCGACGAAACTGACGGCGGTCGTGCCGTCCGGGCTGGCGTTCGGTAAGCAGGGGTTGGTGGCTGAACTGGGTGGCGCGTCCGATACGCTGGCAGATGCGCTCGAAGTCGACTGCGCGCCGACCGGTGTGAAGGACTCAGGGTGCAGTGCGGCGCCGAGTCCGCACCAGGGCGGAGGGATGCTCCTGTTGCTGCTCATCACAGCGCTGGTTGCGGTGCTGCGCCGGGTCACTACTCCCCGTCAAACTCAGCTGTGACTTCCTCTTCAATCACCTCGATGCGCATGGCGAGCTCCTCCCACTTGGTCATCGCCTCTTCGACCTGAGCGGTGAGCCGACCGTGCTCTTCCGTCAACGCGCGCACCTTCACGGCATCTTCGTACAGCGCCGGATCGAGCTGAGCGGCAGAGATCTCTCCGAGCCGCGTCTCGGCTGTTCCGATATCCTTCTCCAGCGCTGAAAGCCTCTTTTTCAGGGGTTTTGTACGCCGAGACAGCTCGTTGCGACGCTGGGCTTCCGCTCGTTTTCGCGCCTTGACGTCGGCGCGACTCTCTCCGGCGGCCGGCGCCTCACCGCCACCGACAAAGGCAGCTGCGGCGTTGGGTTGCGGTGCGGTGGCCGGGCCAGGTGGCGCCGTCAGATCGACCGCCTCTCCGCGAAGCAGCGCCTCGATCAGCTTCGGATCACCGCCCGACTTTCGATAGAGGTACGCATCGTAGTCGCCCTCGAAGAGCGTGGTCTTGCCGCCTGGCATCACCTCGAGCACATGGGTCGCTACCGCGTTGATGAAGTAGCGATCGTGGCTCACCAGGACGACGGTGCCATCGAATCTCGCGATGGCATCTTCGAGCACCTCACGGCTGAGCAAATCGAGGTGGTTGGTTGGCTCATCGAGCAGCATGCAGCTCGGCCCGCGCAGGACCATCTTCGCCAAGGCCAGACGCGCACGCTCACCGCCTGATAAAACCGCCACTTTCTTGTCGACGCTCTTACCCTGAAATAGTAGCGATCCGAGCACGTTTCGGATCATCGTCACCGTGTCATTACCGGCTGCGCGAGCCGCTTCCTGGTAGACGCTCAGACGGCGATCGAGGGCTTCGAGTTGGTGCTGGGCGAAGTACTCCAGCCGTACATTCGTGCCCCGCCGAACGGTGCCGGCCTGGGTCGAGGTGGTGCCTGCCAAGATCTTCAGCAGCGTCGACTTACCCGCGCCGTTGGGACCGACCAGCGCCACTTTACTGCCGCGGGAGATGGTCAGGCTGAGATCGCTGTAGACCTCCAGCTCCCCGTAGTCCGTGTCGTAGACCTTCTTGACGTTGGTGACGCTGAAGACCTCTTTGCCCGTTCGCCCGGCAGCCGGGAACGAAAACCCGATGCCCTTGGTGTCCGAGTCAACGTGCACATCCTCGAGCTTGGCCAGCTGCTTGACCCGCGCCTGCGCTTGTTTGGCCTTGGTGGCTTTGGCGCGAAAACGCCGTACGAAGCTCTCGAGATGGGCGCGTTTTCGGTCGACGCGCGCCTTTTCTGCCACCTGCAACGCGATACGCTGCTCGCGGCCGGCGAGGTAGTCTTCGTAGCCGCCGACGTGGATGTGAACCCCCGTGCGCGTCAACTCGGCGATCCGGTTGGGCATGCGGTCGAGGAAGAAGCGATCGTGGCTGACGGCCACCACGCTGCCCGGATAGCCTTCGAGGAAGTTCTCAAACCACGACAACGCCTCTAGATCGAGATGGTTGGTCGGCTCATCGAGCAGCAGCACGTCGGGGCGCATCACCAGCAGGCGCGCCAGGGCCGCACGCATCAGCCAGCCACCGGACAGCGTGCTGGCCGGCTCCAGCATCTGGTCGCGGGTAAATCCGAGGCCTCCCAGGGCTTCCCGGGCACGGTCAAGCAGGCCCTCTCCGCCCAACGCTTCAAAATGATCGATGGCCCGGCCCAAGTCGCGCAATCCGGCGTCACTTTGTGCGTACGCATCATCCGCAGCCATGCGCTCTTGCACAGCCGTCACGCGATCGCGCGCACGGCCATACCCGGGCACGCCTTCGAGCACACTCTGCTGCACCGTACCCAACGTAAAGGGATCTACTTCCTGAGCGAGGTAGCCGACTGTCAGCCCTTTGGCCTTCACCACGGCACCGCCGTCTGCAGAGATTTCACCGATCAAGATCTTGAGGAGCGTCGACTTGCCTGCGCCATTGGGCCCGACAAAACCGTAGCGGAGGCCACGTTTGATGTGCCAGCTCAGACCACTAAACAGCGCCTGAGGACCGAACCGCTTCTCGATATTCTGAACGTGAATCACCGCTGACCTCCAAGCGCCGGGCTACACGCCTACGCGCGCCGCGTCAACGTCCAAACAGCGCAATGAACCCGATTGTGCGGGGGATTAGCGTCAATCGAGCGCTACGAAGGGCTACGGTTGGCGCATCGGCGAAGACGAGTTACGGGCTGTCCGGGGGCAGTACGTGACCCAATCCGCGCCTTGGTAGAGGCCAGTTGTATAGCCATGGCCGCTGTAGTGATGGGCATGGCTCGCATCGCTCATCTTCTTGGCCGTGGTGCACTTCTTGGGCCGCCGCATGACTGAACAGTTGGGCTTGGCCACGTCGAACGTTGGCTGATCTGGGGTAATCTTGCAGCCAAACTGATTCATGATGCCCCAGCACATCTGGTCCGCAATCGATGTGTTGTCCGGGAACTTCGAACCATCCGTACGAATGAGCTGCACTGCGCCAGCCTTGGGATTCATCTGCCACAGGGTCGTGTGCAGCAGATCTTCCTTCGGCAGGTTTGGATCGTGGGTCAGCGGCACCAACAGCAAGTACCCCTTCGCAGGGATGGTCTGGGTATTGCACGTAATGTCGACCTTGCACCCCTTGAGCCCTTCGCCCTGGCATGTGCAGTCCTTATCCGACGATTTACACGGCTGATTGGATGGATTGAGGCACTTGCCGGTCGGGAAGATGGGCGAGATGTTGCGCGGCCCATCGCCCAAGGGGAGGTAGCGCAGCACCAATCCACCGATATCCACAGGTACGTGGCCAGGGTTATACAGCTCGACGAACTCGTTGTTGGTCTCGAAGTTGATGACGTCCTTGACCTTGGGGCCGACCGCGGCGACCTGGCTGATGAGCACCTTCAAGTCGCACTTGCCCGTCTTGATGTTGCACACCGCACCGGCTTTGCACGCGCCGTTGCAGGTTGGATCGACGCACTTCTCCGCGCCCTTGACCCAGTTGCAGATGGTGCCGCTCGCGCACTTTCCGCCGCACGCCGGAGCGTATTCGCCGCTGCCGAGAGAGTGAGCGGTGTGGTTGAGCAAGATGAGCCAATCGCTGCTGTCCTGATTCGAATCGTAGCCGTTGCCGCCGAGCTCTTCGGAGCCGCCCTTGGCCATGGTGAGGCTGTTGGAGTTGGCCGTCGCCTTGCGCACCAACGGGAAGTCAGCTGGCACCTGGGAGACCGAGAGAGGAGAACCGCTCGGATTGCTCGACTTGCCCCAGCCGAAGCGATCCAGTTCCACGTCCGTGCGCGGATCGAGCAGCTTCACCGTGCCGCCGAACTTGTCGAGATTGAGCGTCGGCACCACCAGATCGACCTTGCCGTTCTTCTTGGCCCAGCTCGGCGTCGCCACGATCCAGTAGTGTTTTGCCGGCATCACCGTGCGGGCCGGAACCTGCGCCACCGGGGCTCCCCAGGAACTCCCGATAGTCGCCTTGCTATCCTTCACGAACAGCTGTAAGCCCGAAATATCAACGTCTTTGCCACCGGCGTTGTAGATTTCGAGGTACTGCGCCTTGGGCGCCCCCTTGCTGTGAACCAGCACCTCGGACAGCACCAGCCGGTTTTGCAGGTCGATCGCGCAGGCTGAGATGATCTGCGAACAGGCTTGGCCGGGACCACAGCCGATCTTGCAGGTCTTGTCCGCTACGCAACTGTCGGCGCCCTTGCCCTTGTAATCACAGAACTTGCCGCCGGTGCATGTGCCGGAGCAGGCCGGTTCATAGACCGCGGATGTCTGCGGCTCTGGGACGATTCGCTCGACGAAATCAGCGCTGTTGTCACCCGAATCAGCGTTGTTGCCCACGAGCCAGTCCTTAGCCCACGGCGCCATGGTCTTGGCGGTCGCGGTCGTCGCGGCGCGCCGCTCCATGCTGTGAGCCGCTGGCCACGGAGACAGCGGCTTGCCCTCGCCACCCTTGGCGCCATCCCCCCATGCCACAGCGTCGTGGGCGAGCGTGTGCGGCTTGTCGTACAGCCTGATTTGCAGACCGTCCGGGTCCAGCGCAAACGTGGCGCCGGTGACGTCGGGCACTGCATTGCCGGTGAGCACCGCCTTGGAGCGCGCGACCAGCAGGTACCGCCCAACGCCGATGGATTGGCCCTTCTTGAAGCTGATGTGGGTCACCCAATCTTTAAAATCGGTGCTGCCTGCCGGGCGTGTCTGCAGCACAAACCCGAACAGATCGATGGGCTTGTCGGCGGTATTGTGCAGCTCGACGAAATCGTCCGACGGATCGCACGGATCGCCCACGTAGATCTCGGAAAACAGCACCTTCTTCACGCCGGTGATTTGGCATGCCGGGACACCCGTCCCCGGATCGACGCACTTGGCAAACTCGCCGCACGTTCCCTGGGTCGGCTTGTACTGGCAGCCCTTTTGGGGGTCGCAGCTGTCAGCGGTGCAGAGGTTGTCGTCGTCGCAGTCGATGTTGAGGCCAAAACACACCCCCTTCGCCGCGATGCAGCTGTCCTTTTCGGTGCAGACGTTGCCGTCATCGCACTTGTCTTCTTTGCCCGCGTTGACGCAGCCGTCCTTCACCTTGGCGTCGCAGGAGTCGACCGTGCAGCTCTCCTTGTCGTCGCAGTCTTTTTCCTTGGTGGACTTGCAGAGCCCTACGTCGCACGCCTCGCCGACGGTGCATGGGTCCGAGTCATCACACGTGGCCTTGGAGGAGAGGTAGACGCAGCCCTCTTCGGTCTTACCGTCGCACTTGTCGATGGTGCAGGCGTTGGCGTCCTTGCAGTTCTTTGGGGCGCCGGGTGAGCACTTGCCCAACGTGCCGTCGCATTTATCGCCGATGGTGCAGCTGTCGCCGTCGTCGCACTTGTCCTGGCTCGCTGGAAATACGCAGCCCTTGCCCGGTTGGCAGGCGTCCTTGGTGCATGGGTTGTCATCTTTGCAGGCCAGGTCCTCGGTGCCGACGCACTTGCCTACCTTGCAGACGCTCTTGGTCGTGCAGAGGTCGCCGTCGTCGCAGGCGCCCGCCCCCAAAGACGTGGCGACACAGCCGCCCGCCACCTTCGGATCGCAGCTGTCGGCGGTGCACGCATCCTTGTCATCGCAGCTATTGAGCTTGCCGGTGCAGGCCCCTTTTTGGCAGGTATCTCCGAGCGTACAGGCTGAATTATCAGAGCATGCGAGCCCATCTGGGCTGATCTTTTGTTTGCATTGGCCCGTCGCTTCGTCGCAGGTCGTCAGTGCGCAGGCGCTGTCGCCCGTCCATGTGCCGCTCAATTTCGTGCAGTCGGCTTGGGTCGTTGCGCTGGGTTTGCTGCAGAGCCCCTTGCCGCACAAGGTCGACTTGGACGGATCCCACATGCACTTGCCCGACGCCGTCACGCAGGTGTACCCGCCGAGGCATTTGCTCGCGCCATCGATGGTTGCGCAGTCTTTGTCCGAGTTGCAGCCACAGTTGTCCTTGCCAGGCTGACAAGCGCCATCGCCACAAGCGTCGTCTTTCGAGCACGGGTCGCCGTCGTCGCAGGGCGCCTTGTTGTTGGCAGACAAACAGCCAAGTTTTGGATCGCAGACGTCGTCTGTGCACGGGTTACCGTCATCGCAACTCTTGACCGTGCCCTTGCAGGCGCCCTTTTCGCAGGCCTCATCGGGGGTGCAACCATTGCCATCGGTACAGGTCGCGCCGTCCGGCAGATCGACGACTTTGCAGGCCCCGTCGGTTGGGTCGCATTGGTTCGGCTTGCAGGCCGTGCCCTTGCTTGGATCGCATTGCACCACCGTCTTGGGGTCGAGTTCGCACGTCTTGCTGGTGCCATCGCAGATCCACGTTCCGGTGCACTTATTCGGCTTGTCCGCGTCTGCTCCAGTGCCGCCGATCTTGCCATTGTACTTGTCGCAATCGCTGTTTTTCGTGCAGGCGCAGATGTTCTTGCCCACGCATCCGCCGTCTTTGCAGGCGTCGCCGCCGGTGCAGCTATTTCCGTCTGAGCAGGGCGAGGTGTTGGCGGTGTGTTGGCAGCCCGTTTTTTCCTTGCAGCTGTCGTCGGTGCAGGCGTTGTCGTCGTCGCAATTCACAGCGGCACCGGTGCATTTACCGCCGGCACACACGTCGTTTTCGGTGCAGGCATCCCCGTCACCGCAAGCGGTACCATCGAAGACACTCTTCAGCAGGCATTGCCCCAGCGCCGAGTCACAAGCCGCGATTCGGCAACCATCCGCGGAGTGCCAGTTGTGGCCGGCAGATTCGCACGCGACTTTGGTGGCACTCGCAGCGCTCTTGGCCGGGATCAGGCACTGCGTCTTGTCCTTATGCCACACGCCCTTCGCCTCGGTGCACGCCTTGTCGTTCGCGGCCTTTGCCACGCAGATACCGGGGCCGCAGCTTGGAATGGTAATCTCCGGCACGACACAACTACCGCTGTCGCATGCCAGGGTGCCGGTGCACGGGTTGCCGTCGTCGAACGCCGCGCAGTCCGCATCTTTCTTGCATTCACAGGTCGTGCCGCCTGACGTGCAGTTGCCGATGAGGCACTTGTCCCCGACGGTGCAGGGGTTGTTGTCGTCGCAGGGTACGTTGGTCAGCAGGGTCGTGACGCAGAGCTTCTTCAGCGTGGGATCGCACTTGTCAGCCGTACACGGGTTGTTGTCATCGCACTGGACCGGCAGACCGACGCAACTACCATCGACGCACTTGTCTTCCGTGGTGCACGCGTTGTCGTCATCACACACCTCGGCGATCGAAGGCGTAGCGGCGCATTTTCCCGCGACGCAGCCCCACCCCAACGAACAAGGCGGCAGACTGAGGGCCTTGCAGTCGGCTACAGTCAAGCAGCTATCGTCCAGTTTCTGACAGCTCTTGCTGCACAAAAAGCCTGGTTTTCCGTTGTTTTTTCCGAGATCGCACTGCTCGGTGGGCTGGCCCGTCTTGCCGCCACCGGACGCATTGACCTTGCCGTCGCCGCAGGTGGGCTCTGTGCACTTTGCGATGCCATCGACCACCAAGCAGGACTTGCTGGCCTTGGTGCAATCGGTCCCGCCGTCGATGAGCTGCGTGCCGTCGCCGCTGCAGCTGGTGAGGACCTCGCCCTTGCAGGTGGGTTGGCTGGGGACGCAGATCTTCTCGACGCAGCTTGCCGTGGCAGCCTTGCTGTCCTGCACACACGCGCTGGCCTCTGGGCAGGACTTGTCGAACTTGTCCTCTGTCCCATCGGCGTTGCAGACGTAGAGCTTGTCGCCCTCGCAGCGCTGGGCATTGGCCTTGCACTTGAGGCTATCGGAGCACTTGCCTGCCTCGCACAGGAACCCTTTGCAGTCCTCGACGATGAAGTTGGTTCCCCACTTATTGCACGCTTTCACCGTCTTTCCGCTGCACACGGACTGGCCCAGGTCGCACGCCTTGGCGAAACAATTGCGCAGGTCCTTGTCGGATGTCAGAGGCGCACAGACCTCTTTGTCGCCGCAGGTTTTGTACAGCTCGCCTGGGGTGCCATCTGCCTTGCACTCCAAGATCTTCTTGCCATCACAGTGGTGTCCATTCGGGGCGCAGATGGAGCCCCCGGCGTCCGTTGTGTCGGGCGCGCTCGTATCGCTGCCCGCGTCTGCTGCTCCTGTGTCTGCTCCCGCGTCTTCCGTCGCGTCCTCAGTGGCATCGTCTGTCGATGCGTCCTCGCCCCCGTCGGATTCACTCCCGGTGTCTGCAGGGGCGACCTTGGTGTCAGGCTCACCCGGACCATCGACGCCGCATGCGCTCAGGCTGGCCATCAGACAGGTCAGCAGCAGGGCATGCCAAACGGCGGGGCGGTCCGGAGAGAGATGGGGACGAATCCACATGGGCGGAGCTCCTTGGGGGCAGGACGTCTGCAACGGGGCGAACCGCTGCAGGATAGCGCAGCGTGCCGGGTCCTGTCAGGGTGGCAGAATCGCAGGGGTACGTGCCAGCATCGCTAGAACCGCTCGTCCGGGCGTAGAAATCGAAACTGGCCACGCGGCAGGTCGCTCAGGCGGATGTTGCCGATACGAACACGCAGCAGGCTGTGTACACGCAGCCCAACGAGCTCACACATCCGCCGGATCTGGCGTTTCTTGCCCTGCCGCAACACGAATTTCAGCTTGGTCGGCGCAATATGCTCGATCTGAGCGGGGAGTAGCGCCTCGCCGTCGAGCTCCAGACCATGGCGCAACAGCTCCAACACGCGATCGTCCACGCGACCCACGATGCCAACAACGTACTCCTTGTCGACGCCGCGCTCCGGGCCGATGAGCGTGCGCGCCACCACGCCGTCTGCGGTGAGCACTAACAGGCCACTGGAGTCGATGTCGAGCCGACCTGCCGGGGCGAGTTCCCGCCGCCATCCCATGGGTGGGCGCTCCCTACCCCACGGCCGCCACGGCGCGCGATTGTCTTGATTTTCCGGGCGAACCAGCTCCACCGCTGCGGTATAGCCATCCTCTGGCTGACCGCTGACAAAGCCCGGCGGCTTATGTAAAAGCACCGTCGCCTTCAACGCTTGAGCGGCCGCCGCAGCTTCGCCGAGGCTGACGAGCGCATCCGGGCCGACCCGAGTGCCGAGCTCCGTCACCACCTCACCGTCGACGCGCACCTGCCCGGCGGAGATGTAGCGATCGGCCTCACGACGAGAGCACAGCCCCAGCTGAGCCATGCGTTTGTTGAGGCGAATTCCATCGGTCATGGGGTACTCCGGATCGGCCAATCGTGGCGCACGCGCGCCACCCTACGCAGGTTGGTCGCTGTCGTCACGGCGAGCCGGCAGGTGAGCTGCCTCGACGGCCGATCAATTGCGCAGTGGCGCCGACCCAGGACGGGCGCTGCGTTGTCTTCGGAACCGGCGCCACCTGCTGCGTCACAGCTATCTCACCCGACTGATTCACCGAACCGGCAATCCGCAGGTGGACAGCCCCCCGGATGCCTCCTACATTTCCGCACCCGCTTGTCTCCCCGCGCGTCGATTTCCGCCGCCCCGGGCGCCTCAAGCAGTTGAGATTTCAGAATGTTCCAAAAGTACATGGCCAAGATCTTCGGCTCAAAGAACGATCGCGAACTGAAAAAACTCGAGCCTGTCGTCGCTGCAGTCGCCGCCTTCGAGCCGCAAATGAAGGCGATGGACGACGCGACGCTGCAAAATCAGACCGTCGTTCTGCGCGAAAAACTCGCCGCCGGCGCGACCCTGGATGACCTGCTGCCCGAGGCGTTTGCCACGGTCCGTGAAGCGGCTTGGCGCGTGCTGGGCATGCGGCACTACGACGTGCAGATCATGGGCGGCTACTTTCTGCATAACGGCATTGTCTGCGAGATGCGCACCGGTGAGGGCAAGACCTTGGTCTCCACCCTGCCCGGCTACCTCAACGCGCTCACCGGCAAGGGCGTGCACATCGTTACGGTCAACGATTACCTCGCGATTCGTGACTGTGAGTGGATGGGCCAGTTCTACCACTGGATGGGCATGACCACGGGCGTCATCCACACCGGGGCGAGCCAGGCGGACCGTAAAGCGGCCTATCAGGCGGACATCACCTACGGCCAAAACAACGAGCTGGGTTTCGACTATTTGCGCGATAACATGAAGTTTTCGCTCGACGACTACGTGCATCGCTACTTGCCGACCGCCCACGATCCGCAAGCTGAGAAGCTGCTGCACTTCGCCATTATCGATGAGGTCGACTCGGTCCTGATCGATGAGGCGCGGACACCCCTTATTATTAGTGGTGCATCGGACGAGAGCACGACGCCCTACTTGCGCGCCAACGGCATCATGCCCTTTCTCAAGCGTGACCTGGACTACATCGTCGACGAAAAGGGCCACAACGTCAGCCTGACCGAGTCCGGTGTCGACAAGATCGAAGCGCGCCTCGGTATCGACAATCTCTACGCCCCCGAGCACATGAAGTGGGTGCACTACATGGGGGCGGCGCTCAAGGCTCACAATCTGTATCGCGCAGACAAGAGCTACCTGATCGACAGCGGCAAGGTCGTCATCGTCGACGAGCACACCGGTCGTAAGATGCCCGGTCGGCGTTGGTCGGACGGCATTCACCAGGCCATCGAGGCCAAGGAAGGCCTGGAGATCCAAGAGGAGACCCAGACGCTCGCCACGATCACCTTCCAGAACTACTTCCGCATGTACGAGAAGCTCTCAGGCATGACCGGTACGGCGGAGACGGAAGCCGAGGAGTTCGCCAAGGTCTACGATCTCGACTGCATCGTGGTGCCGACCAACAAGCCGATCGTGCGCGATGACCGGGAAGATCTGGTCTACAAGAACGAGCGCGGCAAGTTCAAAGCGGTGATCGAGCAGATCGCCGAGTGCCATGGCCGCGGTCAGCCGGTGCTGGTCGGTACGATCAGCGTCGAGAAGTCGTCGTTCCTCAGCCACCTGCTCGACGAGCGCGGCATCCCGCACCACGTGCTCAACGCCAAGAACCACGGCGCCGAGGCGGAGATCGTCGCCCAGGCCGGTCGTCTTGGCTCGGTGACCATCGCGACCAACATGGCGGGTCGTGGTACGGACATCATCCTCGGTGGTAACGCCGATCTGCTGGCCAAGCGGGACGTTTTTGGCGTCATCAAAGTGCAGCAGGAAGTGGACGAGGATGACCAGGTGTTCAAGGAGACGTTCGAGCGCTACGACGCCGAATGCTCCAAAGAAAAGGGCGAAGTGCTCGCTGCCGGTGGCCTCGCCATCTTGGGTACCGAGCGCCACGAGAGCCGCCGGATCGACAATCAGCTGCGTGGTCGCGCTGGGCGCCAGGGTGATCCGGGCATGAGCCAGTTCTACCTGAGCCTCGAAGACGACCTGATGCGCGTTTTTGGCGGCGACCGGGTCGGCAAGATCATGGAGTGGTTGGACATCCCCGAGGATGAGCCGATCGTGTCGAAAAGCGTCTCAAAGGCCATTGAATCAAGCCAGGAGCGCGTCGAGGGCCAGAACTTCGACAGTCGGAAGAACCTGCTTGAGTACGACAACGTGATGAATCAGCAGCGCAAGACGATCTACGCGCTGCGTCGTCAGGTGATGAGCGCTGAGAACACGAAAGAGCTGATCGAGACGGTCATCGACGACGTGATCTACGACGTGATCGACACCTACTGCCCGCAGGAGAAAAAGACCGCGGACTGGGATGTGGACGCGCTGGAAGACGGGCTCTACGAGCTGACCGGACTCGACATCGATCTGAGCGCCATCGACAACGACTTTTCCAAGCTGGAAGAGGCCGTGACGGGCGCCATGGTCGCTGAGTTCAGCGATCGGCGTGGGCGGATTGTGGACTCGATCAAGCACAGCATGGACCCGGTCGATCCCGATGAGGACGTGCCCGACACCGATCTGGATGAAGCGGCGGAAGAGCACTGGCGCTACTTCGAGCGCGAGACCTACCTGCGCGCCATCGACCAGCACTGGAAAGAGCACCTGCGCCAGATGGATGCCCTGAAAGAGGGGGTGTTCCTCAACGCGTACGCGCAGAAAGATCCGAAGCTGATCTACAAGAAAAAGGGCTACGATCTCTTCCAGGATATGATCGGTCGCGTCAGCACCGAGGTGGCGCACACGATCTTCCGCGTTGAGGTCAAGAGCAGCTCTGAGCTCGAAGCGATGAAGCGGGAAGCCGAGCAACGCCGTGCCGCCGCTAAGCGGGAGATGCAGGAAGTGCACCGCAGCGCCGACGCGCTCCACGACGGAGAAAGCAGCAGCCCCGCGATCTCTCGCAATGAGGAGGCGCCCGCTAAGGTGCAGACCTTGCAGCGGACTCGCCCGAAGATTGGACGCAACGACACCTGCTGGTGCGGCAGTGGCAAGAAGTACAAGAAGTGCCACATGAAAGCCGACGAGGACTCGATGTACCAGCAGGCCGGTGCGGACGCCCCGGCACCGCCAGCCTAAACGCCCAAAGGCAACGATCCGCTTGACTGTTGCCGGCCAGAAGCGCAAATAGGCCGAGTCGGAAACAATCTGGTGGCAAACCCAACCCCTATCGCTAGTTTGGGGCGGAGATAGGTAGGCTGCTAGCGCGCCAATCGGGTGCGAGCAATAGAGACTGCGCAGCAATCGCAGAGATCCGGGAACACGTTGTTCGCGGGGACAGGAGACTGAGGATGAACAACATCTGGATTCGCATGGCCCTTATCGGCCTCGCTTCGTTCGCGGTTGCGTGCGGCAGTGATGACGACAACAAGACCCCTGCTACGGACAGCGGCTCGACGACCGAAGACGGCACAGCTGCTGACGGCACGACGGCAGATAGCGGCGGTACGGACGCCGGCACGGAGACCGACGCAGGAACGGAGTCCGACGCAGGAACGGCGTCCGACGCGGGCACCGTGACCGACGCAGGCACAGAGTCCGACGGTGGAACGGCGACTGACGCGGGCACGACCGGCGATGCCGCGACCGGTGGGGACGCTGCGACCGGTGGAGATGCTGCCGCGACCGACGCAAGCTCATCCGATGCAGGTGCGACCGACGCGGGTGGCGACAACCTGACCCCGGCCACTGCGCTCAAGAAGGGCGAACTGCTCATCACTGAGCTCATGGCGAACCCAGCCGTGGTCAGCGACTCGGACGCCGAGTGGTTCGAAGTGGTCAACACCACGACCATGGACATCAACCTCAACGGTCTGATCATCGAGGACCAGTACAAGAACTCGCACACCGTCGTCGGCTCCGGCCCAACGGTGCTGAAAGCCGGGGAATACGCGGTTTTCGCCAAGAAAGACGACAAGACCAAGAACGACGGACTCAGCGTCACCTACGCCTATGGTTCGAAGATCGCCTTGGGCAACAGCTCGGGCAAAATCGTCCTCCGCGCCGACACCAACACGGTCATCGACGAGGTGAACTACGCTTCCGGTGGTGACAAGGGCTGGCCCTACATCGTCAGTGGCAAGGCCGCCCAGCTCGGTAGCGCCGCCACCAGCACGGAGATCAACGACAACGGCAACAACTGGTGTGTCGCGCAGGACTTGTACGGCAAGAGCAACGCTGGCTCGCCCGGCAAGGCCAACCCCAAGTGCCAGCCTGACATGGACAAGGACGGCACGGTGGACATGTCTGACAACTGCACCAAGGACGCCAACAGCACCCAGTACGACGAGGACAAGGACGGCGTGGGCAATGCCTGCGACAACTGCCCCAAAGTGCCTAACGCCGATCAGAAGGACGGTAACAACGACGGCATCGGCGACGCCTGCCCGCCGCCTGTCTGCGGCGACGGCAAGAAGACCGGCGACGAAGAGTGCGACGACGGCAACAAGGACAGCGACGACGGCTGCTCGAAAGACTGCAAAAAGGAAGCCCCAAAACTGAAAGAGGGCGACCTGATCTTCACTGAGATCATGCCGCGCACTCAGGGTGGTACTGACAACGGCGAGTGGGTCGAGATCTACAACGCGTCGGGCAAAGAGCTGAACATTGAAGGCGTATCGTTGGTGTACAAGGGCAAGAACAACGCCAAGCTCGACAACGACGGCAAAGGCATCAAGCTGGCTGCTGGCGCCTACTTCTCCATCGGTCGCACCAACGACAAGACGAAGAACCATGGCGCGACGTTCGACGCCCTGCAGACTAAAATCTACATGTCGAACTCCGGCGGTGACCTCGCCATCATGGCAGGCGCTGTGAAGGTCGCGACGGTGAAGTACGAAAAGTCGTGGGTGAAGTTGGGTGTGGCCTGGCAGCTGTCGAGCGACAAGCTCACCGCAGCGGGCGCGGCTGACGGCAAGAACTGGTGCGCCTCGACGAAGGGTTACGGCACCAGCACGATGAAGGGTACGCCTTCGACTGCCAACGACGTCTGCAAGGCTCCCTAGTCAGTCTTCGCTGAACAAGCGCCTGCGGCCCGGTCACCCTTGTGTGTCCGGGCCGCAGCTCGTTTTGGGGGCGGGATCACGGCTAGCTGGGCGATGTGTCGTGGTGTGCGCCAGCCATGAGTGGCGTGCCGCCAGCTATGGGTGACGTATCGAGAGCCAACGACAAACCGGGAGTGTACCGACCAAGTGGCGCCGCCTCGGGTACCATGACCGATGCGCGCCAACCGACGGGAGCCCAACGGCCCTCCTTTGCCTGTCAGCTGATTCCGACTCACCTGTGCAGGCCGCCCGGTGCCTGCTGAAGCACTGATTGGCAGAGACTGGCAGCGCCCTGCACTGCCAACCGGACGGGGACGTGGCCGATGCTCCGACTAACCGACGGAACGGCTCGTCGCAACTGATAAACGCTGGACGTTGAGGGATACTCGTGCGCACTCAGGTGGCTCCTACTTGGAGTCGAACCAGCGCTAGAACCTTTGATTGGCCGAATCTTTTCGCGCCACAAGCCACAGCTTTGGCGCTGGTTCGTGGGGCGAACACCGCACGCGGCCGCTCCGAGGCCAGCCGCCGGCCAACGACACTGGATTGCGCTATGCCGCTTCCAGCGAGGCCGCCTCATCTTCCGCGGCCTTAGCAAACTCAGCCGCACGAATGTAGCTGGCGAACCCAAGCGCGATGAGTGGGCCGATGAGCGTAGTGGCGAAGACGATGGTCCACATGATCTCGGTGGTGCGCGCGCCAGTCTCTGGGCAGTAGTTTGCCAGGAGCCAACCACTCATCAAACCAACGACGGGCTTCGCGGCGAACATCGGCAGTTGCGTCAGGCCCATGTAGCTGGCCTCACGCCCCTCTGGTGCCATGGTGGCCACGTAGTCATATAATCGCGGCGACCACAGGGCCTCGCCGATCGAAAGCACGAAGACAAACGCGACGGGCCCCGCGAGACGATAGTCGAGAAACGTACCGAATACGGGCGAGAGGGTGGCCTGCGCGATCGCAGCCGATGGCTCGGCGACGACCATGAACAAGACGGACCCCGCCGTGATGAACGATCCCCACATGATCACAGACCAGGACGAGAACCGACTGGTCAGCGAGCCGATGACCGGCGTCAGGAAGATGATGAGCAATGGGTTGAGCGACCACAGCGCCGCTTGGGGTACATCGGCACCAAACTCGCGGATCATGTAGGTCGGCCAAGTGGAGTGGGCGTGCACAAAGATGGCCCGCACCAGAACCAGCACCGAGATGAACAGCATGTAGGCCCGAAACGTCGGCTCGCCGAGCAGCCCCTTGCCGATCTTGCCAGCCTCCCCCATCAGGTGACGAAACCCTGCCAGCTGGGCGCTGAGCCCGGTAGAAGACGATTCGATCACGCGCTTGTTGTCCGCCGTCATACGGGTCAGCAGGAGCAAACTGACAACCGATAGGACCGCCGATACCAAGAAGATGAGCTCGTAGCCGCTGATGCCAAAGGGCACGTCGGGCATGGCAGAGCCCGGCGCCCACTGCGCTGCAGCCTCGCGAATGCTGGTTAAATCAGCGTCCGTCCAAAAAGCCTGATCGCGGCCACCGGTCACGCGCTTGCCGAAAGCGATGGCACCGTCCGTGACAGACTTGGCGCCCTCGGGGGCGGGAAACTTCTGCACCAACGACTGGGTCAGACCTTCTTGTGCGGCGCTGTCGGCGGGCATCACGCCACTGAGCATCTCACTCGGGCGAATCACACGACCCAGCAGGGAGCGACGCAGGAAACTCACGACGTGGCCGGCGACAAAGGCGCCTAGATTCATCACGACGTAAAAGATGTTGTAAGCGAACGCACGGAGTTCAGCCGGGGCGTACACCTTCACCGCGGCCGTCATCACCGGCTTCATGGAGGCCACGCCCCACACCGAGATGACGAGGCCCAGCAATGGCAGCGCAGGCACCTCGCTGGTGAGCAGCAATCCGCGCCCGACCACGAGGGTGCCCGCCGCAACCAGCAGTGCCTTTCTGAGCCCCATGGCGTCGGCCACGAACCCTGAGATGAAGGTCATCAGGCTGACCAGGGTCCCCCAGGTGCCGAAGATCCCGCCGGAAGTCTCGTCGGAGAAGTGCAGATCGTCGTGCAAATACAGGATGAGCACGCCGAGCACGGCAAAGTAGGCGACGCTCTCGATGAACTTCACCGCGTAGACGATCCACAGATCCTTGGAGCAGCCCATGAGCGCGCGAAAGTCTCGGGCGATTCCCGCTAGGACGCCGGTTTTATCTTGAATTTTCTCGCTCACGCTCACCTCCGGAGGGCGCACTCTGTCCTGGGAGGTCGTCTGGCGTCAATGGAGGCGATTGTGCCGCTCCAAAGCCGGCGATGATCGGGCCACGGTGCGGCATCTATGTCCCGATGCAATGACGCTCCCCCAACCGGATGATTGCGTGAAGCGCTGTCATGGTCTTCAATGGAGCTGGGTGAATCCACCCATGGATACGTGTGCGCGGCGTCCGAGAATGGTCTCAGGTGCCTGTGCATCCGGCGAGGTGAGGCGGACGGGTGAACGATCAGGGCGTCGACAGCCGGGTCTTCGGAGATAAGTTCCTGGTCGTGGAACAGGTGGGTAGTGGCGGTATGGCCACAGTCTACTTGGGTCGCGACACGGAGCTCGATCGTGACGTTGCGATCAAAGTGCTGCATCCGCACTTGGCCAGCCGCGCCGACGCCCGGGCCCGATTTAGTCGTGAGGCGAAGTCAATCGCCCGACTTCACCACCCGAACATCGTCGACGTCTATACGTACTCGGGCGGCAACGACGCAGACGCATACCTGGTCACCGAGTTCGTCAACGGCATCACACTGACCGAATTTTGTGACGCTCACGGCCCATTTCTGCCGCAAGCGGCGGCGCTGATTGCCCACGCGATTGCCGGCGCCTTGAAGCACGCCCACAGCCACGGGCTGGTTCATCGCGACATCAAGCCCGACAACCTGATGATCTCCCGAGACGGCACCATCAAGCTGATGGATTTTGGCATCGCGACGGCAGTGGATCTGGAGCAGATGACAGCGACAGGCACGATTTTGGGGTCGCCGGCGCACATGGCGCCAGAACAGATCGAGGGCCGCGGGGCTGATTTCCGGGTCGATATCTTCGCCTTTGGCACACTGCTATACAAATTGGTCACTGGTGAATTGCCGTTTATGGCCAGTAACCCGCACGCCCTATTTCGCCTGATCTTGGAGTGCGAGTACGAGCCGCCAAGTCGCTACAGCGGAGCTATCGGCCGGCGCTTCGAAGAGATTATCGATACGTGTATGGCCCGCGAGCCGAAGGATCGCTTTTCTTCGATGGCGGCGGTGCAGGACACATTGGAGACGTACCTCCACCAGTTCGACATGAACGACGTAGCGACCCTGGTTCCGCGGTTGCTGACAGCCCCCGAGCAGTTTCAGCTGGAATGGCGTCCGTTGCTTGTGAGGTCTCTGTGCGCTGAAGGGCGTCGGCAGGCCCGCGAAGGCTCGTTGGCGCTGGCGATCAGTGCGTACAACCGTGCGCTGGCGATCGACCCAGACGCACTCGACCCGCGGCGTGGGCTGAGCGATTTGACCTCGCGCTCCCGCCGTCACAAACGCCTCAAACATGTGGCGATATTGAGCAGCGTGGCAGCTGTTGTCGCCGGTGTCTGGCTCGGCGTCGGATCAACACCGCCTCCACCTCGAACGGAAGCCACTGCGCCACTGCCCACAGATGCGATCAAGGCTGCGACCTTGCCCAGCGCGCCTGACGAGTTGGCGATGATCCCCAAGGCAAAGGCCGCACCGAAAAAGGTCGCAGCCGCTTCGCCCACCCCTACGCGAACCGCTGGTACAGCTGCTGCCGCGCCGACGGCTCCCGACCCGATCAAGCGAGCTGAACCGGTCGATGTAGCCGCTAAAACCCCGGATTCTCGGGCTGCGCTGCCAGTCGTTAAGAAGAAAGTCCGTGGTGCGCGACGACACCCGCGACCCAACCGGCGCCCGGCACCAACCAGCGTTGGCGGCTCGAAGCAGGTAGCCACGCCGGAACCCAAGGGGTTGGTTGTCTTTACGCTCGCGAGCCTGCCGCCAAGCGCGACCCTGTACCTCGATGGCAAACTGATCACAAAGAACGGCGTAAAACGACTACCGCTTGAGACCGGTCGCAGCTATACCATGCGCTGTCTGCCGACCTCCGTGTGCGACGAGTGCCCGGAGTTCAAGGACGTCAGATTTCAAGTGCCTGAAGATCCTACGAAACTCCTCAAGAAACGAGTCCTTTGTGACTTTCGCGAGTGTTGCGCTCGATCGACACGGCCCGCGATCCCTTGATCGGCGATCCCCACACTCGGTGTCCACCGGGTGAATGCCGGCGATGGAGTTGTCCCCTTGACCGACTTTCCAATCCCTACCGTCGACCCGGCGATCTTAGCGAGTTCACTCGACGACGACGAGAGTACTGCGGTCCTCGCCACCCTGGAAGCCTGGGTGGCGGCGAACCTCAATCACGACCTTGAGGTGTTTCTCGCGACAACATCAATGACGATGACGACTTACGAGTGGTACACGCAGGATGGCCGCATCGAGGGTCGCAATCTGCACGAAGACTGGATTCGGGAGCAGAGTCCGCCTGCGGACGTCTCGTGGACACTTGAGGACCTCTTGCTGCGGCTGTACGACCGCGTCGCGGTCGCCAGCTACACTTTGCGTGTGCAGGCGCTGGAGCACGGCATGGTTGTGCAGGCGCACTCTGACGAGTCTGTAGTGCTTGAGCAGCACGATGAGGCTTGGCGGGTGGTTCACGTGCACAAGTCGCCCCATGGACTCGACACCGACGTCTAGACTCCGAGCCACATCTCGTCACCCACTCCGAATTGGGAGAGTTTATGTCCACCCGTTCTATCGCTCGCGGTCTCCGCTCGGACAATCCAGCCGTCATCGTTCGGGCGCTTCGCCGGTTGGCTCGTCTGATGGGCGCCAACGCCGAGGACAACAAACGGCGGGACAATTGGCAGGAGTTACGCGACGAGTTGGCCGCGGATGACGCCGAGCAGATGCTGCTCAAACATGCCGACAGCGAAGACCCAACCACGCGGGAGTTGGCGGTAGATGGGCTGGCGGTGTGGTTGGGTGATGCGGCGCTGGTCAAGTTGCTCAAGCGCGCTGGCGACCCCATTGTTGAAGTGCGGGCATCCGCAGTGGGTGGGTTGGAGAGTTGGCCTGACAGTGAAGAGGCCCTCGATATTCTCATCGCATCCGCCGATGACGGTGAGTGGAACGTGCGCTGGCGTGCGGCTAGAGCCTTGGGTCAGTTCCGGGAGGAGGAGGCGGAAGACGCCCTGTTCGGCGCGCTGCTCGACCCGGATAGCAATGTTCGCTGCGCCGCGGGAGACGCGCTGCTCCACCATGACAAGGCCGCGATTCTGCCGCGCCTGCGCCACCTATTCGATCATCCGACCGCGCATATGCTCGACTCCGCGCTAGACCTCATCGGCGAGATCGGCGGCGTGGATGACGCTAAGTTCCTGGCCAAGGTCGGCGGGTGGACTAACTTGTCGCAGCCGCCACAGGTACGGCGTTGGGCGCGCGATGCCAGCAAGCGCATCAAAGAACGACACCGCGGTTAGAGAGCCCCCCCCTATCGGAGCCCGACATGGACGCCTGGATCGGCGACGTCATCACCTACCTCATGAGCCTCGACGGTGCGACGATCTATGCGATCGGGTTCACCGTCTTGTTGCTCTGTGGATTGGGCTTGCCGGTGCCCGAAGACATCACTTTGCTGCTGATGGGCTACATGACGTACCACGTCATGCCGGACGGCTCTCCGCGGCCACATGCCTGGATCGGTACCGCCATCATTGTGGGCATCCTGGGCGTGATGATCGGCGATTCGTTCATGTTCATACTGGGGCGAAAATTTGGCGACAAACTCATTGGGGTTTGGCCGTTTCGCTCGATGTTTGGCGGCGGCAGATTGGAGAAGGCGCGGGGGTTTCTGCAACGCAACGGCCCCAAGGTGTTGTTCAGTGCGCGCTTCATGCCCGGACTACGCTCGGTCGTATTCTTCACCAGCGGCACGTTGGGCATCTCCTTCGGCCGTTTTCTACGCTACGACGGATTGGCGATGCTGATCAGCGTTCCGGCGCTGGTGGGCGCCGCGTGGTATTGGGGCGCGCAATTCGACATGGTGATCGACAAGGCCAGGCAGGCAGAGCACGGCATCCTGCTGCTCATCCTGGTCGCTGGCGGCGTCTTCCTGCTCAAGCACTGGCTGGAAGGCCGTCGCAAAGGTGACGACGCGAGCGATCCAGCGTAGCCGCACAGGCCCCGGCCCCTATATGTTTCCGCGCCGCTGAAAGGCCAACAAGCCTTCGGATATGATGCGCAAACTGCGCTTCAAAGCCGGAATATCAAGCACATAGGCCAATCTCACCTGGTTCATTCCGGCGCCTGGCGTGGCATAAAAACCGCCGGCTGGAGCGAGCATCACCGTCTCACCGTCCAGCTCGAATTCTTCCAACAAGAAGCGACAAAAAGCGTTGGAATCGGTGATCGGCAGGTCGGCAACGAGATAGAAAGCGCCGGCTGGGTTTGGGCAAGAGACACCCTCAATGGCGTTGAGTCCACTGACCACAACATCACGCCTCGCTTGGTAGGCGGCGATGTTGGCGCGCATCTCGCCCATGGGGGTCCGCACCGCCGCCTCTGCGGCAAATTGATCCACTGTGGGCGGTGACAGTCGAGTTTGGGCAAACTTCAGGCAGGCAGCATACAGCGACGCGTTGCGCGTGATGAGCCACCCCACCCGGGAACCGCACGCAGAGTAGCGTTTCGAGACGGAATCGATGACGACAACGTGCTCGCCCATGTCCGGCAGGGCCAGGGCTGAAGGGGCGACTCCCCCAGCCAACTCGTCGTCATAGACGAACTCGCGATAGACCTCATCGACGACGAAAAAGACGCCATGCTCGCGGCAAACCGCGGCGATTTGGGACAAGCGTTCTGTGGTCAAGACGGCGCCGGTGGGGTTGCCGGGTGATGGAACAATGAACGCCCGTGCCCGAGGGTGGGCCGCGAGCCGGGCTGACAGCCGGGCTGGATCGACATCAAAACCATCTTCTGGGCCAGTCGTCAGCGGCACGACATCACAGCCCAATAGATGCGCAAAGCCTTTGTAGTTCGTGTAGTACGGCTCGGCTACGACGATGCTATCGCCGAAATCGCAAGCTGCAGCAATGGTAAAGAGCAGCGCCTCGCTGCCGCCGACCGTCACGAGAATCTGGTCGGGGTCCACCGGTTTCTGCGCGCCATGCAGCTGATTGCTCCGGCAGTAGTCAGCCAGGGCGTTGCGCAGGCTGAGGGTGCCCTGCGACGGACTGTAAGCAACGACCTCATCCGAAAAGGCCTGGTAGGCGGCACGCATGGTGCTCGAGGTCGCAATATCGGGCTGGCCAATGTTGAGGTGGTGCACATGCAGCCCCCGGTCGCGCGCCCCATCGGCGAACGGCATGAGGCGACGAATGGGGGAGGCTGGGGCATCCAAAGCACGGCGAGAAAGGTGCGGCGTCATCAAGGGCTCCGGTCGATCACTCACAACGATGGGCGTAAGAGGGAGAGAAGGTGAGGGGCCAGGTCACGTCTGATATCGAAGCGCAGATGGAGCAGCCCCTCGGTGCCCCGTGCGCTGATCACTTCGGTCCACAAACGTGTGACGCTATCGATCGGCTGAGACAGGCGCGGCCTCAGCGTGAAATCTAGGGTCAGCTCTGGGTCCACAGCAACGGTGAGGCGATAGCGGACCGATGGACGTAGGCCCGCTATCCAGGAGAGCGTACCCACGACAGGTGCTCTGTCCAGCCACCCGGTGAGCGTCAAATGCCCGCGGAGGTCGAGTCCGTCGTCACCCTTGTGCGCGTGAACCGCCAGCTCGGCGGGCCGCACCACATCTGGCGTACCATAGGGCAACCACGTCCCGCGCAGGGTCCAGGAGAGCTGCCGTTTCACTGGGGCGCCTCCTTGTGACGCGCAATGAACTTCACTGCGGCGGCGATGCGATTTTCGTCGATTGGGCCGACGTATCGTCTGGATCCGAGATACAGCACCGGCGCTTGCAGCATGTCGTGCTCGCGCTTGAGGCGCGCAATCTTCGCCATGGCCGCGCGCACGCCCGGACTGCGCGACTGCTTGGCGAGGAGCCGCGGTTTTAGCCCAATCTTCTTGAAAATACGGCGTAATTGACGCCAATCGTCTGGGTCCGATGCGCCGAAGAGCCGCGTGGCGCAAGCCAAGGCCTTGCCGTGGCGGGCGGCGATGAGCAGGGCCGCCCCCGCCGGCGAGACGCCAGGCTCCCGAGTCGATGTCAGACTGGCGAGGTGGAGGCGAACCGGTGGGGCACCATGAGACTGCAGAAACTTCAGCGCGAAGAACGCGGCGCGTGACCCCATGCGGCGAAAGTCGACGAACAACCAAGCATCGACCGCCTTTGGAGTCGCGGCGCCAGTCGAGCCTAGGTCCGCTAGCGCATCGAGCCCCGACAGCTCTTCGGCCGGTTCGAGGTCAGCCTCGACGGCGCTCCGCACGCGCCCGTGGGCGATAAGGTGGGCGTAGCGGGCCGTTGTCGAAACACCGGCGAGCGAGCGGGCCTCAGAGCGGGCGGCTGAGATGGCGGCGGCAAAGGACGGTCCGCCGACCGGCCCCAGCCAGCGGCGACCGTTGATAAAGAGCGAACCAGGCGCAGCCGCGACCTTGGCAGCGAGCGCCGCGGCAGCGGCGAGTTCAACAGCCGCCTGAGGGGCCGCCGCAGCCCTAGCGAGTCCCCGGAGCCCAAGGAGCTTCGCCAACGCTGTGAGGGGGCCCCCGCCGTGCTTGAGCAGCTGACGTACGACATGAGCCCGCTGCTCTTCGGTCGTCTTCATCCCGTGCAATGCCGAAGCCGGGGCGAAGTCCGGACCGTTTGCGACAGGAATGACGACGAGGCGAACTTCATCTGCCTGAGCCCGGGCGAGCAGACTCCGACCGCCGCTGCAGCAGCGCGGCTGACTCGGATCGACGTACCACACCACTGTCACGTTGGCATTGTCGCCCAGCGACAAGGGTGATTTCGGTAGCGCAACACGCCACCGCTCGCCCAAGCGCCCCGGCACAACACGGGCGATCGTCGAACCGGCAGTTGAGGCGGCAGTTTTGTTGTTTTTGGAGACACGGCCGCGCAGCACATCGAATGCCGCGCGGGACGCAGACCCCGCCGCGCCAACCTTGGCGCCCTCGCAATCGGAGTTGGCGGCTTTGTTACAGGTGCGCCAGCGCCGCAAGGCATGGGCCAGAGCTGCGCGTAGTGTCACGGTTGGCGGCAGACCAGAGACCCCACGCCCCATGAGAAGCGCGCTAGGAGTCGCCCGGACCCCCAGCGCAATCGCTGCGCTACGCTCTCGCTCCACAGATGAGACGGTCGCTGGGGCGGAGCGGCGCTTGTCAAAATCGGCAACTGCCAAGCCACTACCGCGCGCAGCGGCCCGAAAATCGGCGTCTGTGAGTGAATCTCGCTGCAAAAGTGCGTCGACAAATGCGTTGCCGTGGCCCATCTGACGAGCTGCCAACGCCGCAGCAGCAGCGGATCGAGCACGGGGGTTGCGACCGAGCGGCATAGGATGCGCGACCATGCGAACGGGCGTGCCGGCAGCCTTCACGGCTGCGCGATACCGCAGCCAAGCTGTGCGGGAGGTGGCGTCTTGCAGATCGACGAACAGGCGAACCGTGGGCACGCGCCCACCGGACGCCGCATGCGCAGGCGCCGACAGAGCGACCAGCGCCGCCCAGACAATCGCGGTACTAGCGCGCACCGAGCAGGCGCACAATCGCCGAACGGAACGTATTGGCCGAGAAGCCGAGCTGCGGCGTGAACGCGTAGCCATTGATGAACACGCTTGGCGTGCCCTTCAGTGCCAGCTTCTGCCCCTCCGCGCGCTCCTTGGCGACGTCCGCCGCCCACTTGTGGCTCTTCAATGCGGCGCGCAACTTCTTGGTGTCGACACCGGCCTTCTTCGCGAGAATCAGCAACCCGGGCTCCGTCAGGTCGTGCTGATCAGCCATGACTGCGGCGTGGAACTGCCAGAACTTGCCCTGGGCCAAGGCCTCTTTGCCGGCCTCAGCCGCCATCTGCGCTTGCGGATGAATCTTGCTCAGCGGGAAGTCCATCCAGGTGACCTTCACACGGCCGTCAAACTCGCGCTCCATAGCCGCGATGTGCTGATCCAGGCGCGCACAGAAGGGGCACTGAAAATCCTCAAACGCGACGATGTGAATCGCGGCGCCCTTGGGGCCACGGGTCGCGGCGCCGAGGGTCGCGATGGTCGCCGCCTTGGCCGATAGGCTGCTGAGTAGGCGGCCCTGCCCCACGATCTTGTCGTAGACCGTCGCGGCGGGGGTGCCGCCAGCGATCATCTTCTTTGCGGCCGCAAGCTGGCTCCGCATGAGCGGCATCAAGTCAGCCTTGGTCTTGGCGCCCACCACCTTCATACCGTTGATGAACAAGTTAGGCGTACCCCGCGCACCAACGGCAGCGGCCTGCTCAACGTCAGACCGAACTCGACGCTGGGCGCCGTGCGCGCTCATCGCATTGTCGTAGCCAGCTTTGTCCAACTTGATGTCGGCGGCGAGCTTGCTCAGGTCCGTGTCCTGCAGCGCGGGTGCGGCCGCGAACAGCGCGTCGTGCATCTTCCAGAACTGCCCCTGTGCGCGAGCAGCCTCTGCCGCTTCAGCCGCGGCCATGGCGCGCTGATGGAAGGGCAGCGGGTTGTGCTTGTGAACGATGCGCAAATCCTTACCAAACTCGCCCTCAAGGGCCTTCAACGTAGGCTGGAGCTGCTTGCTGAACTTGCACTCGTAGTCGCTGAACACGACGACGGTCAGGGGGGCATCCTTGGCGCCGCGAACGGGATCGTCCGGGCGAACGATCACGCGCCATACGGTGTTGCGATCGATGCCGGTGTCCTTCGCGGCAGCTCCGCCGAGTTGAACTGTACCGCCGCCGCTGCCGCCAGCTGGCAGCAATTTAGCCGCAACCACGCCACTTTTGCGCTTCTTCGTCTTCACCGGAACCGTTGCCGCTGCCGGTAGCTCGCCCTTCAGGACGATGCGCGCGTAGTGCGGGGCGCGCTTGGGGCTGTTGGCCTTGGCGAGCGTCCGCATGAGGTCAGCCGCTTTGACGCCATCCTTGGTCTTCTTGGCGGCGAGCGCCTTCTGACCGTCGATGATGCTCTTCCACTCTTCGGCGGCGCGTGCCCCCTGCAGCAGTGCACCGTTGACCAAGTAGCTCGGCGTGCCAGCGACACCCAGCGCACCAGCGATGCCCGCGTCGACGCCGACCTCGTCCGCGACGGCTTTGCTCGCCAAGTCCTTCTTGAACTTCGCTGCATCGATTCCGGCGCCAGCGGCCCATTTCACGACGTCGTCCGCCGTGGCCTTCGGGAGGCTAAAGATGTGCTTGTAGTACGCCTGCCACTTACCCTGCATACGGGCTGCCACGAACCCTTTGGCCAGGGCGACGCTATCGGCGTGCACGTCGAGCGGCAGGTTCACGATGCGCAGGCGCACGTCCTTCGAGTGGGTCGTGGCGAGCTGCAACAGCGCATCCGCGCTCTTTTTGCAGTGCGCACACTGGAAACCAACAAATGCGATGATATCGACCGATGGCTTCTCTGCGCCGAGCTGGGCCCGGTCCAACCCCGCGCTCTTGGCGCCCTTGGTGGCCTTGCCTTTGCCGGTGGTCTCGGTCTCTTTCGGACCACAGCCGACCGTCAGCATGGCGACAGCGCAGGCGATGGCGATGGCCGCGCGAGTATTCCGGCGGCAAAACGAGCTATCCATGAACGAACTCCAAAAATTGCATACGCTGTAGCGCGTGGGGCGCCGTAGCGTAGGAGCGCCCCACTAGGGGGTCAAGGGGACGCACCATTGACCGAAAAACCAGGACAAGACAAGCCCTTACAATAAGCACTTCCCAAAGCGCGCGACGCCGCGACCTTATTCCAACCACCAACGCGAGTGCAGCGATTGACCACGACGCGTGAGACTGTGACGCGCGGTGTCCGCAGGTGAGCCGCTGCTACCCGTCGGTCTCTCGCAGCTCTCGCCACGTGCGCAAACGCTCAGCGATGCGGGCCTCGTAGCCATTTTGAGTCGGCTTGTAGAACTGGGCCCCCTCGAGGGCATCCGGCAGGTAGCTCTCAGCTATGAACCCGCCCTCGTTGTGGGGATAGCGGTAGCCTTTTCCGTGGCCCAACTGCCGCGCGAGCGCTGTGCTGGCGTTTCGCAGCCGTAGCGGCACCGGGAGGGACCCATGGGCCCTGACGGCTTCAATGGCCTGCCCTAGGGCCTTGTAGCTCGCGTTGCTCTTTGGAGCCGTCGCAAGAAAGGTCACGGCTTGGGCGATCGAGATGCGACTCTCGGGTAGACCGACAAGCTCATGGGCTTGCGCAGCGGCCACGCTCAGGGGCAGCGCACGCGGATCGGCGTTGCCCACATCCTCGGCGGCAAAGACCACCAACCGCCGAGAGATCACCCGACCATCCTCGCCGGCATCGAGCATGCGAGCGAGCCAATACAGAGCCGCATCAGGATCGGAGCCGCGCATGGATTTGATCAGCGCGCTCATCAACTGAAAGTAGGTGTCGCCACCGCGGTCGTAGCGAGGCCCGCCGTGACTCGCTACGTGATCGAGATGTGCCAGCGTGATGGTCGGGGTCAGGGTCGGATCTTGGTTCGCATCGTCGAGAAGGGGATCGGCGATGGCGGCCAGCTGTGTCAGCGCGCGGCGGGCGTCGCCATCGGCCTCGCGGGCGATGCGCCCCAGCGCATCATCATCAGCGAGCAAGCCGGTGCCGCCATATCCGCGACGATCCGATAGCGCCCGGCTCAAGAGTTCGACGAGGTGGTCATCACTGAGCGGCTCTAAAACCAAAACGGCACACCGGCTCAGGAGGGCGCTGTTGAGGCTGAAGGCTGGATTCTCGGTGGTGGCGCCGACAAGGGTGATGGTCCCTGCTTCCACGTGGGGCAAGAACGCGTCTTGTTGGCCCTTATTGAAGCGGTGGATCTCGTCGACAAACAGCACTGTTTTGTGACCGCGCTGCCGGGCAGCCTGGGCTTCCTGCACGACCGTGCGCACTTGCGCGACGCCGCTGAGAACGGCCGATAAGCCCACAAAACGGGCTCTTCCGCGGGCAAGTAGCCGCGCCAGGGTGGTCTTGCCTGTGCCTGGTGGTCCCCACAAAATGATGGACGGCAGCCGGTCGCTGGCCAACGCGCGATTTAGGAATCCTCCGGGAGCGGCCAACGCCGACTGACCGAGGACCTCGTCCAATGTGCGCGGACGCATGCGCTCAGCGAGGGGGGCGTCCGTCGCCGCAAAGAGCTCCGGCGCGAAAGATTCGGACGTCACGACTTCTCGGGCTTCAGGGACATGACCGGCACACGGGCGTGCTTGATCACGTGCTCGGCGACGCTCCCGAGGAGGGTGTGGCGCGTGTCACCGGTCGCAAGCGGCGGCACCACGATCAGGTCGGCGTTGCTGCGATCGGCATAGGCCATCACTCCTGAGCCGGGCTTGGTATCTTCGAGCAGGCGCCACATGCATGGCACCTGAGTCACCGAGTGCGCCAAGGCGCTCAGGCGCTCCTCAAGGCGACTCCGAACGCGATAGTTGATGTCCTTGGGCAGAATGACCTCGCCCTCGGGCGTCTCGAGGACCTGCTCATGAATGGGATCGATGACGTGGACGAGCTCCAACGTGCCGCCGATCTCCGCTGCGAAATCCTCCGCATCACTCAGACGACGACTCTTCCCGCCTGATAGCGAGGTCGGGTAGAGAATGCGGTGAAACCCCTTCCATTTGTCGGAGCGATCCAAGAACGCGTGGTTGATCGTCAGCACAGGTACGGCGCTTTCGCGAATCAGCCTTGCAGTCGTCGAGCCACTGACCCGGTCGGTGAAGTCAGCGAAACCCTCTTGCGGAATCACCACCAGATCGATGTCGAGATCCTTTACGGCGCGCAAGGCGAGATCAAAAGCCGACCCAACCTGCGTCACAATACCGGTGTTGACGCCGCGACTTTCGAGTTCGTCTGCCAACTTTTCCAGGGCGGGTCGGGCCTCATCCTCGGCCTTCTTGTCGAGCAACTTGCGCACCTGATCGGCGTCTCCCTGTAGGTAGAACAGGTCGCTTGAACCCCGCAGTGCGTGGAAAATAATGACCTTGCACGAGAACACTTCGGACAGCGCCGCGACCGGACCAGCGGTCAGTTCTGGATTGTCGTCGAGGTCGGTGAGCAGGAGGATGCGATCAAACATGGGGAGCTCCGAGGAAACGTGGCGCGCCAGAAAGCTAGCACGGTGCTGTGGGGCGTTGCCACCGGGCGAGGGGCGATCCGTCAAACGAGCGCTTTCGGCCCTAAAAATCGCCCGATCCGCACTCATCCGGCTCCGCCAATGCGGGTCGACGCGGAGCTGCGAAGCGGGCAGGCTCTGGTGAGGCGGACGCGCCACGAGGGTGCACGTACCTGCCAGGAGGTCATATTGAGCTACCCAACGCGAGTCTTGTTGGTCGGAGCGCTCCTGTTGAGCGCGTGCGGCAGTGAAGGTGGGGGAGATGCAAACGCAGGTGCGCGAGCGCCGGTACTCCCCGGCTTTGGGCAGGCTTGTGAAGAGGGGGAGTGCGCTGCTGGACTCGCTTGTGCCGATGGCGATTGGGCGCCGCGGCCTTGGTGCACCAAGGCCTGTACGAACCCGGGTGACTACTGTGACACTGCTGATCTCGGCGCCACCGCTGGCTTGTGCGTCACGGTACCCAGTGACTTCAAAGGCGAGCTGAAGACCTTCTGCGCGCCTATCTGCAACAACACGGACACCTGCAAGAGCAACTGGTCACAGTGGCAAAAATGCACCAAGCCAGCGTGGAAGAACACGGATCTGTATCCCGCCCTGCCGACCAAAGTGTGCCAATCGCCGGACAGCCACGGCCAAGTCGTCATCGATCCGGTCATCTGTGATTGGGAGAGCAAGGTCACCGACCCGAAGTACACCAATGCCAAGCAGGTCTGTAAGGCGTACTGCAACTTCCTTAAGACCTGCCAACTCTGGCAGACAAGCAAAGAGAAGCTCGACTGCTGCCGCTGGCGTTGCTTTCAAGAAATGACGCCGTCGGGGGTGGTCAACGACGAGATCGAAGACAAGAAGAAGTGCTACATCAAGGCGTTCAACAGCGCCCAGGGCACGCCCAAGGTGTGCACCATCCACGAGGAGCAATGTGCGCCCATCGGCGATCCCCACGCGCCCTGAGCCCTCAGCCGCAGTTCTCCACTCCGAGCAGACGTCATTTCAAAGCTAGATCGCCCAGAGAATCAGTGTGCAGGCTGTTTTTGGGCTGATTTCTGGCCCACTGGCGACGACATGGCACGCTCATGCGAATGTAACGGCACCGGTGTGCGTTGCAGCCCAGTAGCCGTGCGTCAAAGTCGCGCATCGCAGTTGGAGGCAGACCCATGCGACTCTCAAGCCTATTGTTCACAGCCGCGCTCGCCGCAGCATCACTGACCACATCCCACGCCCACGCCATCGACGTCTACGTCAACGGTGTCAAAGCGACCGGATTGAAAGGGGTCAACCTGCAAAATTGCTCCGTCAAATTTGATGCGCTGGGCAACCTGCACGTGATCTCCCCCGGCTACCGTGTCATCACGGACAAGGCGGGCAAGCCGATTCGCGTGACCGGATCGTCTGATTTCGGCAACGTGAAAGCCAAGGCGGCCAAGCCGACGTCGAGGTACGTGTTGCTGTACCGCCCCAACCCGAAGGTCTCCTTCACGTTCACGATCTTTGTGAACAACAAGAAGTTTCGGGAAATCGCGCTCAGCACCGGCCCCTTTACGGTGGACCTGACCGGTGCGTTGCACCGTGGCTCGAATGTGATTCGCGTGGTGGGCAAACCCGTGGGGACCGCACCCGCGACTGGTGGAGAGTCGGACGTGTCGCGCCTCATCGTCTTGCAAGGCTCCGAGCGTGCTGACGGTACCTTTGTGGCCAAGCGCCCCGCCGTTTGGGAGCTGGTCCGCGCCGCGATCGATCGCAAACCCATCGATCGCAGCAGCACCCTGCTCGTGCAGTAGGCTGTCTTGACCGACGGCACCCTCGCCCGCGTACTTGCGGTTGGCCAAGGGCTCGCACGGCTGTGGATCGCCGGCCGTGTCTTCGATCATCCGAGCTCCGACGACTTGCAGGCCGGCGATATCATTCGCCTGTCGCCTGACGGGTTGACGCTGGTGGTTCGTCCGCAACGACCGCCGAGCGCGGGTGGGGACTTGGCGCGCCTGTCGGCTGATCAGGGGCTGCGCTACCGAGCCGTGCTCGAACGTGCGGCGCTGCTGCGCGCGATTCGGGACTACTTTCACAACCAGGGCTTCACGGAGATCGACGCGCCCGTCATGGCGACGTGTCCGGGGCTCGAGCTTCATCTCGATGCCGTCTCCGCCAGTGTCCGTGAAGGGATGGGCGGGAAGATGACGGAGCGTTGGCTCTCGACAAGCCCTGAATTTCACATGAAGCGGCTGATCGCGGCTGGATTCGACCGGATCTTTTCGCTCGGCAAAGCCTTCCGGTCCGGTGAGCGCGGAGTCTGGCACAACCCCGAATTCGCCATGTTGGAGTGGTACCGGACCGACGAGCGCTACCCGGCTATCGTCGAAGACATCTTGGCCTTGTTGCCGCTGTGTACTCAGGCGGTCGATGCCGTGCGCACCAGCCGTGGCCAATCCCCATGCGCGCCGTTTGCGAGCGAACCGACGTTGCGCCTCACGTTCGCGGAAGCCCTGGGGCGATGGGCGGGATTCGACATCCGGGATGCTGATCTTCCGACGTTGCATGCACGGGCCGTCGCAGCTGGTTTGGGGGCGCGAGACGGAGATGATGAGGCCGATCTCCTGCTGCAGGCGATGGTCGAGCGGGTCGAGCCCAACCTACCGAAAGACCGCGTGGTGGTGATCGACCGGTGGCCGCAATGCCTGGCCTCTTTGGCCAGGCGCGACCCTGAGCATCCAGGGCTGGCTGAGCGCTTTGAGGTCTATATTCGGGGCATTGAGCTGGCAAACGGCTTCACAGAGCTCGTGGATGCCGCCGAGCAGCGGCAGCGATTTGAGGCGGACGTCGCAGCCCGGCGAGAGGCGGATCTGCCCATCTATCCAGTCGACGAACGCTTCTTGGGGGCGCTTGCCGAAGGCTGCCCACCCGCCGCTGGGGTGGCGCTCGGCGTCGACAGATTGTTGATGGTGATCGGCGGTTATGATGACATTGAGCAGGTGCTCGCCTTTCCGTTTGAACGCGCATAGTCAGCCTCCAACGAGCCGTGACTGTTGGACCCTGGTTTGCCTGGGTTGCGCTGGCGATGGCAGACTAAGCGCTGCCGTAGCCTGCAGTTGGGCGCCAGAGGCAGGAGCAGCTTGAGCGACGCGCCGACACGCTTTTACCGATCCCACAATCCAATGCGGGCGCTCCACTTTTTTGTCGTGACTGCGGCGCTGCTAGCCATCGGCGCGTGCGGTCAGGATGCGACCGGTCCAACCGGCGCCAAAGATGCAGGGGCCGGTGCCAGCGACGCCGGTGCAACCATCGCTGATGGCGGCCACTCAGGCGCCGACGCCGCGGCCGACGACACCTTCATCGCGGCCGAAGCCGACACCACGGATGCGGCAACGGATGCAGCGCCAACCGATGTGCTGGTCACCACGCCAGACGTCATGCCAATGGACACGGATGCTGGGGCGGCCGATGCCGGGGACGCTTCGCCGGATGACGCCGAACTCTCAGACGTGGTCGTAGGGATCACAGACGCCAAATCGGGGGATGCGGGCAACCCAGATGGTGGCGCTACTGATGGGCAATTCGACGCCGAGGCCATGAGCGACGGGGCTGAAGACGCCCTGGAGCTGTCCGACGGCCTGCAAGCAGACGCTGCGGCGATGGACAGCGACGGCAGCGATGCGACCCAGGGCGACGCGACGGGCGGGGACGTGCCGCTGCCAGGCGACGCGACAGCGGACGGAGTGGCCGTTGGGCTCCCCGACCCATGGGCCGGCACGTCGTGGCCAACGACCGTCACACCGATGCCCATCGCAAAGCTACCGCAGGTCAGCTTTACAACCCTGACCAAGCTGCCCAAAGGGCTCCTCAACATCAAAGAAGGCATGATGTGCGCAGCGTCCGGCTATTTGGATGGCGACGACCACCTGGACATCGTCGTCGTCGGCGCGGAGGACTGGGCCAAGCCGCGGCTGATCGTGAGCATGCTGTCGCGGAAGGGCGGGCCAACGACCGTCGTGACCAAGGCAGCCGAGACGCTGCATGTTCCCGATGGTAGTTGCGCAGTGTTTGATGTGGACGGCGACAAGGACGATGACCTAGTCGTCGGCGGCCAATCCGGCGTGTTCCTCTACCTGAACAACGGATCGGGCGGATTTTACCCATCACCGCAAGCCTTCCCGGGTGCGCCCAACTTCTTCGGCTGGAGTTTGGCGCCAGCGGACTTCGACGGCGATGGCGATCTCGATCTCTACGTCGGCTCTGGTCTGCCCAGCGCCCCTTGCGATGCGATGCAGTGCACCATCAGCAACGCGGACTTCATGTGCTCGATGAAGCCCGGAAAGACGCCCAAAAAGCCGATGCCGGACCGGCTCTATATCCAATACCAGCCTGGAAAATTCGTCGATGCGACCTCGACTTGGAACATCGCGCCCGGCGGCGAGATGCTGACCTCGCTGAGTACGCCAGACCTGGATGGGGATGGGCTAGCAGACGTGGTGATCGGGGATGATTTTGGGAGTCAACGGGCGTTACGCAACACGGGCAAGAAGCTGGTGCCCTGGAAATCCGCTGGATTTGCGGATCACGGCCACACCATGGGCTGGGGGATCGGCGACCTCAATGGCGATGGCTGGCTCGACTTGGTGATGGCCGACGCGGGTCCGGCTCGCATCCTGTTGCGCGCGGGGACCAGCGCGGATGGCTCGCCGGCCTTTGCGCTACAGCCCGCGGGCCACCCGGCGACAGGGCTGAGCTGGAGTTCGAGCAGTTGGAATCCCCTCCTGGAGGATTTCGATCAAGACGGTCACCTCGACATCTTGCTGGGCGTGGCCATGGACTGGGGCTCGCAGCCGATCTCTTCGCTGAAGTTCTGTGGTTTTCCGCCCAAGGTAATGACGGCGACCGACCTATGGTTGTTCGGTACGGGCAAAGTCGGGGTGTTCAAGTCGCTGCGCGGACCCACTTACGGCTGCGGCAACTGGGGAACGCTGTCGCACGGTGTGGCTGACCTCGACCTCGACGGCGACCTCGATCTAGTCCAGCTCCGGCCCAGCTGCTCGGGTGCGTTGCACCTCTACGTACTGATGAACGACCTCAAGGTCGGCAACGTGGCGGTCGTGCGAGTCATCGGCAAGGCTGGCAATCGCGACGCCCTTGGCGCCATCGTGGACGGGGTTGTCGCAGGGAAATCTGAGCGTCGCTGGATCATCGGGAACGTCGGCATTGGCACCAGCGGTCAGCGACAAGCGCGGTTCGGGCTCGGCAAGGCGACAGAAGTCTCGCAGGTCGTGGTGACCTGGCCCGGCGGCAAGAAGACCAAGGTCGGCACGGTCAAGGCCGGCGAGCTGGCGGTCGTCAAAGCGCCCTGATTTTCAGGTGATACTCCAAGCCGAACGCACCTTCCCGTATACACCTCACCGGTCGGTGTCTGGCAGCGGCGAGCTCGCGCGTCGTTGTGTCCGCGCAGAGGCCGCGCCATCACGAACTCCATTCTTGCTCCATTGTTGACGGGATACAGCGCGGCCGGTTGCCCAGACGGGTCCTGATCGCTAAGGTCCGGCCGCGCGATCGCCGCGCTGGAGGCTCAGGCACCATGACGTACGAGTTCACCCTCATCGAAGGCGACGGCATCGGCCCAGAGGTCACCGCCGCGACGATTCGCATCTTGGCCGCAGCTGGCGTGGATATTCACTGGACGAAAGTTCCCACGGGGGCCGCTGCGGTACAAAGCCACGGCACGCCGCTGCCCGACGTGACCCTACGCAGTGTCGAGCAGACCCGGGTCGCCCTGAAGGGGCCGATCACCACGCCCGTCGGTCACGGCTTCACCTCAGTCAATGTCGCTATCCGGCAAGCGCTCGACCTGTACGTCAGTCTGCGACCGGTGAAGTCGATTCCTGGTGTGCCGACGCGTCACGAAAACGTGGATTTGGTCGTCTTTCGAGAAAATACCGAAGGGCTGTACTCGGGTCGTGAGCACTCTCCGGTGGAAGGGGTCGTCGAGACCCTGCGCGTCATCTCTGAGCGGGCCTGCAAGCGGATTACGCGCTGGGCGAACGAGTATGTGCGCAACGAGGGCCGCGACAAGCTGACCCTGGTCCACAAGGCTTCGATTATGAAGCTGAGCGATGGCCTTTTTCTCGACTCCTTCAATCAGGTGGCCGATGGCTACCCCTTTGTGACCCACGAGGCACGCTTGATCGACGACGTCGTTCGCGGCTTGGTCATCGACCCAAATCAGTACGACTGCATGGTCATGGAAAACCTGTATGGCGACGTACTGAGTGATCTGTGTGCCGGTCTCGTTGGTGGTCTGGGTGTGGTGCCAGGCGCCAACATCGGAGATCGATACGCCGTATTTGAGGCAGTCCACGGTTCTGCACCAGACATCGCCGGCAGGGGGATCGCGAACCCCACAGCGTTGGTGCAGTCCGGGGTCCTCTTGCTCCGGCACATCGGCGAGCGCAAAGCGGCTAACAACGTCGAGAAGGCCTTGTTTTCAGTGTTAGAGCGCGGAGAGGTGCGCACGGGTGACCTCGGTGGCAGCGCCAATACCGAGCAGTTCACCAACGCGATTATGGCTGCGCTCGGTACCCACGGTTAAGCCACTGTCCTGGCCTTCGATGTTCAATTCAAAGGAGCACCGCCCATGAGCGAGCCCATTTCCGCCGTTCCCGCCGTTGCCCTGCTTCAGGGCGGCCCCACAAGCGACGCGCTTAGCGACGCCGTGAAGCGCATCGTACAAGCCGCTGGCGTGGCCATCGACTGGCATCCGCTTCCCGTCGGCGTCCGCTCGGTCGATGCCTGCGGCGATCCGATGCCCCAGAGCACCATCGAACGAATCAAGGACATCGGGTTGTGCATCAAGCCCCTGCTGCGCACGCCAGTCGGTGGAGGGTACACCTCGCCGAACGTGACCCTGCGCCAAGGGCTCGGGGTTTTCGCCGGTGTGCGATCGCTGCGCAGTCTTGCAGGGATGCCGAGTCGCTACGAAGACGTGGACATCATCTTGGTACGCGAGCTAACGGAAGGCACCTACGCCGGTATCGAACACACCATCGTGCCCG
The DNA here is from genome assembly GCA_023954815.1 of Myxococcales bacterium. Lineage (GTDB taxonomy): Bacteria > Myxococcota_A > UBA9042 > UBA9042 > UBA9042 > UBA9042. The sequence goes on along the minus strand of JAGSHB010000003.1, from coordinate 22,745 downwards.
GCGTGGTTGAGACGATCAAAGTGCTGACCCGTCACAAAGCTGAACAAGTGATCCGTTTCGCGTTTTCGGAAGCCGTGCGCTTGGGTCGCAAGCAGGTCACGGTGGTGCACAAAGCCAACATCATGAAGATGAGCGATGGGCTTTTCCGCCAGATCGGTAAGGAAATCGCGGCAGAATTCCCGCAGATCACCCACAAAGACATCATCGCCGACAACGCCGCCATGCAGATGGTCGCCCGGCCAGAGCAGTTCGACGTGCTGGTCGCCGGCAACCTGTTTGGGGACATCCTCGGCGACATCGGTGCCGGCCTCGTGGGCTCCAGTCTCATTGTCACCAGCGCCAATACCGGTGAGGGCGTGCGGGTGTTCGAAGCGACGCAACACGTCGGCGGCAGTACCAATGATGCCGGTGAGCTGTGTGCCAGCCCGCTAGCTCTGCTGATGCCAGCGGTGGACCTGCTGACCCACCTCGGTGAGACCAGCGCAGTCGATGCGATCCGTACGGCTGTGTCCGCAGTACTTGCCCGTGGTCAAGCGGTTGTGCCAATGCATGGCGGCTCAGCCTCGACAAGAGAGATGGCCGACGCCATTATCGCCGCAATGAGCTAGGCAGCCACCGAACCAGATTCACCGTTTTTACCCAAAAAGGGAGCGCCCCATGGCCTACATCATCACCCGACTCTGCGTAGACTGTAAGGACACCGCGTGCGCCGATGTCTGCCCCGTTGAGTGCATCTACGAGTACACCGGCGACGATAAGGCAACCTTCCCCGATCAGCTGTACGTGAACCCAGACGAGTGCATCGACTGCACCAACTGCGAGCCCGCGTGCCCCTGGAAGGCTGTTTTTGAAGAGGACGAGACGCCAGACGTCTTCAACGAGGACATCGCCCTCAACTACAAGATGGTCGATTTTGAGGACGACTTCGAAATCGCCGAAGTCACGAAGGGCCACTCGCCGTCGCAGGACGAGATCGAGACCAACTTCGCGAAATACGACTACGCGCCCTAGCGCTCTTGGTGTCGCCAACGACATGGGGATCAGGTGGTCGCACGTCGGCCAAACGCCTGGTCCCCTGGCGTCGTTTTGGCGCTACCCGCACCATGGGACCGATGGCTGAATCCACCCCGACCGTGAGCGCCGATGACACGCCCCGAATTTGGCGTGTACGGGCGCGGGCTTTGGCCAATTTCGCGGTCTGGCTCTATCTCGCAAGCGCCGTCTGCACGACTGTCATCACCTGGAAACTGCGCTTCGAAGACTGGTATCTCTACGCTTTGATGAACCTCTGTACCGCCATTGTGGTCGCCAATTACGCGAGGCTTGGACTGAGACGCACTTGGGTGCGCCGGACCAGCTCGCTGTTGTTCAGCACAGTCGTCATCTTGGCTTGGACAGCGCTGCTCTTTGAAAAGACCCAAGTCGGGTGGACAGTGGTCGACGATGTGGCCGTCGACCTGGGTGCCCAGCCCCTGTTTTGGCTACCAGTCAGCCTTGGTCTAGCAACGGTCGCCCTGTTGTTTACTCACTTGTTCATCGCCATGCCTCGCGCGCGTCGCGAAGCCGGATTGTAGGAGCTAGCGATGTTTCGCGATCTGCTGCAACGGTATCAGGGCACGCTCCTGCTCGGCCTCGTGCTGATCTTGCCGCTGGCGCTGATGTATTGGCACGGCAAGCCCAACCGCAACACCAGCCCCATCGAAAAGGTGCTCATGGCCCTGACCGCGCCGATGCAGGCGGTCACACGTGCGAGTCTCGGCTCGGTGGGCGGCGTGGTCGACGACTACGTGCTGCTCACAAAAACCAAGCGCAATAACGAGGAGCTCAAGCGAGACAATCGGCTACTTTTGGGCGAAGCGCTTAAGAGTCGGGCCTTGCAGGAAGAGCTGCGGCGCCTGAAAAAGCTGTGTGATTTCAAACAGGGTCGCAAGGAGCTCGACACGGTGCCGGCCAAGGTCATCGGCCGAGAGGTGAGCCAGTTTTTCCGGGTGTTGCGGGTTCGCATCGACGTGGATGGCATCGAGAATTTGCGGCCAGGGCTGGCGGTCATCACCCACGGCGGGGTTGTGGGGCGTATCGAGAAGGTCTCTGGTGATTGGGCTGATGTGATGCTGGTGACCGATAGTCGGAGTCAGGCCCACGCGTCGATCAGCGGCAAGGGTGTGGTCGGTACGGTCAAGGGCAAGGGCAGGCGCAAACAGTTCGGCGTGGAATTTGTTCACCTCGACCGCGCGGTCAGGCGGACGCCCATCGCCCCCGGGGACGCCGTGGTCACAACCGGTCACGATCGGGTGTTTCCGCCGGGGTTGGAGATCGGCCATGTCGCGTCGGGAAAATCGACCCAGCGCGGCCCGTACCACGAATATACGCTGACGCCTGCGGTCGCGTTCGCCACCTTGGAAGAGGTGCTGATCGTCACGGGCTATCGGGCTGTGGTGAAAGACAGCGACAGCCTGCCGGCCCCCGAAGCCGCGCGCCGCAAACGTGTGCGTGTGGACCCAGCCAATACGCCGGATGGGTAGGGTCGTGATGTCCGGTCAAAGGAGTCTGTGGATGAACACGCACCGCCATTGGATCTGCCTCATTGCCGTGATTGGGCTGTTGTGGTCGAGCGCCGCTAGCGCCCACCCGCCGGCTGCTGGCGCACCGCCGGCCCGGCGACAACCGGCGCCCCAGGCACAGCCTGCCCAGCCAATGACGCCACCGGCCATGCAGCAGCGTGGCCCCCGTAGTCAACCGCCTCGCCGTCGTAGCGGAGCTCGCATTCCCCAGCGTTGGGGCGGGTCATTTTCGATGGCGCTGGCCCACTACACTGCTTTTGGTGACCGCTCATTCGGATTGAACGCCCAGCTCGCCAACGAGCTCGAATTTGAAGACAGCACCGGACTCGACTTCTTCTTGGGCGGTCATACCCCCGGCGGCATGTTCGACATCGGCCTGCGTCTATCGTTTGGTTTCGGGCCACTCAACACGCGCGCCTGGGAAAATGAACTCGGTCAGGGTCTCGACGTCAGCACCCTGCTCACCATCGGCCCAAGCCTGCTCTGGCATCCGCGGCCTGGCGCTCGCTTCGATCCTTACGTCGGCATCGATTGGCTGCTGGTGTCCATGGGAACGTCGGAGTCGGAGTCCCAGGACGTGTGCGACGAGTTTGGCGACTGCTTCGAGGAGACGGTCGACCTACCCCACGTCAACTACGGTGGATGGGCCTTCGGCTACGTGGCCGGGGTGCGGCTCTTTCCCTCTCGAGTTGGGCGGGCGTGGTGGCTCCATGTCGAGGTGAAATACCTGCAGACCACGTGGAATTCACTGACCACCAGCGACGGCTTCACGGAGACTGAAAGGCCGGAAAATGTGTCGAATATGGCCCTTGATCAGTTCAATATTAACTTCGGGATCGGTGTGGCGTTATAGCCCCCATGACTCACTTGAGCCCGCTGTGACCGCCTCTCACACGGGGCTCCACAGCACCTGCCCGCGCAGGAACCAGGAACGCACATGAATTACGTCGCATGGCTGCTCGTCACCTGGCTGCTCTTGGGCCTTGAATCGCCGCTGCTGGGTTCGTTCAGTAGCCAACTCTTCGCGCCCGACGTACTGGTGATCACGGCGATGTTCGCAGCGCATCGCGGTGGGCTACTTCCCGGCATTCTGACCGTATTTATCATCGGTTTGCTGAAAGACGGCTTCTGTTTGGCGGCCCCGGTCGGGGTGTTTGCTGAGGTGGGCGTACTGGTCTTTCTGGGCATGCGGTTGGCGTCACGACACACCGATTTGCGTTCGCCGGTGAGCCTCATGGCGACCGCAGCGATTGCGACGCTCGTTGCGACTGGGCTGTTCATGATGTTCGAGACGATTTTCCACCGCGAATTCGGCAGCCATGCCCAAGCCTTGCGGATGGCGCTGCCCCTGTCGCTCATCACCATGCTCGCCGCGCCGCTGCAATTTGCCCTGCTCGACAGAGCGGGCAGACTCTTCGAACGTCGCAGCTCCGCCGGCTCGATGTTCCGTTAGCAGCGTGTCGTTTCAGTACGATCGCGACACGCTGGTCGTATTTCTCACCATCGGGGCTGCGATCGCCCTGGTAGCCAGTATCTTCCCCCTACTCCGGTCCCTCAGATGAACTCCCGCTTTCAACTCGGTCCGTCCCACGACGCACGCAGCTTCGAAGCCCGCAATAGCGTGGCGTTCGCGGTGGTCGCCGCTGGGATGATGCTGCTGAGTGCACGGCTGCTGCTGGTGCAGGCGGTGCGCGGCGAGCGCTACGAGAAGTTCGCTACCATCGAGCGGGTGTCCAAGGTTCGGTCGACGGCGCCGCGCGGCCTGATTATCGGCTCAAAGGGCGACGTCATGGCCCGCAATATCGAAAGCCATCGACTGGAGGTGCTGCGCCATCGGGTCAAGGCCAAGCGGGTCACGCCGATCGCACAAACCCTGCGTCACTTGCTCGATCTAACCGACTCTGAGGTCAAAGGGCTCGTCGCCGAGCTGTCCAAACCGACCGACCCGAGACGACGAAAGCCGGTGGTTGTGCGGCGCGGTTTGGTCTCGTCTCACTGCCCCTACGACTCCCATCGCCTCGATTTGGTGGGCGATCAACCCTACGCATTTTGCACGACCTGTGGCCGGACCTACGAGCGGGTGCCGCGGCGTCATACCTGCCCCGTTCATCGCCGAAAATTGGTCGCGAGCGGCAACGGCGACGGCCTGCACTGCCCCGTCTGTGCGCGGGAGTTCCTCAACCGGGACACCTGCCCCTATGACGATACGCCGGTGCACAAGGGTCATCATGCGCTCCGGTGTGCGATGTGCGGCCGGACGTACAACGATGAGGTGGCGATCTTGCGCAGCCATCTCCACGACTTGCCCGAGACGCGCATCCGAACGGCGATCCAACGAGAGTATCCCTACCGCTATCTGGCCAGTCACCTGCTGGGGTACGTGAGCCGGGTCAATCGGCGGGATATGCGGCCCTTCGACGAGGGTGGCCCATCGCGCTATTCACTGAACGATACGGTCGGTCGTGTTGGGCTCGAGCGGGGCATTGACGCGCTGCTCCGCGGGGTGGATGGCGAGCAGGTGCTGGTGCGCAGACGGGGCCGGGACGAGCGTGCCAAGGGGCTCGACGAACTGCTGGCGGCCATGCAGCCAAAACCCACAGTTCCTGGGCTCAACGTGCGATTGACGCTCGATCTCGACTTGCAGCGCACGGCCAAGGTCGCCATGGCTCACGTGCACTCTGGCGCAGCTGTGGCGCTGGATGTGCGTACCGGTAAGGTGCTGGCGATGTACTCCAAGCCGAGTTTTGACCCCAACGCGTGGTCCGGTCGGCTGACGGCGGAGATCAAGGCGCGAACCGACGCCTCTCCGTACGCCCCCCTGATGAACAAGGCGGTGCACCCCTTCCCGCCGGCGTCTACCTACAAAGTGGTGGCCTCTGCGGCGGGGCTGGAAGAGGGGCTCATCACCCCCAAGACGACCTTTTGGTGTCCTGGTTATTACGAGTTTGGTGGCCGCCGTTTTCGTTGTCACAAGAAGAGCGGTCACGGCGAAGTCGACTTGTCGAAGGCGCTCGCTCAGTCGTGTGACGTCTATTATTACAAGCTCGGCGAGCAGCTCGGCATCGACCGTTTGGCCAAATACGCGCGCAAGATGGGATTCGGCGAAGCCACCGGCGTGGAGGTACGCGAGCGGACGGGGCACGTGCCGACCAAGGCCTGGTACACCAAGCGCATGGGCCGCTATTACCCCGGTTTTGCGCTGTCGACGGCCGTTGGCCAGAAAGATGCCACCGCCTCCCCGTTGCAGGTCGCGCGGGTCTACGCCGGTATCGCCCGCAATGGCACTTTGCCCAATGTCAGCGTCGTCGAAGCGTTCGAGAGCAAGAACAAGCGCATCCCACCCATGGCGCGCCGCAAGCCGCGGAAGATGGGGATAAAATCGTCGACGTTGGCTGCGATTCGCGTGGGATTGCGCCGGGTGGTCGAGGGCAAGAACGGCACCGCGCGAAAGGTTCGCCTGGAAGATGTGACCATGGCCGGCAAGACAGGTACCGCGGAGGCCGCCCAGCGCGCTCGCCCAGGTATGCCGCCCGATGTGGTTCGCTGGCTCAAGGACGATCACGCGTGGTTTGTCGGGTTCGCGCCCATCGAAAGTCCGCGCATCGTGGTTGCGGTCTTTGTCGAGCACGGCGGTCACGGTGGTCACGTCGCCGGCCCCATCGCCAAGCGCATCATGACCCGCTACTTCGGCAAGTTCCCCGTCGGCTCAGCCCCGGCTCCCACGCCCGCTGCACCGCCGCCCGCTCCCTATGGACCTGACATCGCACGTGACTTTGAACCCGTGGGAGGCACGCGATGAATCTCGCCGCCCGGATGCGACAAGGATCGCTGATTATCGGCCTCGGATGCCTGATGCTGATCTGCGCCTCCTCCATCTACAATCTGTGGTTTATCGACTCGCTGCACGACACCAACTTCCACCGCAGCCAGACCATTTGGCTGGTAGTCGGCCTGGTGGGCGGTGGCGTCGCGGCTGGTCTAGACATGGCCTTCATCCGACGCATGGGCTTTTCCATCTACCTGGCGCTTTGCGTGCTGCTGGTCGCCGTGCTGATCTTCGGTCGCGAGATCAACCACAGCCGGCGCTGGATCGAGCTCGGGCCGATGAATATGCAGCCGTCCGAGTTCATGAAGCTCGCCGTTGTGCTGATGCTGGCGGATTGGTTTGACGCCAGACGACGGACCATCGAATGGCCACTGCGCCATTTGGTAATGCCCCTGCTGCTGGTGGGTGCGCCGGTGATTCTCATCAACTTGGAGCCCGACCTGGGTACCTCGCTGTGTGTATCGATGATCGGCGGCTCGATCATTTTGTACGAAGGTGTGCGCAAACAGACGCTGATCGCAGGAGCCCTGCTGCTGCTCATCGGCGTGCCAATCGCTTGGCGAATGGGTGCGGTGCGCGACTACCAAAAAGGCCGCGTGCAGGCGTGGATGGCCCTGGATGAAAACGCGGTCACCCAGCGACGCACGGCACGGGCCTCGCAGTCGGAACAGGCGCTGTGGGCCGTTGGCTCTGGGCGCATGCTCGGCCGAGATTCGGATGACGCGCGGCGGTCGGTGCTCCGACATTTGCCCTTTCTCTACACAGATTTTGCCCTGGCGGCGTGGGCGGAGCTCTTTGGTTTGGTGGGTACAGTCGCGCTTTTCGGCTTGTATATGGGGGTTTTATGGTGGGCGCTGTATTTAGCGAACCATGCCAGGGAGCGATACGATGCCCTTGTGGCGGTGGGGGTGGCGGCCCTCATATTTTGGCAGTTCTTCATCAACGCAGGGATGGTCATCGGCATGCTGCCCGTGGTCGGTATGACCCTGCCCCTGATGAGTTATGGCGGCTCCAGTGTGCTGACCGTCCTCATCGGCATCGGATTTTTGGTCAACATCGCCCTGCGTCGTAGAGCCAGAACATGAGCCAAACCGCCGGTCCGCCCCGTGGTGGTCGCCAGTTGCCCCTGGCGCTCATGGGGCTCGGGCTCGTCCTCACGGGGCTGCTATTTGGCCCTCCTGCCCTCACTGCCAGCTACGTGCACGATGATCATCCGGCCGTGATCGACAACGCCAATGTGCGCTGGCCGCCGAATATCGCTCAGATCTTCACCACGCCCTGGTTTGGCCCGGCCCGCGGGTTTGCCACCCAGGGTCTCAGTCGCCCGCTGGTCACCCTGGGCTATGCGGTGGAAGCGGGTCTGGACCTCGGTAGCCCCGGTAGGCATGCCGTCAATTTGCTGCTTTATGCCTTGATTTGCGGGCTGGTTGGGCTCCTGGTGGCTTCACTTCTGCGCGGTCAGCCACCGCAGCTCATTCGGGTGAGCGCGACTTTGGCGACCCTGCTTTTCGCCGCTCATCCACTGCATGCCTCGTCGGTGCTGTGCGTGGCCTATCGCCCGGAGTTGCAGGCTGCTGCGCTGGCGCTGGCGGCGACGCTGGCGTTCATCGCCTGTGCGCGCGGCCAGAAGTGGGCTGGCCCCGCCTCCCTCATGCTGATGCTCGTGGCCCTGTGGAGCAAGGAGTCCGCGTTGACCGTCTTGGCGCCGTGGACGGTGTGGCTGTGGAGCCAACGGGATGGCGATCGGCGCACCGCTGCAACATGGCTCGCAGCGACGGCAGTGGTTTGCTTGCTGTGGCTGGCGTGGCGCGCGACCTGGCTCGGCACGCCATTCATCGCCGCTCACGACAATCCGCTGGCCCATGTCGGCGTGGGCGAGCGCCTGCTGGGTGCCCTGTGGCTCGTCGCCTACGCTGCGAAAAAGCTGCTGTGGCCCTACGATCTCGCACCGGATGAGACCTTTGATTCGCTGCCAGTGCTGCACCCAGCCGGTTGGCTCGTACTGACAGGCGGCGTGATTGTGCTCAGCCTCGTGGCGCTGGCGGTACGCGATTTGCTGCGGGTGCGGTCTGCGCACAGTACGGGCACACCAGCGGCCACCATCGCTTGGTTCGGTGGCGCTTGGCTCCCCGTGTCCAACCTGCTGTTCGCATCCACCGTTGTTTTTGCCGACCGGCTGCTCTTTCTGCCGTCTATCGCGATGGTGGGGATGATCGCCGCCCTGCTTGGGCGAGCTTGGTGCGCAGGCGGTATCGCGCAGCGTGCGGCGCTGGGCCTAGCGCTCGGATTGCTGGTGCCCTGGGCGAGTGCATCAGCTGCTGAAGGCGAGCACTGGCAGTCGGAGGCGCAGCTCTTCGCCCACGGCGCCGCAGTTCGGCCGAACAACCTGCGGATGCGCTACAACCTCGGCCGCTTGCGACTTGGTGCGAAGGACAATCAGGGCGCGGCGACGCATCTCACTGCGGCGCACACCATCGATCCACAGGCGCCGGCGCCGTGGACATTGCTCGTCCAAGCCGAGACGCGACTGGGCCACTGCGACGTGCTCGATCCCCTGATCCAAAAGGCGGGCACCCTGCGCCGCCAAGACGACCCGACCCGCAAGGCTGCGATCGACGCGGATGTAATGTGCCGCCGTTATGGGCGGGCCTTCGTCACAGGCCAGCAGCTCAAGCGTGTTGATTTGACGTGGGGGCGCAAAGTCTACGTCGCCGGTGTGGCGGCGGCAGATCCCGCGGCGAAGTCTTGGGCCGCGCGGTTCACCAAATCTCCGGACACGAACCCATCGTGGGTGGCCGCCGCAGTGTTCGCCGAGCAACAGGCACGGAGACCGGCTGGCGCGCTGCGTCGTCTGCGCGTGCTATCGGAAGCGCGGCCGACCATGCGGGCGCCAATCGAAGGCGCATTGCGCATGTGCCAGCGCGCAAAACCGGGCTCAAAGCTGCAGATCGCCTGCAAGCGTTGGCCGGGCACGCCGCTGCAATAGCCCCCGGCAAAACCGCCGCGATTCGGTACCCAACGGCCCCATGTGGTACACGCCAGCGAGGCGCGCATCGGCCGCCAGGAGCACACCCATGGAGATCCGCGACCCCATCCACGGCAACATCAGCGTCAGTGATGGCGAACAAGCGATTATCGAGAGCCCATTTTTTCGACGTCTAAGACGGATCAAGCAGCTCGGTTTCGCCGACATGGTCTTCCCGGGCGCCGTCCACACCCGCTTTCTGCACTCTATCGGCGTCATGCACTTGGCAGGCCAGGCCTTCGACGCGGTCTTTCGTGACGCGACGTGGTTCGGCGCCGACGACAGGGCCCGTCTTCGCCAGACCCTGCGCCTCGCTGCGCTCTGTCACGACACCGGTCACGCCCCGCTATCGCACACCTCGGAAGCGCTCTTTCCGACGATCGCGGCCCTGGCGATCCCCCACATGGACGCCGCTGACTCGACCAAGCAAGCCCGCCATGAGCACTACACCTTCAAGCTGCTCATGGACTCCGAACTCACGCCTGTAGTGGAGCAGGCCTTTGGCCCCATGGGCATCGCGCCGCATCACATCGCAGCCCTGCTCTACTCTGGCATCACAGACGCGGACGACGCCTTCGCGGTCAGTGGGCGCAATCTGAGGGGTGTGCTGAGCGCCATTTGCTCCAGTGAACTCGATGTCGACCGGATGGACTATCTCCTGCGGGATAGCTACTTCAGCGGCGTGTCCTACGGAAAATTCGATCACGACTGGCTCATCGGTCACCTGACCTACTACGAGGCGGATAACGGCCGCGTTTACCTGGCCCTCGAAGACAGCGCGCTCTACACGTTCGATGACTTTCTGCTGTCGCGATACCACATGTTCTTGATGGTCTACTTTCACTATAAAGTTGAATGCTTCGACCAGATGCTTAAGCGGTTCTACGAGCAGACGCCGGACTTTACGGTGCCGCCCAGTCCCGGCGATTTCCTTGAGTTTGACGACCCCGCAGTGTTCAGACAGCTGCAAAAAGGCGCGGCGCGATCGCGGTGGGCCCGCGGTATTTTGCAGGGCCGCCCCCTCAGTTGCGTGGCGGAGCGTGGGTGGCATGAGCGCTGGGATGATCTGACTGAGCTCGAGGCGAGGCTCGACGACGCGGGCCTCGATTATGTGCATGTGACGAGCAAAAGCGCGGTGTCGAAATACCGTGGCAAGGCCGATCCAGAGCGCCAGATCTTCGTGCGAATTCAGCCCCGCATCGGCCAGCCACGCTTCAGACCGCTCGGCGAGGCGACCAAACTCTTCGCACGCTACGAAGACACGACGTTCATGGAGCGCACCTACGTGCACGCCGAAGATGTGGCCGTCGTCACCCCCTGGATTTCTGACTTGCGCGACAATCCACAGTTGACGCTGACCGCGCAATAGCTCAAACAGCCCGCCCATCATCTCAGCCATCTGCGCTGCCACATTGACCGGGTGCGCGACACGGGCGATGGTTCGTGTTCGCTCTGGAGATCGAAAATGCCCAAATCCCGTCATCCCTTCCGTCCCACGCCCGGCGCGTTGCGGCTGTGGGTCGCTGCCTGGATGTTGAGTTGTACGGCCCTAGCATTCGCACAGGTCCCGCGCCCAGCTGCCGTTAAACCGGATGCTGGCAAGCCGGGGAGCGCTGCTGAGCCCGCTGCAGATGACGAGGGACTCTACGTCATCGTCGAGGCCACGCAGCGCCCGATGGACGGTGTGCTCGTGCTGCCGACCGCCTGCGGCCCCTACAAGGCTTGGTGCAACGAGGTGCAGTCCGTGCTGCACAATGACATGCGCCTCAGTGGCGTGGTGCGCGCTTTGGAGCTGAAAAAAGGCACCGTTGGCGCGATCAAGCGCTACAACCTTCCTGCCTTTGAGGTCAACTTGGCCGCAGCTCGCAAAGCCAATGTCGTCTATGCCGTCGCGAGTTGGGCCCGAAAAGCGCGGGGCCAGAAAGGCCAAGTCGAATTGCATGTCGGTGTCATCAATGTGCGCACCGGCAAACGTCTGGCGCTCGGTCGTCGGGCGATGCAGCGTGGGCCAGCCAAGAGCATCCGCCGTCTCGCACACCGCGCGGCGAACGCCATTTTCGGCGCGATGACCGGTGTCGAAGGCAGCTTTGACGATCAGCTCTTTTACAGCAGCCCCGGACCAGGCTGCCACCGCTGCATTTGGATGGCGGACGCGGACGGCTACAACGCGCGCATCATCGTCGGTAGCAAAGGCATTCACATGCTCCCCCGCCCGACGCTCGATCTCGGCGTGAACTTCGTGAGTTTTGCGCCAGACTTGCCCTCCCTCTTTCGACTCGACGGCCCATCGACCCAACGCGCTTGGGCGGCCTCACCCAACGGCACCACGCCGGTGATTCTGGGAGCCAAACAGCCAAAGACGCGCCGGAAGAAGCGGCGGAAGAAGCGGCGGCGCGGCCTGAAGAGACGTCGTGCAAAGAAAGGCAAACGTGCGGCCAAAGTCACCGGCAAAATGCCCGGCGCGCCAGCAAAGCCTTGGGCGACCGGCGCAAACCTGCAGTTTAGAACAGCGGCCATGAACCGCTACGGTCAGGTCGTGGCGACGATCAATGATGGCGATCAGGCCGACTTGTGGCTGCTCGGAGCCAACGGCAAGCCGATTCGCAACCTGACCAATCACGAGTCCGACGATCTGGATCCCTCCTGGTCCCCCGACGGCACGCGTCTCGCCTTCGTCAGCAATCGCACAGGTCGGCCGCAGATCTATACGATGAACGCCGACGGCTCGAATGTGCAGCGGATGACCTTCGCGGGTCCCTACAACACCGGACCGGACTGGGGCGCCGACAATAAGATCGTCTATTCTGGTCTGCGTGGCAGCGCCGTGGACATTTTGACCGTCGACATGGCCAAACAAATGCAGCGACTCACGCCGGGCCGCGGCAAGCGTTCACTAGAGCCTTCATGGGCCAGCTGTGGTCGCCGCGTCGTCTACGTCTCCAACGAAGACGGCCGAGGCGCACGCCTGTGGATCGCCAGCCACGACGGCGCCGCGCGTCAGGCACTTGCACTCCCGCCCGGTCGCTACTACACGCCCGTCTGGCGCAAGAAACCGGGCGTCCTGCCCACCCCCTTCCGCCCCTAGCCACTCGTCTGCATCATTTGCCCATGTCATTCACCCACGCCTTGAGACACCGAACTAGATGAAGGTCTGTCCCAAATGCAGCACTGAGTACCCTGACGACAAGCAGTTCTGCCCTGCTGACGGGACGCCTTTGGGCGGTGGGCGCCATGGTGCGAAGGCGCCCAAGCCGCCGCCGCTGCCGGCCGGAAAGAAACCGAAGTCGGGTGCGCACGCAGCCCCTAGCGCGAGCGCAAACGAACAGAACACTGCTGAGAAAGCGGCAGAAAAGCCGCGAAAGCGTGACAATACGCTGATGTACTCCATCGATGCGCCGCCGGAGCGCCCGGAAGGTCCAGCCGCCCCCGATCTGGCTTCTCTGCCCGATGCCGCGCCGAATCCAGGTCGCAGCACCGATCGTCACAAGATGGTGCCCGGGGAAGCGCCGAAAGGGGACGTGGACCATAACGCAGAGACCCGCGTGTCATCAGTTGAGGACACGGGCGAACCTGACGGCACCGAGCGCAGCGCCTACATCGGCAAGCTCATCGACGACCGTTACTTAGTGAAGTCGCTGGTGGGCCGGGGCGGCATGGGTGCGGTCTACCGTGTTGAGCAGATCCATCTCCGCAAAGAGATGGCGATCAAGCTGCTGCACGAAAATCTCATCTCGAAAAAGCAGCTCGTCAGCCGATTTACTAGAGAGGCCCGCGCGATCAGCCGCCTATCGAGCCAGCACACGGTGATGGTCTACGATTTTGGCCGTTGGGGTGAGGTGTTTTACCTCGTCATGGAGCTGCTCCAAGGCGAGGCCCTCGACGAGGCGCTTGTCCGCGAAGGGCCCATGCCGCCGCGTCGGACCACCGCGATCTTGCTACAGATGTGCGACTCCCTATCGGAAGCGCACTCCGCAGGCATCGTTCACCGAGACCTGAAGCCTGAGAACATCATGCTGCAGGCCGACGGTCCGCATCCGGATTTTGTGAAGATCCTCGATTTCGGCCTCGCCAAGGTGGAGGACGTCGACGACCCGTACACAATCCACTCCCAGAAGGACATCTTTGGTACGCCCTTCTACATGAGCCCAGAGCAGATTCGGGCAGGTGACATCGACGGCCGGTCCGACATCTATGCCGTGGGCGCGCTCGCTTTCCGCATGCTCACGGGTCAGCAGGTCTTCGGCCAAGAAAAGAGCACGTTCGACATCCTCAAGGCGCACCTGATGGAGCCGCCCCGCAAGATGAGCGAGGTGACAGACGACATCGCGGTCCCGGACGCGCTCGAACACATCGTGGCGCGCTGTCTCGCCAAAGCTCCGAAAGATCGCTTTCAATCCATGGACGAGCTTGCCGCGGCGCTGGTCGAGGCACGCAAGTCGGACTTTACCAGCGCTGGCATCGAACCTCCGCGGGAATCGACCGCTCACAACGCCAACATCAGCGCCGCCGAAAAGAAGCGGACGGACGCGCTGTTGGCCGATGAAGACGCCCTAGAAGGCCACGTTCGGCGTACCGGTCTGCGTCAGCGGCTGTCCTTTGTCGGCATGGTGCTCGTCTTTGTAGCGGCGGCGGTGGCAGCTGTCATGGCGCTGTCCGGCGGTGGCGTGGGGCTAGAGCAGGAACCCAACGATACGCCCGGGCAAGCGAATCAACTCGATGAGGCGGGCGAAGCGAAGGGGAGCATCGGTAAACGTCGGTCCCGTGAGATGGCGGACAAGGACTGCTTCAAGCTGCCCCCGCTGGCGCCCAATGACGATCTGTCCATCTTTGTACGCGGTATCCCAACGATGGATCTGGAGCTGTCGCTCATCGATGGCGCTGGTGTCGCGCGAGTGGTTCTCAGCCACCGAGGTGAAGGCCGCGGTGAGGTCCTTCGCCATGTTGACACACGCTTTGGGCCCCGTGTCCTGTGTCTGACTGAACGGGCCAAGGCCGGCAAGGTGGCTGGCGAGAGTCTGAGTGACATGTACACCCTCCGGGTCGAGCGCAAACCACGTGCCGCCTGGACGGAAACCGAACCCAACGACGGCAAGCGCAGCAACAGCCTGCCCGGCGGCAAGAGCATCGGCGGCACGCTGGACGGCCCGTTTGATATCGACGTTTTCCAGCTAGCAGAGCAGTTCGAAGGTCGCATCTTGCGTATTCACCTCGCGAGTGCGACGGATCGCTCGCTCGAAGGGCTGCGGGTTGCGGTTCACGATGCCAAGGGCCGCGTGTTGACTGCAGAGCAGCTGCGGGAGGGCGCCAAGGAGAGCGTGCTCGCCTTCGCCGCGACGGATATCCAAGAGCCGCACCGCATCGTCGTGCACTGGAGTGCGCAGGCACGAAAAGACTGGAAACCCGGGGCCGACGACGAGATTCACTACAAGATGTGGTACCGCATCGAAGACGTCAGCGATCAGGGAGAGACTGAGCCGAACAATACCGCGGCCTCGGCGGCCCCCATGGTACTGGGCGCCTGGCATGTGGGAGCGGCGGTTGATGCAGCAGGGGTCGACTGGTTGCGAATCGACGCAGGCGACCCGAACATGAGGCGGATTCGCTTGGAGGCGAGCGCGCCGAAAGGCAGCGCTTTTTGGCTGACGGTTCGCGATCTGGGCACAAACGTCGACGTTCGCAAGCTGCAAGTGACACCGTCAACCAACGACCACGACGTGCTGATTCATGGCAGTGGCGTTGGCTTCCTGCTCAAGATAGAGCGGCTTGAGAAGCCGCAACCGGCCAGCAAGGGCTCACGCTATCGTCTTCGTGCCCGCTGGGCGCAGCCGGGCGGCGACGATCTCAAACTGGAGCTGCCAGGGCACTAGTCAAAGCGCTATCTCGGACGGCACAGGGGCCGAGGCGTCGGTCATTGCGCATCGGCCAGAGGCACAGGCGCGGCGGACGCTAGACGCCGACAGCCAACCGGCGCGCGAACTTCTCATCGAGCCCCACCTGACGAATTCGCGCTGCGGCCGAGGCGATGTCGTAGTCGATACGCACATGGGCCATCTGGCGAGTCTCGGTGTCAAACAAGACAAAGCAGGAATCTGGATTGCGATCGCGCGGCTGCCCGACTGAGCCGACGTTGACGAGATAGCGGGCCCCGGCTTTGCAGCGGTAGTTGCCGCTGACATCTTTCACGCGCTTGCCCGTGTACTCGTACGTCGTCGTCAGGTGGCTGTGGCCGATGAAGTTGTGGCCCAACAGGCCGGTCTTCATCCGGGTCAGCGCCTCTGCCTCTTCATTGCGGACCACGTAGTAAAACGCGCTCGGCAAGATCGGAGCCGCATGGAAGAACGCGCAGTCGATGTCCTCACGAAGGTGACTGTAGGGCAGCGAATACAGCCAACGAAAGTTCTCCTCGCTGAGCTCGCCGCGGGTCCAGTAGAGCGCTTTGCGTGCGGCTTCGTAGTAGTAGTCGGTGTCCATCACGCCGATGACGGCCGCATCGTGATTGCCCATCAGCACCACTTCGCACCGCTCACGCAGCAGCTCACAGCACTCGTTGGGATTGCCGCCGTAACCGATGACATCGCCAAGGCAAATGATCTCGTCCGCGCCGATCTCGTCGCACTTATGCAGCACCCGTGTCAGCGCCTGAATATTGGCGTGAATGTCGCTGATAATGGCCAAACGCATGACGACTCCGGACGGCGCGTGAAAATGACGCGAGATCAGTTTACCAGAGGCCCATGGGCGCGCAAGTTGAACCAGGTATTAGCGCAGAAAATCAGGAGACTATGGCGGGCCAAAGACCAAGCCCAAGCGCGCAATACGCTAGGGTCATCCCACCACTGTCCTCAGTCGTGTCGGCGGGTTGTCCTATCGGGAGCTCTCCCATCGTTGACGGAGCGCTGAGGGGGTGCGAGCCTGCCGGCCCCCTACTTGGAGCTCGCATGTCCCCTACCGTCGGCGCTGCTGCACCAGACTTCACCCTACCCGCAGACGACGGGAGCGAAGTGACGCTCTCGGGCCTCCGAGGGCGATGGGTCATCTTGTACTTCTACCCCAGGGACAACACGCCCGGATGCACCACAGAAGCTTGTGAATTCCGAGATCGTTTCGAAGGCATGCGCGCCGATCACGGGGCCGACACCCAAGTTTTGGGGGTCAGCGGAGACTCCATCAAGAGCCACATCCGCTTTCGTGCCAAACACAGCCTGCCATTTCCACTGCTGGCCGATACCGATCAACGGATGATGACCGAGTGGGGCGTTTGGGCAGAGAAGAAGAACTACGGTCGCACCTACATGGGCGTGGTTCGTTCCACGTTCATCATCGACCCACAAGGGCGCGTCGCTGCCGCGTGGACCAAGGTTCGCGTCAAAGGGCACGTCGACAAGGTGCTGGCGGAGCTGTCAGCGCTACAATCGGCCTAGAAACCGCCGCACATCGCATAGATATGGAGCGAAATCATGAGTGATTTTACTGCAACTGGACGACTCGCATCCTGGGACGGGACCCGCCCCGATTTGCGCGCTTGGAGTGACGAGGAACTGATCGATGGACTGGGTCAGCTTGGCATCGAGATCACGCGGGAATCGTTCACGGCCGACGCCATCGCGGCGAAGTCGCAAGCAGATCTCGAAGATCAGTGGCTGACGACCAGCGGCACCAAAGAGGAGGGCTACCAAGTCCTGCTGTGGCTCGGTGTACAGGAGCTCTGGGAGCGCTGGAAAATCGACGCCTGGCCCAAGGATCGCATGGCTCGTATGTTCGCCTACTTGGTGGACGCCGAGTTCGCGCATGAGTGGGCGTCGAAGTGCCATGCTCCCCTCGGCATTGATGTCATGAACGCGCTCGTGGCGTATTTGGCCGCGACCGGTGATGCAAAGACCGGGCTGGACGAGCTTGTCGAACTATTGGGGATGCCAGCGGCCGCGTGGCCGTCGAAATTGCTCGACGCCATGGCCGAGTGGCTTGAGGTGGGCAACATCCCGCTCGCGGAGACCGGTGGTGAGTTGATGGCAAACGCCCTGGGAGAAGGGCACGCGCAGGTCTTCTTGGCGACGGCCTTCATGACGGCGCGGCTCTACGACCGTGCCCAAGCAGCCGCCCTACAAGTGCCGCACGACGCGCCGGTCAAGGCCGGGTTTGCCGAGATGACCGGCTACCTCTGCCTCGCCGGCGGCAGCGGCCCGTCCGCCAAGTTCTGGCTCACCGAGGCGAAAGGCAGAAGCCGGCCGAAGCGCAGCGAGATGACGTATGCAGCCGAAACGGCCCGTGACTTTGTCAAAGACCCACAAGCCCTGGCCGGAGACGTGCCGGACCGCATTCGCAAGGCGGCGCTACAAGCTGCCTCCCAGTCGTGCTTCTACGCGGTGATGGCGTTCGCTGGCATGTAGCCGTTCTGGGGTGCAGGGCCGAAGGCGCGTGCTGCCCGCTGACTAGCCGCAACACTTGGGCTTGTCGTCACAGCAATCTTTCAAAATGACGCAGTTGGCGTCGCACCAGCAGCCTCCAGCCCCCTTGCCACCGCACTTTCCGTTGCAGGACGACAGCGGGTTCGCGCCACAAGCGCAGGTCTTTGAGAAGTCCCCACAGCAGTCGCCGTATTGCGAGCACTTGTCGTCGCACCAGCAGCCCGAAGGCGACTGTTTGCCGCATATCCCAACGCACGACCCGCCAGTAGCCTTGCAGGACGCCGCAGTCTTGCTGCTGTTGACTGTACAGGTGGTGCCGGATCCGCAGGTCTGGACGTTGGCCCAGCTGCCATAGGTGCCGACTGGACAGACGGACGACGTGCCCGAGCAAACCGCGTTCATCGTGCGCTTTTGGATGGTCTTGCCACTGCATTGGTACTGCACTTTGCTGCCGCACGCCTTGCCTTTGGGGTACAAAAACTTCTTGGCGACATCACAGCAGCCGCCGCCGGTGCAGCCGCAGGTGGACATGTAATCCTTGCAACAGTTTCCGAGGGTTGTACACGAAGCGCCGCAGTGACATGTGCCATCCGCCGCTGGTCCCCCGCACGCGCCCTTGCAGGTTCCGGTCGGCTCTTTGGGTTTGCAGGTCGGCATCACACCGGAGGCGGTCTGCGTGCAGGTCGTGTTGCTCGCGCACGTCTTCACGCCGGACCAAGGCCCTTTGTAGCTGAACTTCGCGTCTTGGCTACACGTCTTGGCGTCGAGGCCAGTACACCCGGGGTAGACACTGCGACGCTGAATTTGCTGGCCGCTACACTGATACTGCGAGGCGATGACCGAGCCACCGCAAAGCGTGCCTGACGGTTTGAGCTTGTTCGTCGCCGGTTCGCAGCAGGCGCCAGATTCACAACAGTTTGCCTTCGTCGTCTTGATGCACACGTGCGCCGTCTGGTTGCAGGTCGCGGTTACGCATGCGCTCGCCAAAGAAGCGCAATCCAGATCGGTTTTGCAGCAGTCCTTTGTCGGCGAGCCCACGCACTGTCCCTTGCCATCGCAGGCGTCGCCGAAGGAGCAGACGTTGCCGTCATCGCAGGGCGTGCCGGCCTTGTCCGACCAGTTGGTCGCATCTGTAGCAGGGGAGCAACTGCCACATTGGGTCCCTGGTTGTGCCTTGCCGGAAGAGACGCAAGCACCGCCGATGAAGCACCACCCGGCCTTGAGTTGTTGGCCGCACTGCCCGGTTACGCCATCACAGACACCGTCTTGGCAAGCCGACGCGCTGGAGCAGGTTTTGGGCGTGATCTTGCACTCACCTGTCGTCGGTGAGCAGGTATCAATGGTGCAGAGGTTGTTGTCACTACACTCAAAATCTGCCGTGCAGCAGCCGAGTTTTTTTCCCGGCTTGCAGGTCGCAGACACGAGATCGCAGGTCGGCGCATCACAGACGCTTGCCTTTTTGCAGTCCGCATCACTTTGGCAGCAGTTGGGTCTGGGCGACCACTGATCAGCGGATTTGCTCGGCTCGCATACCTCACATGGAGATGCGGGGTTGATCGCGCCGAGGGCCTCACATTTTCCGTCGATCAGGCAACCCGAAAATTGGGCGCCACAGTCCACACCAGCATCCTCGGCGGCAGGAGATGTCGCGTCTGCAAACACCTGAATGTCCACAATGTTATTGATGTCGGCGAAGGACTGGACGTCCAATTCACCGGCTCCCTCGCTATCGCTCACGGTCGCGGTGTCAGGATTGCTGGGTTGCACCTCACCGGAGGGTGCGTCGGAGGAAAATGCCCAGCCGCCGCCACCGGTGTTTCCAACCGGCTCTTCCATCGCTACATCAGCGCCACACGCCGCCATCACGCATGACATCAGGCCGCACAACACCGCGCTACGACGCGCCAGCACCGTCTGCGGAGCCCGAAACGGGGCAATACGTCTCAACGCTTGTTCGTCCAAATCGCGCACAAACAATGGCCCAACTCGCTCTGTTCCCCGAACGGGCGTCGTGTTGCGTCGGCTTCGTTTGGTGAACACCAGGGTGAGCACTTCGGCACTCCTTCGCCGTGCAGATGTTCCGCGGAACGACGGTGGTTGGGTCGGCACGGTAGCGCAATCTTGGCTATGGGCGCCAGAATTTCGGCCTGTTGTAGTAGAATCGACTCAGCTGATGGGCCGTGACAGCGCTCGCTCGGGTCGACATGGCGCCCACACAAACAAGAGGTTGCACGGCGCCAATGCCGCACCTACCGACACCGGACGATAGCACCGGTGAGCGTGGACTCGCACCCGCCCCATTTGGTCACCAGTGCACGGGTACGCGCTCGGTTTGATTGCAACTCTTGACAGACCTGGGTGGTGCACGGATGCTCCGCCGCCTTGCTACCTGCCCAATGGAGCGCACAATGGCGTTGAAGAACTTCACCTTCACTAGCGAATCGGTTACCGGCGGCCACCCTGACAAAGTCGCGGACCAAGTGTCGGACGCGATCCTCGACGCGATTATCAGTCAAGATCCCAACGCACGCGTCGCCTGTGAAACCATGGTGACTACCGGCATGGCGATGGTTGCCGGTGAAATCTCGACCAACTGTTACGTGGACATGCCCGAAGTCATTCGGCGCACGATCGCCGACATTGGGTACAACGACCCAGCCGACCACTTCGACGCGCGCTCCTGCGCCGTGATGACGTCGATCGACAAGCAGAGTTCGGATATCTCGGACGGCGTCGACGTCGGTGCCGGTCTGCACAAAGAACAGGGCGCTGGCGATCAGGGTTTGATGTTTGGCCACGCCTGCAACCAGACCGACGAGCTGATGGCGCTGCCGATTTCGCTCGCCCACGGACTGACCCGTAAGCTTGAGGAAACTCGCCGTGATGGCACGCTGGATTGGCTGCGCCCCGACGGGAAGAGCCAGGTCTCGATCCGCTACGAAGACGGGCAGCCGAAGGCCGTCGAAGCTGTGGTCGTCAGCACGATGCACTATGACCGGGTGAGCCACGGAGACCTACGCGACGCCATCTTGGAGCACGTCGTGCGCCCCGTCATTCCCGAGCACTTGCTGCATGGAGATACGAAGTACCACATCAACCCGACCGGGATTTTCGTCAAGGGCGGCCCGCACGCCGACTGCGGCCTGACTGGCCGCAAGATCATCGTCGACACCTATGGCGGCTGGGGCCGGCACGGCGGCGGCGCGTTCTCTGGCAAAGACCCATCGAAGGTGGACCGCTCGGCGAGCTACTTCGCGCGCTACGTTGCCAAGAACATCGTCGCGTCCGGCGCGGCCACTGACGTTGAGGTTCAGGTCAGCTATGCCATCGGCGTCGCGGAGCCCACATCTATCAAGGTCGATACGTTCGGAACCGAGAAAGTGGACCCAGATTCGATCGAGCGGGAAGTTCGTCAGATCTTCGATTTTCGTCCGGCACGAATTATCGCCCACCTCGATCTGCTGCGGCCCATCTACCGGAAGACTGCCTCAGGCGGACACTTTGGCCGTACAGACGGGGACTTCCCGTGGGAGCGTCTCGACCGTGTTGACGCGCTGAAATCAGCCTTGGGACTGTAGTTAACGCAATGCTGCGGGGCAGCCCGAATTCCACTTGACAAGTGGGGTCGATTGTTGCCTCAATGCGCGCCCGCCACCGGGTTGCCTGCGTCCAAGACGCGGCACAGGTAGCAACCAAGGGGCCCTGCCCCAGACCCCAGACGCCACCGAATACGAAGGCGAAAACGACCTGCCGCACGCCGGTACTCGAAAGAGCGGCCAGGACAGAGCGGCCAGACCGCCGAAGCAGCACTGAACCGCAACGACGGCGCAGTGAGAGGACAGAAGCTATGAGCTTGAGCAAGAGCACAGACAGCATCCGCGCTACAGACATCGAGCAGAAGTGGCACCTCGTCGACATGGACGGCGCCACCCTCGGCCGCGCGGCTACGCGTATCGCCAGCGTGCTGCGCGGTAAGCACCTGCCTTCGTACACACCGCACAACGACTGCGGTGAGTTCGTGGTGGTCATCAACTCGGCTAAGGCCGTGCTGACCGGTCGCAAGCTCGACCAGAAGATGTACCGTTACCACACCAACTTCCCCGGTGGCCTCAAAGAGACGACCGCGCGGGACTTGATGAGTAACAAGAGCGAGGATGCCATTCGTAAGGCCGTCCGCGGCATGCTGCCCAAAGGCCCGCTGGGTCGGCAGATGCTCAAGAAGCTGAAAGTATACCCAGGTGCCGAGCACCCGCATGGCGCCCAGAACCCCGCTGCTTTCACGCTCTGATCGCCGCAAACTAGCCCACGTGTAGCCAACCAGAGGAAGACCCATGGCCACGACCACTCGAGACAATGACAGCAGCGCACAGAAGCGCTGGTATGCAACCGGCCGCCGCAAGGAGGCCTCCGCCCGCGTTTACCTCAGTGAGGGTACCGGTCGGATTTTCATCAACGGTCGTGAGCTTGATGCTTACCTGAACCGCCCCATCCTCTCGATGGTCGTTCAGCAGCCGCTCGCTCTCGTCGAGCGGATGGGCGCCTTTGACATCAAAGCCACCGTTCGCGGCGGCGGCGTGTCGGGTCAGGCTGGCGCAGTGCGTCACGGTATCGCCCGCGCTTTGACGTTGGTGGACGGCGAGCTGCGTGCCCCGCTGAAATCGGCCGGCATGCTCCGGCGTGACGCTCGCGCCAAAGAGCGTCAGAAGTACGGTCAGCGCGGCGCTCGCGCCCGCTTCCAGTTCTCGAAGCGTTAATGGGACTCGCTGGTTCAGCTTGGTCTATTGGACCAAGCTGGCCAGCCCCTGGCTGGGTAGCTCAGCTGGTTAGAGCGAACGACTCATAATCGTTAGGTCGACGGTTCAAGTCCGTCTCCAGCCACCAAAAGTTTCAAGCAGTTGAAAAGGTCCCGCGAGGGGCCTTTTCCGTTT
>JAGSHB010000114.1 GCA_023954815.1 Myxococcales bacterium | reverse complement strand
GAAACACCACCATAGAAGCCAATACATCATGTAGACGTGAACTCATTCATTTCTCCCGTATGCGGCGCGTAGGAGCCACATGCGTCAACCGGTGAGGCAGCCAGATGCGGCACCTCGGTCACGCTAGTCACCCTAGAAATTGTTCCAATGTTCGTCTATATCGAAATGCTGACTTCTAATATTGAGAAAACCGAATGAACAGACCTCACCTGAACTACCAGCACCTGCGCTACTTCTGGCTCACCGCCTCCGAGGGGACCGTGACAGGTGCAGCCAACAAGCTGCGACTGAGCCCGTCGACGATCAGTACGCAGATCAAACAGTTGGAAGAGCAGCTTGGTCACGCGCTCTTCGAGCGCAAGCGGCGCCGTTTGGTGCTGACGGAGCGCGGAAAGCTCGTCAAGGCGTATGCCGACGACATCTTCACACTGGGCGAAGAACTGATTGACGTCGTGGGCTCCGCGGTTGGCGGGCGCCACGCGTATCATATGCGGGTTGGGGTCGGCTTCAATTTACCGAAACTGCTCACCTATCGGCTGCTTGCGCCAGCGGCGCACCTGCCCGAATTTCCCGTGCATTTGGTCATCGAAGAAGATGATGCTGAGCGACTGGTGGGGCACATCACCACCCACCACCTCGACCTCGTGCTTTCCGACCAGCCCGTGGGGCTGTCGGCGGATGTGCGGGCGGATTGTCAGCCCTTGGTGCGTACGGGGATAAGCCTGTTTGCTGCGGAGCGTCTCGCAAAGGAGTTGGCGCCGGGGTTTCCCGAATCGCTCGACGGCGCGCCCATTTTGCTGCCGGGGCACGGCACGGCGATGCGCACCGAGGTCGAGGGCTGGTTGGCGGCCCGGCGGCTGCATCCGCGCGTCATGGCGGAGTTTGGCGACAGCGCGCTACTCAAAGCATTCGGTCAGGAAGGGATGGGTGTGTTTCCAGCGCCGACCCTGATGAGCGCCGAGGTGCAGGCCCGCTACGACGTGGTCGAGCTCGGGGAGTTAAATGGCGCACGCGAGACAGTGTACGCCGTCATCGCCTCCGGCAAAGCAGACAATCCAGCGGTGAAAGCGGTGCTCGACGCCAGCCGGATGCTTGGTTAACGGCTACTCGCGGCGCTCAAACCCCATGTTGGCGCCCACGGCATCCCGTATCTGTTGAGCTGACGACCGATTCCCATCAACATGGCGGACTCAATCGGTCGGCGTTCGCCGCGTACAAGCCCGGGTGCAGCGATGAGTCAGCTCAAGGCCAAGGCGAACAACCCGCCAGAGCAAGTTTCGGCAGTTCCGAACACAGTAAAACCCAAAGGTGGGCGGGACTTGCGGGGGATGGTGCTGGCGCAGCAGCAGGCCGCCGTCAGCCCGTCATCCAGCGGCGGGATGGACGCCCAACAGGCCGCACTGCGGCCCAGCCCAGCGCCGGGCGACTTGATTCGCCAGCAGGAGCAGCTCGCCTCGATCGCCAGCGCAGCAGCGAAGGAAGCGACGCTAGAGTCCGCAGCTGACGACAGCCAGAGCGAGGAAAAGCAAGCCACGACCCAGTCGAAGCATCCGATGCTCAAACGGGTGGGAGACAAGATTGGGTTGGGGCTGGGTATCCTGGTTACGAGGGTGCTGAAGTACGTGCCCGGGTGGAATGACCCGGTTAAGGACGAAAACGGCAAGGACAAGCACCACATCCACGGAGCGGACCGCATTGGCGACCACAAGCTCAGGAAGCGGCATGTGGAGTTGGTCGGCCCCATCATCGTTGACTACGTGAAAACCCTTGGGACAGGACGCATTCGTGAGTTCCTCCAAGGCGTCGGCGATGGCGCGTCACGGGCGCCGGGCGAGACGTATCGACGTGAGGTAGCAGCGGCTGAGGAGAAGAAGGCCAAAGAGGCCGAGGGCAAGAGCGGATGGTGGCCATGGTGAGGTTGGCGCTAATCGTAATCTGCGCTTTGTCGGCCTGTTCTCCGCAGTCGCCCGCGCACAAAGGGACGGTCAAGTCGCCCAAGACTGGCACGCCGTCGCTGCAGCCGCTGGCCAAAATGTCGACCAAACTGTCGGCCACGCAGCGCACCGCTATCGCCCGCACACAGGTACCCGTCTTGCTTCCTGCGGATGACCGCCTCGCCCAGACCGCATTCCTCACCAGCGAACAGGACTGGTTTGTAGCGTCGATCGAGGACAGAGACGTCGTTATCACGATCGAAGGCAATCGAACGGCCAGAGTCGCGCCTGAGATCCGCCGAGCGTTTGCCGGGTACAACGTCGGCACGCGCGCGGCGCCTCGCATCGGCCATAACGAGCTCATCATCGAGGCTGCGTGGTTGGAAGACGGCATCGCGTGGAGCGTTGAGGTCGACTGTCAACAGCCTGATACCAATCCGCGCTGCACGGATCCAGCGTTCGTCCGCGGTCTTGTCAAAGGACTGCGTGATTACTCCGGTGCGGCGCCATGAACCGGCAACTCGCCATCCTCATCTGCGGCTGTTTGACCCTCGGGCTCGTGCTCCCATCAGCCAGCGGTTCTGCCGCACCCTTTACCTACAAGCCTCACGGGCAGCTCATCGGCAACAGCGGCACGGGGCTCAAGTCGACCAAGGACTACGTGCCCGGGATGCGCTTTCCCATCGAGAAGGCACCAGCCTACGCCAACAGCCAAGTCTACATGGCCGGTGGCTCCAAGGGGCCTGGTGGTGGGCAGTGTGCGGCGATGAACTACTCCTATCCATGGTGGGATAACTACTGTGAATATCGCAGTTGGAAGATGCCGCTATGCCCGTCTGGGAAGGGCCACCAGGGGCAGGATATTCGGCCGGGGTCGTGCAAGTTCAACACACATTGGGTCGTCGCTGTGGAGGACGGCACGATTACGTCCATTGGCACCTATTCGGTCTACCAGAAGTCCATCACTGGGGTGACGCACCGCTACCTGCACATGAAGATGAACGCGCTCAAGGTGTACAAAGGGCAGAAGGTCAAGAAGGGGCAGCGCTTGGGGCTCGTCGACAACGATTTCGGCGGCACGGCGACGACGCTGCACCTGCACTACGACCGCAAGGCCTATGTGGCGGGCGTGGGCACGGTCTACCTGCCGACCTACGCCTCCCTCGTCAACAGCTACAAGAAGCTCCTCGGCCCCACCTGCGACGCGGCGGCATGCGCCAAGAAGTCGAGTTGCGGCGCGTGGGGCAAGTGCGGTGGCTTTTCTGCGGTGTGCGATGCGACCGGCGTGCGCAAGCGGACTTGCACCCAATGGGCCTGCACTGGGTCGAAGTGTGCCAGCACCGCCAAAGTCGAGTCGCAAGCCTGCACGGTGAAGACGGACGGAAAGCAGGTCTCGGGTTGGAGCGCCTGGGGTGCCTGTGCGCAGGGCGGAACGGGGTGCGACGGCACGGGATCGCGAACCCGCTCTCGAAAAGTATGTAAATCCGGCAAACCTACCGTGCTGACCGAACAGTCAGGATGCGTGGTGCCAACGGATGGCAAGGCGCTGTCGTCATGGTCCGCTTGGACCCCATGCGATGGATTCGTCGGCATCTGCGGAGAGACGGGCTCGCGAACTCGCAAACGCAGCGAATGCAAGGCGGGAAAGGCGGTCACCATCACTCAGAACGGTGTGTGCAAGGTCGACAAGTCCTGGCAAGAGGTGAGTGCCTGGACGCCGTGGAGCCTCTGTATCGGCAAAGGCGGACCGTGTGATGCGGCGGGTACACGTAGCCGAAAGCGCGAGATCTGCCACGGCGGCAAGGTGAGGACCGACACAGCGACTGAGGTGTGTACGCAGAGCAAGGAGGGCATGCCACTGGGGCAGTGGTCCGATTGGGGGCCATGTGTCGCAGAGGAGAGCCCGTGCGCAGCCACCGGCAAGCAGACGCGCAGCCAGAAGCAATGCCAATCCGGCGCGCCTGGCGTCGGCCAGCAGACTCAGCCGTGCGTTCCTGATTGCGCGAGTGACGGGTGGTCCGCGCCGGGGCAGGGCGACGCCATCGGCGCGGCGAAGCGGGATAGCGGTGGTGGTGCCGTCGACAGCTCTCTAGCCAGCCGACCAAGCAGCGGTTGCAGCGCCCGGCGCACGGCAGACGACTCCACACCCGCGCCGCTGGCCGTGCTGGTGCTGCTGTGCGGACTCCTCGCCTATCGGCGACGGTGGTCGGGCGATCGCGTGGCATCATAGGACCGTCGCACGCGACCCTGGCGCTATCGAGGCCATCCGACCGAGCGAGCGAATCCGCTAACTCGTTAGGCCTTCTCAGGCGCAATCAATGGGTACACAACCCCAGCCAGCGCTCCGCCGACGATGGGCGCGACCCAGAACAGCCACAGCTGCTGCAGTGCCCACGGATCGGCAAAGACCGCGACGCCGGTACTACGCGCAGGGTTCACAGACAGGTTGTCCACCGGAATACCGATGAGGTGGATCAGCGTCAGGCCCAAGCCGATCGCGATGGGGGCGAAACCAGCTGGCGCGCGCTTGTCAGTTGCACCGAGAATGATCAGCAGAAACATGAACGTCAGCACGATCTCCGCAGTCAACGCCGAGACCATCGAATAGCCGCCAGGCGAGTGCGCCCCGAAGCCGTTGGACGCAAACCCACCCGCAGTGAAGTCCGCTTTGCCGGACGCGATGAGGTACAGCACACCAGCACCCGCAACCGCGCCGAGCAGCTGGGCGATGACGTAGGGCAGCAGTTCGTTTGCCGGAAATCGCTTTCCGACGAGCAGCCCAATCGACACCGCCGGGTTCAAGTGACAGCCCGAGACGTGCCCGATGGCGTAGGCCATGGTCAGCACCGTGAGTCCAAACGCGAGCGCCACCCCGACGAAGCCGATGCCCAGCTCTGGAAATGCAGCCGCTAACACGGCGCTGCCGCACCCGCCGAAAACGAGCCAAAATGTGCCGAAGAACTCGGCTGCGACCTTATTACCTAATGTCATGGTGTCCTCTCGTGTTGCGAAGCGCGGTCTCACAGCGTGATGCGCAGCAGGGGGCCGGTCCATCATGTATCCATTGAGTGCCAAATGGCTGGATGTTCTAACTTTTGCGAAGGGCCGTCATCATCAGTCGGCCAGTCTTCGGACGCAAGCACGAACTCGTCGCCTGGGGCGTTCTGACCGGCGGTGGAGCGCGACACGTTACCGCAATGGCGTCTGATTCTGGGCAGGCCTGCGGCGAGGTCCAGCGTCCCAAGCCGCAATCTGGTAACGTATGCGCGACGACAACACCGAAAGCCAACCTGGCAGCCCCACGCTGAGGTGCGCATGTTCCTAGTCAAATCTCATTCACCGGTTGCGGTATTCGCGTGCATGTTCGCCATCGGGATGATCGCCTGCGGTCCCACTGGCGAGACCCTCGACGATCCAAAGGATGCGGTGGTGGACGCTGCTGTGACGGAGGACGCGACGGCGACCGGCTGCAAGGTCGCGACCGATTGCGTCGCGAACGGCGAGCCGGGGCTCTGCCAGCGATGGCTCTGCGACGCTGGGACCTGCTTCAAGTCTGGCGTTCCGGACGGGACGGTCTGCACAGGCGCCAATGCCTGCCTGCCCGGTATCTGTAAGCTTGGGGACTGCAAGACCGCAGCCAAAACGTGCTCGAAGTCGACCGAGGCCTGTGAGGCTAACACCTGTGATCCCGCTGATGGGCTCTGCAAGAAGAGCGCTGTCGCAGACGGTGAATCCTGTGATGATGGGGACAAATGCACGGCTGGTGAGGCGTGCTTGGCCGGCAAGTGCGCCGGGGGGCTTGGGACGTGCGGCTGTGAAACGCACGCCGATTGCGAAAATGACGACAACCTCTGCAACGGCACGCTGTACTGCGATTCACAGAGCGGCCAGTGTGCCGTCAACCCAGCGACGGTCGTGCACTGCACCAAAGCCAAGGATACGGCTTGCAGCAAAAACAAGTGCGCGACCAAGACGGGCAAGTGTGCGATGCAGCCAGTCGCGGACGCTACGCAGTGCGATGATGGCAACGCCTGTACCTCGGGCGATACGTGCGCGGCGGGTGAGTGCAAACCCGGGGTCGTCACCTGCCAATGCAAGAAGACGGCAGACTGCGTCGATGTGGATGGCGACCTGTGTACGGGCACGCCGTTTTGCAACCTGGCGACCGGGCAGTGTGTTGTAAATCCGGCGACAAAGGTGGTCTGTGCTACCGCTGACAACACCACCTGCGCGAAGAACACCTGCCAACCCAAGACCGGTACCTGCAAGATCCAGCCTGTGGCAGGGGGGAAGCTCTGCGATGACGGCAATGTTTGCACCACCGGAGAGCAGTGCGCTGGCGGCAAGTGCACGCCGAAGACCAACACCTGCAAGTGCAATGCAGACGCCGATTGTGCCAGCAAAGAGGACGGAAATGTCTGCAACGGCACCATGTTTTGCAATCAGTTGACCAAGCTCTGTCAAGTGAACCCGGCCACGATCCTCCAGTGTCCCTCTGTCGATGATACGGCGTGCGCGGTCAACACCTGCGATCCCAAAACTGGCTCGTGTTCGCCCGTGGCAGCCACTGAAAACGCGGTCTGCGACGACGGTGACCCCTGCACCACTGGCGATGTCTGCCAAAAGGGCGTGTGCACGCCGTCGGGCGTGGCCAAGGCGTGCGTCTGTCAGAGCAATGACGACTGCGCCAAGTTCGAAGACGGCAATCTCTGCAACGGCACGCTGTACTGTAATTTGGCGACCAAGCAGTGTGCGACCAACCCCAAGACCGTAGTGCAGTGCCCCTCTGGCAATGACACCACGTGCAGCCACAACACGTGCGCGCCGAAGACCGGCAAGTGCGCGATGACTCCCGCCGCGGTCGGCACGATGTGCGATGACAAGCAGGCCTGCACCGTGGTCGACCGCTGCGGCAAGGAGGGGACGTGCGAGCCTGGTATGGACGTCTGCCAATGCGGCCCCCACAAGCCCAAGGTGTCCTGTGATGCGACCTTTGGTGATGGCAACGCGTGTAATGGCGTGCTGGTCTGCAATACAACGAAGATGCCCTTTGTTTGCGTGCAGAAGGCTGGGTCGGCCGTGACCTGTCAGGATGATGGCAATCCATGCACCAACAACCTCTGTGATCCGAAGTCAGGCAAGTGCACGGTGAAGACTGCGGCGAATGGGGCGAGCTGCGCTTTGACCGACAAATGCGTCAAGACGGCGGTGTGCTCCGCTGGTACGTGCGCTGCGAAGACCAAGGTGGTGTGCGATGACGCCAACCCGTGCACCACCGACACGTGTGATCCGAAAACCGGCAAGTGTGCGCACACCAACGTCAAAGATGGCGAAGCGTGCGCATCGACGGATAAGTGTGCCAAGGCAGCGCTCTGTGCGGCCGGGCAGTGCAAGGTGGCTACGACCCTGTCCTGTGACGACGGCGACGTGTGCACCAAAGACACCTGCGACCCAAAGACGGGGGGCTGTACGACGAGCAACGCGGCCAATGGGACGGCGTGTGCCTTGGCGGATAAGTGCGTCACCACCGCCGCATGTACCGACGGTCAGTGTGCTGCGGTGAAGAAGGTCGCATGCCCGGACAGCACCAAGGTGTGCGTGGACAATGTCTGCGATCCGAAGACGGGCAAGTGCGGCGAAAAGACCGCCGATAACGGCGCACTATGCACGTTGGCCAACAAATGCGTAGACAAAGCAGCTTGTGCGAACGGGGCCTGCGAGGCGCAGTCGACCAAGGTGTGCGATGACGGCAACGTGTGCACGACCAATGGATGCGATTCCAAGACTGGGTCGTGTGTTTCCGCCCATGTCGGAGACGGCAAGGTCTGCAGCTTGGCCGACAAGTGCGTGAAGTCCTCCGCCTGTAAATCCGGCGCTTGCGCGGCCAAAGATTCGGTGCCCTGCAATGATAGCAAGCCGTGCACGACGGATGCGTGTGACGCAAAGACTGGCAAGTGTGTCTTTACCCAAATGAAGACCGGCGCGGCTTGTAACGACGGCAGCAAGTGCACCGAGACGGCAAAGTGCGACGCAGGCGAGTGCAAGATGGCGACGCAGGTCGTCTGCAAAGATGGCAAGGTCTGCACCGTCGATGGGTGCGATGCAAAGACGGGCTGCACCTTCGTGCCGGTGGTCGGCAGCCTGCCGTGTCCCGTTGGTGAGTCGGGCTCTCTCTGCGCCAAGACGGCGCTTTGCAAGGCGGGCGCGTGCGTGGTCGAGACGCTTAAGACCTGCAGTGATTCGAGTCCATGCACTGCCGGCAGCTGCGATGCGAAGACGGGCAAATGCGAGTATTCCCCCGCGTCAAACGGCACCAGCTGCACTTTGGCCGATAAGTGTGTCACGGGCACCATCTGCGTGTCGGGCAAGTGCGCCGGCGGTAAGCAGGTCACGTGCGACGATGACAATCCGTGTACCAGCGACAGTTGTGACAAAACAGCAGGCTGCAAGCATACGTCGGTACCTACTGGATTCACCGTGGCGTGTTACGAGGGGCCCTCCGGGACGCTCGGCGTTGGCAACTGCAAGTCGGGCAATACGCAGTGTGATGCGCAGGGCAAGCCTGGCGTCTGTAGTGGGCAGACGTTACCCAAGGGCACCGATTGGTGCGGCAATGGCAACGAAGACTGTGATGGCGAGATAAACGAGGATTGTACGATCACGTACAAAATCGCCGCGACGTGCGGTTCGGGGCAGGAGGCCCAGCCTGGCAAAGAGGCGTTTCAAAGATTTGCGGTGAAGGTCACCGACGGCAACGGCAAAGTGCTCGACAAGGCCAAGGTCCTTTGGTCATCGCCAAATGGCGGTAGCTTCCAGTCACCTTCTACACTGACCAATACGCTCGGGATTGCCACCAACGTATTTTCGGTCGGCAAGACGGATGGCACAACGTACGTTGGCCGGGCCACGGTGGAAGGCACGACGACCTCGGTTGATCTGTCTGCCAAGGCAAACGCGAAGGCGCAAGACTACGTGTTCAACTACGTCAATTTCTGCGATACGAGCTTACTCGCCAAGACCGGCGTTGCAGCCTACGTGGGCAACACGGTCCGAGTCGTGACCGGTGGCGACTGGCAAAACGGCTCGTTCTGGTTCACTAAGCCGCTCGTGAAGGACAAGAGCTTTCAGGTCAAGGCGACGGTCAATGGCTTCACGCGGGGATATAGCCTCGTCTTTCATTCCACTGCCGCAGGTACCAAGCTGCCGGCGGGCGGCTATGCCGATCAGAACACGCCAAAGCTCAAGCCGGCCATGGTCTTGCAAATCACTGGCCTCAAGGGCGGTGGCTCCTACAAACCGCCGACGCTGACCGTCTACGGGGATGGGGTGGTTCTCGGTGCAAAGTCGAGCCTGCTGCCACTGAATCAGAATCAGACCCGTAAGACCTTCTGGCTGGACTACGACCACAACGGCAAGAAGTTGAGCTTCTACATCTCAAGTTCATCCACAAATAAGCCGACCACGCCCTCACTGACCGTGACGACGGACTTTTGGAAGACCTTGGGCAGCAACGGCAAGCAGATCTACACGGGATTTACCGCAGGGAACTCATCGGCCGGCCACAACGGCTCAAAGTACGTCGAGCGCTGGTCCTACGTGGCGTTCTAGCGCATCGCTACGATGACGTTCAAATGTCGGTGCCGGACGCTACCGCCGGTACAGCCGAACCACGAAGTCCGCCCCAACATCTAGGGCGTTCATCGCACGCAGCTGCGCCTTGCCTTCCCGGGAGCCCTTCCAGTTCAGCGGCGTCATCGCCAACAGGTTCTGGATATCGGTATTGCGGCGAAGGTTCATCTCGAAGGTCACTCGGCGCTCCTCCAGCAGTGTAAACCCTTCCGCATGCGTAGGCTCCTTGTGACCCCGCGTCTGCTCGTACATCACCTCTTTGAGTGCCATGAGGTGCTGCTGTCCGGGAAAGACGGCGCAGTAGACCCCGTCAGGCTTCAGCACACGCATGAGCTCCGTCTCACTCACCGGCGCGAACACTTGTAGAGCGGCATCGAAGGCTGCATCGGGCACGGGCATGTCAAAGGTGCTCGCCACGGCAAACGCAGGGCCCGTGATCCGCTTGAACCGCCGCGCCGCCATGCGTACGCCCTCACGCGCGATGTCGATACCGCGGAGCGTCGGCTCCAGCGCCTGGTGCACTGCCTCCGCGTAGTAGCCATCGCCACAGCCGCAATCGAGCAGGGCGGCGCCGCTTGGCAGATGTGGGGCGAGGATGTCGACGATGGCGTCTGCCAGTGGTCGGTAGTGGCCCGCGTTCAGAAATCCGGCCCGAGCCCGCAGCATGGCCTTGTCATCGCCGGGGTTCTTGCTGCGCATGCGGCTAGCGAGCAACAGGTTGCAGTACCCCTCCTTGGCCAGGTCGAAGCTATGACGGTTGGTGCAGCGAAGCGTGCGTTGTGTCTGGGCGAGTGGATCGCCGCAAACCGGACATAACCAGCAAATCTGTTCAGGCATCACGTCTCTATCCAGTCGAGCAAAGGAGGGCCCTGGGCGGGCTTCAGTGCGGCGGTCGCGCTACTTCTTCAGCACCACCAACCGCCTGCGCAACCACGCGAGGTTGGCCGGATTGAACTTGGCCTGACTCGTCAGCAGGTCGTTGGCCGAGAAGCTCTTTCCGGGCTGCATGAGGTTAAACCCAGCCGTGTCGATGTGATAGGTGTCCACCGCGGTGACCAGTCCCGGCCCCTTAGTGGCGCCGGCTAGCAGACCGTAGGGCGGTAACCCCTTCATCACGAGGCCGAGGCTATGGCCGATCTCATGGGCTGTCACCGCGCCGATGGCCAACACCAGAAACTTCCACACAGCTGAAAACACAAATGCCCGGTCTTGCTTGGGGCCTTTGGGCAGCGACTTGGGGTCCCAGCCTTCAGCTAGCCAAGCCAGCTCGTCAGCGTTGGCACCGTAGGGGGTGCCGCCCAGGACCGGCGCGATGTCCTTCACCAGCGCGACGAGCACCGGATTGCCCAGCACGAAGCGCGTGAAGCTGGTCGTGAACACCCCGCGGGTCTTACCGGTGTTGTTGTTGGCCTTCTGGTTCCAGGGATCCACCGTCGCCTGACCAAAGAGGAACTTCGCATCTGGCACCGTGAAGTCGTACGT
Organism: Myxococcales bacterium; assembly: GCA_023954815.1. GTDB lineage: Bacteria > Myxococcota_A > UBA9042 > UBA9042 > UBA9042 > UBA9042. The sequence continues at coordinate 9,584 of JAGSHB010000114.1, read as the reverse complement.
CGGGTCCTCGCCTCCGATGGCCATCTTCGACCAACCGCTTAGGTCTGCCGGCACGTCGCTGTCGCCCTCGAAGGCAAACTGAATCCGAACACTGTCGGGGCCAACCGCGCCGGTCTTTGGGTCGAGGTGGTAAAATGCGCGCAGATGAGCGCTGACGTCTCGCTTGAGTTTGGCCAACAGCGCCTGGGTCCAGGCTTTGCCACCGCCCATGAAGCCAAGCGCCCCAAGGGCATCCTGCAGGTCGCTGGTGCCATTGGGTTTCCACGGCTCAGGCGTCCACACGGCGACGCTGCCATCGTCTTTCTTCTTCACGGAGATACCGACCAGATCCCGCGACGTGGTGAGCAACCACGAGTCGACGGTCTCGAAAGGATCCACGTTGCTCGCTAGCGCAGCGACCGACAGGTTCACCGGCACAGCGGCCACGCCTTGCACGGCTGCACCCAGCACCAGCGCGCCGGGCGTCAGCTTCGACGACGTAATCCGTGTGCGCCAGGTATGCCCTGTGTCGGTGCTGGTCCAATCCTCGGGTGTATGGGCCGATGATGCGATGGATTCCATATCCGCGGTTGTGGCCCATTGCACCGTGGGCACTTCGCTCGGTTGCCAGTCGCCGTCGTGATCGACGTGCACCTCAATGGTCCAGCCATCTGGTGGTACCGCCCAGAAGAACGGCTGCCATTTTCCCGCCCAAAGCGCTTCAGGGCCGGCGAGCCAATGGGTTGGGAGGTCGTTGAACGTGAGCCGCACCGATCCTGCCTTGGGAGGCGTGGGCACGAAGGTGTCAGGCGTATAGGTGTCAGGCGTATCCGGCTCGGCTGCGCTGTCGTGGGTCACATCTAGCGTTGCGCTCGAGTCAACCAAAGCCGAGCCGTCCGCGTCCTGGGATGCGTCCTCAGCGGTACCGCACGCGCCACAAACGAGCGCCAACATGCAAAGAAGTGGCAGCCACGTTGCCCTACGCCGCGGATACGCAGACTTGGCGACTGGAGGCTGAATCGAAAGGCGAGCGCAACTGTTCATGGCCTGACTCTAACGCAAATTGGCGCGTGGCGATGTGGCGTTCGGGTCGTGTGCCGGTCGCGGTATCAATCGCGATTCAGATTGTCCACGGTCACCGCCGTTGGAAGCGCTAACGTCGCCGCAACGGCATGGTGGTCAGACCCGCCCAGCGGCACCACAGCCCAGCTCGCGACACGGCTGCCAGCCACCCAAATCCAGTCGAGGGGCCAGCCGAGGATGTGGGTCGAGAGCTCGTTTTCTGTCGTCTGGGGCACCGCGCTGGTCATGTGTTGCCGCAGGCGCATCACCCCTAGCTCACTGACTCTCCGAATGTTGAGATCCCCCACCACAAGGGCGACTCCCGAGGGATGAGCGCGCCGGTAGGCGACCACCTGAGCCAGGACCGGAGCGAGCTGTTTCGCCCGCCAGACATCGGCCTTGCCAAAGTTCGCCCGCCCGTTGAGATGCAGGTTCCACAACCGGATACGGACGCCATGGTGCATAAACTCGACCCAGAGCACAGTGCGGGCGGGCGATCGCGCATGGGGCAGGGTGAGGGTGCCGGATCGCAGCACGTGACCGCGTACGGCGATGAGTTGGCCCTCACCACATGCGCCGCGATGCTTGGGGTCGTTGCGCACAAAAACCGCCTGCCACGGGCTCCCCTGCAGGCGCTCGCCGAGCTGCCAAAGCCAACGGGACGCAGGGTTCTTGACGCCGATTCCGCACACCTCCTGCAAGGCGACGACGTGGGCGCCGCGTAGGTCTCGGTCTGCGAGCAGGTTGGCGGGCGTGCCGACCACCATCGCCGGTTCGTCATCCTCGTTGAGCCCCAAATCTCGGGCCACATTGAGGGTCACGACCCGCAGATGGTTGGCGCCGAGACGGGCTGGTCGCAGGCCGCCGCGCTGGGCGCCACACCCTGCCAAAGTCGCGACAAGACTCAGCAGCAGGAGCCTCCAGGGCCACCGCGATGCGACACTAGGGCGAGACATGCGCGTCATGGTTCGCGACCTATGGTTCCGAGTTGCGGCGAATCTCAAACAAATGAACGCCTTTGCTTGTCATGGGTAGGGTCAATATCTCGGAGGCGAAGTGCACGAACCTGTGCGGTGCTGAGTTGCGCCCACCGAAGACGTAATCCTCAAGGACCGCCTGCAGGTCCAACGCAATTCTGAGCGACAGGGCCTGGACACGCAGCCGCCGGCGGATCGGTTTGAAGCCGAGCGCACGATACCCGATACCCACGTTGACGTAGCGCAGGATGCCGCCCAGTTCCGCCCTTCCCGTGAAACGCCAATCGATAGCGCTGCCCTTGAGGTACACGGCGAACAACATGCCGCTGTAGTCCTCGCCGAAGTTCGCGGCGTTGCCTGCGACGCGGCTCACAAAATCGTCCGATGGCACGTAGCGCAGCCGGATATCGATAGCGCGATCGAGCGCTGGCCAGAGCTCCATGGCCGTCCCCAGGGCGTTGCCGGTGAAGTTTGCGATCATGTCGCCCCACGAAAAACCGAACCCGTGGTGGTAGCCATCTTTCATTTCGACGATGAGAAACGACGCCATGGTCATCACGTTGGCGAGGATGAGTCGTGGTGTGCGACTGACGCCGGCCGACTCAAAAAGCTGGGCCGTGCCGCGAGTCAGCGCGTAGTTTGAAAACCCGTGGCCGAGCTTGTCGGCGCCGCCTGCGTAGGTTTCTGGGCCAAACCAGCCCTCGTCACGAATGAGAAAGGTGTCCGACTGCACTTGGCCTGCGTACCACGCGAAGTAGGTCCAGACAGCAAACCCCACGTGCACGCCGGCGACGGCTCCGATCATCCGCATCCCGCGCCAACTCGATGGGCGGTTGGCGGGCTGTTGTTTGGGCGCGGTGAGTGCGGTTTGGGTGGCGTCAGCCGGAAGCACGACGACGGACTTGGCCTGCGCAGGATTGGCACGTACGACCCCAGGTGTCACCAACAGAACGGTCGTCAGCAGCACTCCAACAATTGAGATTGTGTGCTGCTGGCGAGGGGCGTTGTGTGCTGGCGCGATCACCAAGCACCCGCATCGCGCTCGGCTCTGTCTTTCTCTCCGAGCTTGCGTACCTCGTCGAACACCCGCTCGGTCGTTGCGAGGGCGCTCAGGTTCAATGCCTGCAGGTCGCCGCAAGAGACAGGTTTTCCGTACCACATGCGGATCGGCTCGCCGCGTTCGTCTTCAGGGCGCCAGCCGCGCGTGACCAGTCTCCGCCAGTCGTTGCCCACGCCAGCCACGAAACCCGGCACCACCATAGTCTCCGGCGGGCACTCAGCGATGAGATGGCCGAGGCCGGCCTTGACCGGCAAGAAAGTGTAGGGATCTGGCGACGGATTGCGCTTGCCTTCGGGGTGAATGCCTACCGCGGACCCCTCAACCATCACCTCAGCTAGCTGCGACCACGCCACGCGGTTGAGGTGGGCCCGCTGGCGTGAGCGAAAGACCGGCGGCCACATGGATCCACCCGATACGGCGATGTTCAGCAGCATGCCCGTCGCAGACGTGTAGAAGAAGTCGGAACGAACCGGGAAACAGATGCGCTTGTAAAGCGACGTGCGACGGTCCAAAGGCGTGCCGAAGAGGTACATATCGAAGAAAGACCGGTGGTTGGTTACAACGATAATACCACGAGGCGCCCGAAGCTGCTCGACGTGTTCAAAGTCGTATATTCGCCACAACCGCTGGGTGACCGCCTGAATCCAGGTCGCGTTGAAGCCGCCTATGACGGTGTGAACCGCCCGCCGAACACCGTCATGGCCGTGAAGGGCTTCCAATGTGGGCACGGCGACGCGCTCAAAACCCTGCAGCTGCTCTCGATTCATTCGCTCCATCGTAATTCCCATGTGCTCCTACCGTCCGCTAGCAGACTGCGCTTGTTCTCGTTCTCTCGGAGAAGGACTCCTTTGAGGCCCAGTCTGCTGGGATGGGGAAGTCGCGGCTCGCCGCGACTGGGGGTGCTCGTAGGCCCCCAATAATGAAGAAAACTAGCAGCGTGTTGCGACAGTAGTTCAATTGCGCCGCCCGCTGCTAGGGGATGGTTGATTACGTGCCGCGTGGAGGTAGCGCAAGGCGCGCGGGTCTCCAGGCCGTCGTTCGAGGATCCATTTCGCCCATCTCTCGGCGGCTGCCCGGTCACCCACCTGGAGCGCCGTTGCTGCCAAGTTGTTGGCAAAAAGGGCCGGCCCGTAGCGCTCGGCACAGGCGTGCCAAGTGCGCATCGCAGCGACCTTCTGGTTTTCAAAATACTGACCGTGTCCTGCCATTCTGCAGACTTGAGGGCTGTTTGGTTCGTGGCGCAACGTCTGCTTCCACAGGTGTACCGAGTCGCGCCAAGTTTCGATTTGGTCGACCGCTCGACCTCCGAGCAAGAGCACCAACCCTCCGGCGACCAGCAGCACGATGCGGCGCGCACGCTCGACTCGCCAAGCTGTCATCAACGCGCCCCAGGCGAGCACAATCCATGGCACAAGCACGTAGGAGTCGGCGATGTGGCGGCGCAGGGGCACGATGTTGCTCACGGGTAACCAAGCCAACAGCGCCAACGCGGCCGCCCAACCTACGGGCTGGCGGCGCCAAACGATGCTGACCGTCACGAAGCCCAGACCAGCCGCACCAGTGAGCATCTCGCCCAGTCCGATGTCTGCTGGGGTGGCCACGATGTACTTGGCCCTTAGCCACGATGGCGCCGCCAGCATCCGCAGATGCCAGCCGGTCGCGTGCAGTACGCGGTTGAGCGGCGCCCCCTGCTTCCCGCCGACGCCACCCAGCTCCGCGTGCCAAAGGGATCCAACAACCACGATCCCGGCAGCGAGCGCGCACAGCCACAACCCAATCGCGATGGTGGGAGACCGTTCCTCGGCGTTTGGGCGATGGTGGGTTCCGAGCGTGACCGTCCATACGAAAAACGGCGCCAATGCGATGCCAGTAGGCTTGCTCAACATGGCGAGGGAGGCACAGACGCCAGCCCAAAACCACAAATGAACGCGATTTTTCCCTGGCTTGGCGGCTGGTTCATGGCTCCCAGCGCGCCACAGCAGCATGAGGGTCAGGGCGGTAAACAGCGCCATGAGCAGGTCTTTCCGCCCCGTCACCCAACTCAGCGGTTCCGCCACCACCGGGTGGGCCAAGATCACGGCCCCAAACAGTGCCGCCGCCCATGGAGAGGCCGTTCCCAGCCACGCCAGCAGGTAGAGAACGCCCGCGAACAAGACAATGATCAGCAGTTGACTCTTGTGATAGCCGACCCCGTCGACCGCCTTTGCCGTGCCCACGCCGTCGGGGCCATGAAGGGCCTGATCGAGCCGCCAGGTCGCCAACGTGATCGGGAGGGGGTAGCCAATATTCCGGCCCAGCCAACGGTCTGCGACGCTCGCCGTGTCAGGGGCAACCACCGCGGGATTAGCGTAGACGTGGTGCCGGTCATCCCAATCGACAAAGTGAAACTCAGCCGTGCGGCCATAGAGCGCGAAGACCACGCCCAACAGCGCAAGAACCGGCAGGGCGTGGCGTTGGGCTAGTTGGCGCATGGCGATACGATAGGAGGCGCCTGCAGACCGCACAAGGGCAGCCAGCGGGTTGTTATTTGGCCGGCGATCGACCGTTGACGGCCATCTCAAGCACCAGCGGTAGGTGGTCCGAAGCGTCGCGGGTCAGGAGGTTCTTGATCACCTGGGCCGCAACAACGGTTAGCTCGCCGCGAATGAAGGCTTTGTCGAGGGCGCCGAGCGGCAAGTAGGCGGGAAACGAACGAAAATCTTTGGCCGGAGATGTCGCACAGGTAAAGCCCGCGGGTGCGAACCGGGCTTGTTGCAGCTGGTCACGCCAGTCATTGGTATCGCCAGCGATGATGGTTGGCAGATGCGCGTAGGCGCTCAAGGGTTCGCTCTCCAGCAGGGTCTTGACCTGCCATTGCCGCTCCGCCTCCGCCAGACCCAGGTGCCAATTCACCACGAGCACCTCACCACCGGGCGCCTGCACCACACAAAACTGCGCGCCCCGCGGCTTGCGCCACTTCAGACGCAGGCTCATATCGTGCTGCCAGGTCAGTGGAAACCTGGAGAGAATCAGGTTGCCGTAGCCGCCCTCCCGCACATCCACGTTGCGCTGGTAGACGCTGTAGGGCATCTGCAGACGTTCAGCGAGCACCTCGGGTTGATGGTCCAAGCTGGAGCGGGGCACCCCACTGTCCACTTCCTGCAAACAGAGGACGTCGGGCGCCTGCTCCGTGATGACGTCGACGATGCGCTCGAGGCGATAGCGCCGATCGCGCCCACCGATCCCCTTGTGAATATTCCAAGTTAGCAGTCGCATTGCCGCTCCGCGGGGCTTGGGCTGTCGGTGCACTGCGGGGCCCCAGCCCACATCGTCTTACACAACATGGGCGCTAGGGCGAAAGATGCAAGTGCAGGTTTACGTGCCGGGTAGGAAGGGGTACCCACAGGGGGTAGGAGGGCATATGTGTCGATTGTTTGGGTTTCGCTCGGTTATCCAGAGCCAGGTGCATCGCAGCCTCGTCGCGGCAGACAATGCGCTGGCGGTGCAAAGCGAGTCCCATCGCGACGGCTGGGGTGTGGCGTACTACGTTGCCGACTCGCCGCACCTCATCAAGGGGACGAGCCCAGCGGTCGAGGATCAGATCTTCACCCGCGTGAGCGGCGTGGTGGCGTCTGAGACGGTCCTCGCGCACCTCCGCCTGGCCACTGCGGGTGACGTCAACATCCTCAACGCCCATCCCTTTCAATATGGCAGGTGGGTTTTCGGTCACAACGGCAAGATCATCGACTGGCCCAACTGCCGAGATGCCCTGTGCACCCACGTCGCACCGAATCTGCGTCGCTTCATCCTCGGGGACACGGATTCGGAGGTCATCTTCTATCTGTTCCTCACCTCGCTGGCCCGGCGCGTGGACCTGCACCGGCGGGGCACAGCGATCTCCGACGTGAGCGAGGCGCTCAGCGAGGCGTTGGCGCTCGTGCGTGAGGTCTGCGATCCGGGGCCCGAAGCTGGTGATGATGCCGAGCGCGCGCTGCTGACCATGGTGGTCACCGATGGCAACACGATGGTGGCGACGTGCGGCGGCAAGCCCCTGCGGTTTTCGACCTACAAGACGAAGTGCGCCGATCGGGATACCTGCCCGTTTCTGACCGATGCCTGCGAGGCCGAGACCGCCGATGGTCATGTGAACCATCTCATCGTCTCCAGCGAGGCGCTGCAGGGTGAGAACATCTGGACGGAGCTCAAAGACGGCGAGACGGTCGGGGTCGATTGGCGGATGGTGCTACACCGCGGCCAGCTCGGGTCGCCGATGGCGGTCGTGAAGGCGCCGTAAGTACTGTAGGTGCGGGTACCGGTGCCTACTCGCGGCGAGGCGCATTCGTCCCGGACGCCCTAGGACGGCCGATGAGGCTGGGTACCCACTCATATGCCTGCTCGATGTCACGACCGGCGTAGCGGCCTCCCAGGGGCCTTTGCGGGCATTTTGCCGTTGGAAATGGGCTGAAATTCGGTTCCGCGTGGTACGTCGGGAGCGGACGGCGGATAGACTCCATGCACAAACGCCCAACCAACAAGGGTCGGGCGCTCATGCGTCTGCGACACGACTCAGACTGCCGAATGCATCAGGCACATCGCCGGCCTTCGTTCGCGCTTGTTGCTAACGACGCTTCAATTTACGCGGCGGGCTCTCACGCGCGTCGCGCTTCAATTTGCCGTCAGCAGGACGCGGCGGCACGACGACGTCAGGCGGCTGACGTTCCAGCCCCTTGCGGTCCACACCATCCGCCTTCTTCTCGGCACGCGCCTTTGCTGTGCGGTCATTTTTCTTCCGCTCGACCTCCTTCCTGATGTTCACCGCTGGCGGCACACGCTTGTCCACCGGCCCCTTTTCGCCGGGTTTGCGTGCCCGATGCTCCACTTTCGGGACCGTGCGCGACGTCGCCGGAGGCCGCCTCGTGCCCCGACGAGCCTTTGGTGTACGGGCGATTGCGAGTGCAGGCAGGCCGATCAGCACCGCCAACACAAGCATCAACAATGTTCTGAAGTACTTCATGGCTCCCCCTTTTTTGCGGTGGAGCCGCGCTGCCGCACTCGCCACCGCGAACACGCCAGCGCCTCGCTGGCGCGGCCAGGAGAACTCGTCTCCTTGCACAAACAAGATAGGAGCGAGGGCGCCCGAAGCAAGGCACCCAAACAGGTGAATCTGGCACCGCGAACGGAGATTGTCGGCAGGAGTCCTATCATGACACTGAGGGCACACGACCCATCGGGGCGTCGTAGTTGTCTCGGCTGCATGCATCGGGAGGCGCGCTCATGCTCCCAGGACTGGCCAGCGTCGCAGGTGTTGCTGCGGGCCGATTTGAGGCCCGGCGCCCAGGCGCGTTCCTAGCGGGTGTACTAGGGTTCGTGGGCGTCCTCTGCGCCGCAGTGATGTGCTTCGCCGCGACTCCTCAGCCGCACAGTCGCACAATCAAGCTGCACGTCGTCGGCGCGCTGGCGGGCCAACTCGGTCTCGGCGACTGTCGCGAACCCGCACCGCCTCAACACGATCTGGCTCGCCTAGCGCAACTCTCCCGCGCCCCGGCAGATGCCACAGTCCTGTTCGGGGGAATGCTGGGCCATGGCGTGGATGGTCGCTACGTCGCGCAGCGGTCGCCTCACGCGCTCGCGCAACTGCTGAGCACGCTCAATCCAACGGTGGCCGGTCTTGCAGCTGGTGAACTCGCACAGCGGCCGACATCCTTGCTTCGTTGGGCACAGGCGATGGAGGCCCATGGCATCGCGGTGGTTGCGAGCAATCTCACGTGTCGCCATCAGCGCGCTGGTCTGTGCGCGACGGTTGCACGACAGCACATGGGGCCCGCCGAGGTCGGGGGTGGGCGAGTCGGCGTCATCTCCCTGGTGACCGATGATTTGGCGGTTCATGTGGAGCCGGCGTTCCTGGTGGGTACTGGGATGGCCCCCGCCGTTCAGGTCGCGCGCCAACAAGCGAGAAAGCTTCGTAACTCGGGTGTGGCCGTGGTGGTTGCCATGGTCCACCAAGGGCGGCGCCGTCATTCCGAGCGGAAGTTGATGAAACTGGCCGAGGGGCTTCGTGGCGACGTACACGTCATCCTGACGGACGGTCTTGGCGCCGCGCGTGACAGTGATCGGGTCATCCGGGTCGGTCATGGCAGCACGGCCGTTCATATTGTGGCCATCGCTCCCGGGGCCCTCAACGAGGTGGCGTTGCGCGTCCGGGGGCAGGCGGGTGGTCGCGCCAGGGTCGTCGCCTCCGTGCGAGGCAGGCTGCCCACGGCGAGCACTCCGAGAGACCCCGTGACAGCCGCAGCGATGGCGCGACTGAGGGAGACGTATTGTCGTGACTGGGGAACGCCGTTGATAGCAAATCAAGACGGGACAGCCCTCACACGCGCCGCCTTGATTCACCTCGCTCTCGGTGTGATGCGGCGGGACGCGGCCGCCGATGTTGCGATGCTGCATGCCGGTGCGCTCTCCCGAGCGGGACCGTGGCCGCGTGGGGTGAGCCGCGCCGACCTTGGCGCCGTATTTGCGACGCCTCATCG
>JAGSHB010000054.1 GCA_023954815.1 Myxococcales bacterium | reverse complement strand
GACGACAACTGCAACGGCAAGACCGACGACGGCTGCAGCGCCAAAGGTGCACGCTTTTCGTTCTCTTCAGGCGCGCAGATTGGCGAGAGCGGCAAGAAGAAGGTGCGGATGCGTCTTGGCGGTGAGTCGAACGCAGGCGTAGCCACTGGCACCAAAAAGAACGGCCGGTTTGGCTTCCTAGCTTGGCTGCGCAGCGTCATCAAGTAGCGCTGGAACGGTGCTGATTTGGCGCTGAACCCCAGTGAATTCAGGGCCTGTGACGCCGCATCGGCTCACGACTCAGGTGACGTTGGCGACTACTTCACACAAGCAGCGAACCCGCCGTATTTGCGTTTCAAGCGGCACATGCGCTGGTCTTTGCAGTACTTGGAGCGCTGACAATCGTCGGCGCTAACTGCGGTACACTTTCCGTCCTTGAAGCCGCATTCACCAGCCCATAGGCACTTGTTGCTCATCTTGCAATCGGCCGCGGACAGGCGCTCACATTTGCCCGCCTTTGCAGAGCACTTGCCGTAGAATCTGCAGGCCTTGGATGGGTGACAGTCGGCGCTTGTTGCGGCGATACAGCTCTCCGCTTTGGGCGTGCACAGCCCAGACCACTCACAATCCCGCGCGCACGGCTTCTTCTCGCACCCCGCAAAGCTGCAGAGGGTCAGGACGAGGACAACGGGCGCGAGCGAATGGGTGGTCATGGTGTCTCCTGGTCGCTTTGTCGGGTGGCGGACGCTTGCGTGCAATGGTCGCCGGCTGTGGGTTGCTGTCATGGTCACCTGCCGCGCGTCATCCGTCATCATTTGAGAACTTGCCACGGGCTCTTCAACCGTACCTGCCCAGCTTCGAGAATCGACGCCTAGGATTTTGCACCCGCTCCGCCTTCTGGCTAACTTGAGCGTATGAATCAGTCCCCGACGCCGAGTTTCGACTTCACTAGCGCGCAGCGTCTCGAGGTGTTGGGCGCTGTTCCGCCGCTGATGGGACTGAGTGATGAAGACCGCCGCGCGTTGGGCGCTGTGATGCGTACGGTGTCGGTCCGCAAGGGCGCACACGTCGTACGTGAGGGGGACCGCGGTGACGCGATGTACGTCGTCGCAGTGGGGAGCGTCTCGGTGATGCACCGGGGCGTGGCGTTGGGCACGTTGCGTCGTGGTCAGCACTTTGGCGAGGTGGCGCTCGTCGTTGGCGGGCGCCGGACCGCGAGCGTGATCGCCGACGAGGACTGTCTGCTGTTGTCGCTTGACGATGACGGACTGGCGGAGTTGACGCGTGAACGGCCGCAACTCGCTGTGCAGCTGCTGCGCGAGGTTGTCAGCAGCGTGTCGTCTCACCTGTCGCGGATGAATGAGACGGTAAGCCTACTCCTGCAAGAGCGCGCGCTGCCCCGGCGCGTAGAGCTAGACGTCAACGTGGACGGGGTGCCGCACGTAGTACCCACGGGGACGGTGGCCGATGAGCTGTTGCCCACGCACGTCGACGGTGTGCCGGTCGTCGCTGCGTTGGTCGATGGGCGCGCTCGCGCTCTGGGTAGTCCGCTGGTGGGCTCCTGCCGGGTCTCGCCGCTGACGACAGCGCATTGGGAAGGCCAGCGGATCTTTCGTCAGAGCCTCGGCCTGGCGACGCTCGAGGCCGCTCGGCGTATCGGTCTGCGGTTGTCCTTGGGCCCATCTTTGGGGTTTTCCCGGCGATTGACGCTGTTGAATCCCGACGGTGGTGCTCCAGACAATGGTTTTTCAGGAAATGGGGAGCCAAGGGACGCGACAGAACAACATACGAGCGCGACATTTCATCGTCCGGATGCTGCAAAGAGGCCGTATGGGCACTTCGAAAGTCCGTATGCAGTGACGACGCCCAACCAGCCTATTTCGCCGCTGGTGACCATGGCGGTGACCGCGGCCGAGCTGCAGCAGTCCTTGACTGAACTCGTCGAGCGCGACGTACCGCTGATTCGTGAGCGCCTGGGGGTGCTGGAGGCGGTCGACTATTTTGAGCGCGAGGGTGCTATCGAGACAGTCCGTCTGCTGGAGACGACCCGCAATCGCACCGTAGCGGTGTTGGCCTACGGCGAGGTGTTTGCGCTGGAGACGGGACCGCTGCTGCCGAGTACGGGGAGGCTATCTGGATTTGAGGTGGTTGCCGACGGCGACGGCCTGCTCTTGGTTTACGGCGTGAAGGGGCACAGGCGCGAGGTGCCGCCCAACGCAGGCGCCTCCGAACGGCAGGCGCTGCAAGATTGTCGACCAGCGTCGGATTTGGCTCGCCGGGTGAGCAAGCAGGTCATGCAGATGACCCTGTCGCAACAGCGCTGGTTGCGCACCCTGCAGATGCACTCGGTGGGGGATTTCAACCGGGCGTGTATCGACGGCGCGGTGGAGCCGCTGATTCGAGTGGCCGAGGGGTTCCACGAAAAGCGCATCTGTCACATCGCGGATGCCATCGCCGCTCGGCGGGACGAGATTCGGCTGATCAGCATCGCCGGGCCGTCGTCCTCTGGGAAGTCGACGTTCATCCGGCGGCTGAGTGTACAGCTGCAGGTCAACGGTATGCAGCCGGTGGCGTTGGGGCTGGACGACTACTATGTCGACCGGGTTCACACGCCTATTGGGCCCGATGGGGAGTACGACTTCGAGTCCATCGAGGCTTTGCAACTCGACTTGCTGCAGGAGCATCTCGCGGCGTTGGTAGAGGGAAAGCCCGTTCGCACAGCGCGTTATGATTTTCGTACAGGCACTAGTTCACCTGATGGCGGCGAGTTGATGCAGCTCTTTCCTGAGGACCTGCTGCTCGTGGAGGGGATCCACGGTCTCAACCCGCGCCTAGCCGACGCGCTGCCCGAGGAGCGGGTGTTTCGTATCTTTGTCTGTCCGCTGATTCAGTTGCCCATCGACCGGTTGACCCAGGTTCACGCCAGTGACCTGCGCTTGCTGCGACGGATCGTGCGGGACAGGCATGGGCGCTCGCTGAGTGCAGCGGAGACGATTCGCCGTTGGCCGAATGTGCGTCGGGGCGAACGCTTGCACATCTTCCCCTATCAGGATCACGCCGACGCGGTCTTCGATACGTCCCTGGTCTATGAGATTTCGGTGCTGAAGGTCTTCGCTGAACGCTATCTTCTGGAGGTGCCGCCAGCGGATCCCGCCCAGGCAACTGCCGAGCGGTTGCTCGATCTGCTCGATGCGTGGGTGACGATTTATCCGGATCATGTGCCGACCACGTCCCTGCTGCGAGAGTTCATCGGTGGATCGGGCTTCTCCTATTGACCTCACCGGCGCTGTGTTCGCGTGACTCAAAGCCGAAAATCTACATAAAGTCCCGTAAAATCGCCTTGAAAGCGCGCTGTCGGATGTCTATCTTGCCCCCGCAGGGTGTAGAACGCAGGTGAACCGCGGAGGCAACCATGAGCGCGCAACCCCAATTTCCATCCCCACTCAACGTGCGCTGGACCGCCGCGTTGGCCGTCTGTGCGACCACCCTTGTCTTGGGGGCAACGCCTGCCATGGCGTGCGGCGGCTTCTTCTGTTTCACCCAACCGGTGGATCAGTCTGCGGAGCGCGTGCTCTACATCAAGGACGGCTCGAAAGTGACCGCCCACATTCAGATCAGCTACACCGGCGACGATGACAAGTTCTCTTGGGTGTTGCCGCTGCTGAAGGTGCCGGATATCGGCGTCGGCTCCGACAGCGTCTTCACGACCTTAGAGCAGGCGACGCAGCCGCGCTTCAACTTGAAGTGGCAGAACAAGAAGGGCTGCAATGGCTACTCCGTTTGCATGATGGACGCTGCCGCGGGCGGCTCGACGGGCGGCGGAAACGGCGGATCCGAGGGCGGGGTCAAGGTCTTGAAGGACGAGATCGTCGGTCCCTACAAAACCGTGGTGATTCAGGGGGACAGCGGAGCGGAGCTGGTCGAGTGGCTCAACACCCATGGCTACAACCAGCCCACCGAAACCGTCGGCCTCGTCGATGTGTACGCCAAGCAGAAGTACGTGTTCTTGGCCCTGCAACTGCAAAAAGACCAGAGCGCCGGTGATATTACGCCCATCGTGGTGACCATGGATGAGGTGGCACCGTGCCTGCCGATTCGCCTGACCAAGCTCGCCGTGCAGCCCGATATGCCCATCGTGACGTGGACGTTGGGGCAGAGCCGGGCGATCCCGAAGAACTTCCTGCATGTGACGCTGAACGAGGCGACCATCGACTGGATCAAGCCGGGCACGAACTACAAGAGCGTGGTGAGTAAGGCGGTCGACCAGGCCTCTGGTCACGCATTTACCACCGAATACGCCAAGCCCATGAGCCAATTCCCGACCAAGTTTTTCAATCCGAAGTGGGACACGAAAAAGCTCGAGGTCCTCAAGGATCCGGGCGCGTTTCTCAATGCGATGCTGGGTCAGGGGCTGCCGCGAAACGCTCAGATGCAGGGGCTGATTCGCAAGTACATTCCAAAACCCGCAGCGTTCGCCAAGATCGAGGACAACGCCTTCTACAACTGCCTGCAGAACGTGGAGGCAAAGGCTGGTAGCACCTGCGCGACGTACCGGGAGGCGGTGATTGCCCAGGGATTCGACCCAGTGGCCTTCGCCAAGGACCTGCAAGAAAAGGTGGTCAAGCCGCTCGCCGATGTGCAGACCAAAATGGACAAGCTCCCCTACCTCACGCGGCTGTACACCACGATGTCGGCTGACGAGATGGACAAGGATCCAATCTTCGCCTTCAACCCGACCCTGCCCGATGTCGACAACCAGCATCAGGCGACCGCCGAGCCTATCTGCAAGACCGGCAGCACCCAGGCGAGCCAGGCCAAGCTGACGTTCGCCAATGGCAACAGCGTGGTGGTGGACCTGCCCAAGACCTACTCCGACTGTGGCTTCGGTCCGCAGGGCGTGGTGTTTGGCAAGGGCGACGCCGCTCTGGTCAAGGCGGGCGGGCAGCCGGCGCTGAGCGTGGAAGTGCTCGATGAATCCGGCCAGCCGCTGAAAATTGACCCTCGTGTCGCGGACAAAGTCGATGCGATGTTGAACACGGCCGAGGTGGGGAAAGTCAGCTTAACCCCTGAGTTTATCGCGTCTTTGCCGGAGATTAGCTGGGATCCGACGAAGGAAGTGGTGAGCCCGTTGCCCGGACCGGGTGACGGTGGTGGCAGCAGCGGTGGCAGCAGCGGCGGGTGCTCCGCCCAGTCCAGTACACCTTCGACCCTTGGGTTTGGATTGCTCCTCCTACTCGCAGGTGCGCTGGTTTGGCGTAGGCGCCAGGCTTGAAGCACGACCTGTATCCGGCGCCTCGTTGCCCGCGAATTTCGGTCGCCGGTAGCGCGCTGACGCTGCCCGTCCGTCGCATCTGGTGTGTCGGTCGCAACTACCACGCCCACGCTGTCGAGATGGGCGCACAGGGCGAGCCGCAGCCGCCGTTCTTCTTCGCCAAGCCAGCCCATGCGCTGGTGGCCAATCCGGTGCGCATCCCGATGCCACCCCAGACTTGTGAGCTGCACCACGAGGTGGAGTTACTCCTAGTTTTGGGGCGCGGTGGCCACAATTTGACCGTCGACGCTGCGGCGCAGTGCATCATCGCCGCGGGTGTGGCCGTCGACCTGACGCGGCGTGATGTGCAGGCCTTGGCGAAGCAGCAGGGCCGCCCCTGGGCGTTGGCGAAAGGTTTCGATTTTTCGGCGCCCTGCGGCGAGGTTGCCTTGGTGGATGAGCCTCTGCCTGCAGACGCTGAATTGGCCCTCTGGGTGGATGGCGTGCAGATGCAACGCGGTCGCCTAGCCCAGATGATTGCGCCCCAGGCGGCCGTGATTGCGGCCCTTTCGCAGCAGGTGCGCTTGGCGCCAGGGGATGTCATCCTCACGGGTACGCCGGCCGGCGTTGGGCCCCTGTCGCCAGGGCAGACGGTGCGCGCGCGAATCGACGGCCTGCCCGAGTTGACGTTTGAAATAGGAGAGCCCGACACCATGGCAACGACCGAGCAGCATGTGACGGCAGAGGATGTATTGGCGTTCTGGTTCGGGGAGCCGGGCACGCCGGTTGAGTCCCAGTTTCAGATTTGGTTCAAGAAAGATCCGGAACTCGACGCCTTGATTCGCACCCGGTTTGAGGGAGCCCTGCAACGGGCGACGCGGGGCGAGCTGGACAGCTGGGCTGAGACGCCGCGCGGGCGGCTGGCGCTGATCATCCTGCTCGACCAATTCAGTCGCAACATGTACCGCGACACGCCAGCGGCTTTTGCCCAAGACGAGCAGGCACGCGCGTTGGCGCTGGCCGGGGTTGAGTTGGGGCACGATGCCGCTTTGGCGCCCATTGAGGCAGCGTTTGTGTACATGCCGTTCGAGCATGGTGAGTCTATGGCGTGGCAGGAGCGCGCGGTCGCATCCCTCACCGCCCTGACCGAACGCACGGACCTAGCTGTCATTAAGAGCTTCGTCACCTATGCCCACAAGCATCATGAGGTCATTGCGGAATTTGGTCGCTATCCGCATCGCAACGCCATCTTGCAACGAGACAACACCGAAGCCGAAGAGGCCTATCTGGCTCAGCCCGGCGCTGGTTTCTAGGCGTCTGACTTCAGTATTGGGTCTGCCGGCGACCCGGTGGCCGGTCGAGTCGCAGCTCAAAACCCTCACGGGCACCGAAGACGGTGACGTCACTGCCATGAGAAGCGGCGCGCTGCTGACAGTGGCCGATGAGATCGGAGATTTCTTCATCGGTATGCATGGGGTCATGGTGAAAGACGGCCAACTGTTCGACTTCGGCTAACACGGCAAGGTCGACAATCGTCGTTGCGCGGGCATGCCCCCACCCCACCACCTTCGGGTATTCCTCATCCGTGTATTGGCCGTCCGCGATGAGCAAGTTGGCTCCGCGGCAGAACGCTACGAGGTCCTGTGGGACCCCACGCAATGCGCCTGGGTCACGCAAGGGCAGCTCCGGGTCGTCGAGGTCGAGGTCGATTTCGCTGTCGGTCGCGTAGACCACCGACACGCCGTTCTTTTCGAATCTGTAGGCAAAACTGACACCCGGATGGTGTTGATGGAAGACGCGCACCCGCACGCCATCGATGACCCGTTCTCCGTCGCCGAGGTCATCGGCCGAGATCGTACCGCCGAGGTCGTGAAAATCCACCGGAAAGTAGCTGGAGCGCATCTGGCCACCCAGCAAGCGCGCGAAACGACGGTCGCCCGTGCGCGGCCCCCAGATGGTGAAATGGTTGTTGGGCACGTACACCGGCGTGAAGAACGGAAAACCCTGAATGTGATCCCAGTGCATATGACTAAAAAACAGGTGTGCGGTCAGCGGCTTGGGTCCCTCTTCCATCAGGTCGATTCCGAGCTCGCGGATGCCAGACCCGGCGTCGCAGATGAAGCGCACCCCATCGACCTCCAGCTCCACACAGGAGGTGTTGCCGCCATAACGGTGAGTCTGCAGCCCTGGGGTTGGGATGGAGCCGCGAACACCCCAAAAGCGCACGAGAAATGACATTAGCTGCCCTCGTGGTACATCAGCGCGACGTTGCCGAGCTGAATGAGGTCGCCATCACGCAGCACCGCGCTATGGACCCGAACTTCGTTGACGAACACGCCGTTCCGGCTGTCCATGTCAAAGCACTTGAAGCCCCGCCGCGTCCGATCAATACGCATGTGCATACGACTCAGGTCTGCGGTCATGATGCGAATGTCGGCTTCATTGGATCGGCCGACGCTCATGGAATCTTGCGTCAGTGGGATGGTGCGCGGTGCCACGTCCCCCGCGACGATTTGGAGGATGTGAGGGCGCCGGACCAAGCGTTTCGGGAGGACGGAGATGTCGGTTGCCTCTGTCGTCGCAAAGGCGAGTCGTCCGTCCACGGGGTCGTCCACGGTGTCGTTCATGTGCCCCGCCAGTGAAGTCTCCTGAGGGTAGAGCACAGCCGCACAAACCTCAACATCGGGCGGAGCTAGTCTTGCGCTTGTCTCGTCCCGGAATCGCGGGACTGCAGCGCAGCACGCATCGTATCTCCCTTGTTGATTTCGGCCTCAAGAGCGGTCGTGCCGAGGAACCGGAACACGTAGACTCCGCCGACAATCATGCTGAGAAAGAGGGCCAAGAACCGCCACAGCACGAGATAGGGCAGGGCGAACACTCCCTGGACCCATGGCGCCATCAGCCAGGTTGAGCCGGCTTCAGCGATGCCGCTCGCTCCCGGTGTCGGGCTGAGGTAGAGCGCGAAATTGAGCAGGGCTTGCACCAGTACGATCTGCACAATCGGCGGGCCGATGGTCACGAACGAGGTTGGCTCCGTGGGGATGCCCAGCGCGAGTAGGATGAAGTAGGCCACGGCGAATCTGGAGCAGAAGAAGCCGAAGGTCAGCGCGACGGCGCCGAGATAGGCGAGCTTGCCGCGCTGGGCGTATAGGCGGATGCCAGCATGGAAGTCGTCCACTGTCAGCAGGATGCGTTGTAGGAGGTTGGGCCACCGTCGTAGTGGTCGGCCGAGTACCAGAGCGATCACCTTTTTGAGAAAGCCGGGGGAGAGCGCGGCGAGCACGATGGCCGTCAGCGCGAGGCCAAAAACCACCACGCTGAGCCCGACGAGCGCGTGAAGTTTTGAACCACCCGCGAGCTCCATCGCGCCGGTCTGTTGCATGACCAAGATGGTGAGCGCGGATCCCAAAAAGAACACGATTGTGCAGGTAGCGACCAGGAGTTCGGCCGTCGCTGCATGCACAAAACGCATCCCACTGTGCATGAGCACCGCGACCTGGGCAGGCACCGAACCGGCTTGGGCGGGGGTCACGCCGGCGGCGAACATGAGGACGAACTCGGAGCTGATAGCAGTCCTTAGCTTGATCTCTGGCCATAGCACTCGCCCCAAGAGGAACAAGCGTGTGCCGCCCCAGATGCCCTCCTGAAGGGCGAAGATTGCAGCCACAACGAGCCATCCGGGCTTGAGATCTCGGAGTCCAAGCGCCAAATCGGCTTGTTTCGACGCAATCGCCGAGTAGATGAGATAGCCGAACGTCACCAGGGTGATGCCCACAAAGATGCGTAGACCACGTAGGAGACGGGATCGCGTCATGGTGCGTGGAGCTTCAGCTGCCTGCGGTAGCTGCGCGGGGCGGACTGCTCAACCTGTTCACCGGCGAGTTCGATGTGACGTTGCTGCATGCCGAGGTGAGGCTGGTCGTCGTGCGTGGACACCCATCTCTCCTCAGCGGGACGCCGCTGCCGCGTGAAACCGTTGGCCGATCTGTTCGGCCGTCCATCGCGTGGTGATGCGTACGGGTTTGGTCAGTACGTGGCGGTGTACTTTGACGTGCACCATCGTCGGCCCGTCGCTGCGCTCAGCACGGGCGATGGCATCGGCGAGCGCGGCGCGTGTATCGACCTGAACGGCGCTCGCGTAGCCACACGCAGCTGCGACATCCGCGATATGCGTTGTCGACGACGTCGTGTCTTGGTTGCCGGTGCTCTCGTAGGCTTCATTGTCCAACACCACGTGGATCAAGTTGTTGGGGCGGTAGTGGCCGACCGTGGACAGCGAGCCCATGTGCATCAGCACAGAGCCGTCTCCGTCGAGGATGACGACCTTCCGGTCCGGATTACCCACGGCCACTCCGAAGCCGAACGCCGACGCATGCCCCATCGACCCCATCATGTAGAAGTTGCTGGGTTGGTCGTCGACTTCGAACAGTTCGCGCGCCGTCATGCCGGTCGTTGCGACGACGGTCGTTTGGTGCGGGACGGCATCCATGACGGCCTCGATCGCCTCGCGCCGACTCATCGGGTGGGGAAGTTCGGCGATGGTACCAGCGAGCCCTTTGCCCACCGTCCCCTTGGGTACAACCACCGCGACGGGGCGCTGGGATTCGAGGGAGGTCTGCGTCAGCCGGGCCACCAAGGCCACAGCGTCGGTAGGGTCGGTGGGCAAGTCCGCGTGCACCAGCTCGCACGCGTCGAGCATGTCGTGTGTGCGGCGGCCCATGATGACGTGCTGAGGCTCGTCGGCGACCCCATAACCCCGCCCCGAGACGAGCAGGAGCATCGGTTGACCGTAGATGCAGGCCAGACTGGTCAGCGGATTGATCATGTTGCCCAGACCCGAGTTCTGGAGCATGACCACCGGTTGCCGACCCGCAGCCTGCGCTCCGGCCGCGATCGCGACGGCTGCGCCTTCGTTGGCCGCGGCGAAGTAGCGTACATCTTCGTCGGCGATCGCTTGGTTGATCATGGACTTGAAAAATGAGCACGGCACGCCGGTGAACAGGTCGTAGTTCAACTCCTTGAGCGCGTCTGCGAGGGCAGGAGCACCGATCATGACGCCACCAAGTAAGGAGCTCCTGCCAGTTGGGCCGCGACACGGTCCCGGTCTGCCAGGGTATGAACCTCCGACCAGCCGCGTTCGACCTCTAGCACGTCGATTTCGGTTCCCCCGTCTAGCAGCTGCTTGAGACACCACGTGAGGTCGGCGCCAGCAGGTGCACTCGCAGCCACCGCTGTCAGGGCTTGCACGCCGGTGACTGAAAACAGGGCCATGCCGATGAACTCGTGCGTGGCCGCGTCACCCGTGACCGAATCACCTATATTTTGCAGCTGATTTCGCGCTTCCGAGGCCAGATGGCGGCCATCTGATGCCCGGGGCAGACTCGCTTCGATGAGATCGACTGTCTTGCCAGAGGCTGAACGGCTCGCGAACGCGCGATCCACGACCAGGGTGACGTCGCCGTCACAATCCGACAGCCGCTCGACGATGGTGCGGTCGAAGAGGATGTCCGCGTAGAGCACCAGCAATCGGTCACCCGCTTGCAGGCTGGCGCTCTGCAGACCCGCGAGCACGCTGCCGACCATATGGGAGCCAACGGCGCCGTCTTTCTTCACCATCGTGGCGCCATCCACCGAGAAATCGCCGGCATCTTGGTCCACAACCACACGGACGTCTTGGATGCCGGTGTTGTTCAGCAGCTCCAGCTGACGTTGCAGCAGGGGTTTGCCATTGATCGCCAACTTCGCCACCGATCCGCCGCCGACCGCATTGCGCAGGCCCGCGTCCTGGGGCTGTCCCGCGGCCGGAATGATGGCGCGAATCGGGTCCTTGCCTGTGTGGCCCCACTGCTTCTCCGCGTCTTTCAACTCTGGCATGCCCTGGAGCGCAAACACTTCTTTGAGTGGGGCGATCTTCGGCTCCACTGTCGCGGTTGTTCCCTCCGCCAAAATCTCCTTGAAGGTGTTGGACATGGCGACGATGGACGAACGCAGGCCATGGTTGGCGTAGATGACCATTCGCACCTTGTTGAGCGCCTGGATGTCCGACAGCGACAGCTGCGGGTAGGTCGTCGGCACGATGACGAGCGGCACTGGCGCGTCCCACTCCTCGATGAAGCGCACGATTTCGTCGGGGTTGGGCTGCTTGCTGTGAATAAGGATGCCGTCGGCGCCTGCCTCGACGTAGGCGTGGGCGCGGCGGCGGGCCTCGTCATGACCCCAGCCCGCAATCAAAGCTTCAACGCGGGCAAGCAGCATGAATTCCTGGGTGCGTTGCGCCTTTTTGGCTGCGCGAATCTTACCGACGAACTCGCCGATAGCAGCCAGCTCTTGGCGGCCTGGCACGAACGAGTTGACCTTGGGAAACTGCTTGTCCTCGATACACACCGCGGCGATGCCGGCGGCTTCGTAGCGCCGCACCATATGGATGACATTGTTGACGTTACCGTACCCGGTGTCGCAATCGGCGACCACCGGAACATCGACCGCGTCGTTCATGAAGCTGGCCGAGCGCAGGTAGTCCGTCATGGTGAGGATGTTGGCATCTGGCACGGCGTGGGCGGTGGACACTTCGAGGCCGCTGGCCCAAATCGCGTCCGCGCCAGCTCGCTCCGCCAATTTCGCCGAGAGGCCGTCGTGGGCGCCCAAGCAGCGGACGACACCGTTGCCTTCAAATGCGCGCCGCAGCGTCCGCGCCTTGCTCGTCAACAAGCTCTCGAACCTATCTGTTGCGCCGTTGCTATCATTGTGTGCCATCGATGATCCTGGGTTCAAAACAGAGATTGCAGCGTCCCGGTATCGGGCGGGTCGAACGGAGTGAGAACTTGCGTGCCTCCTGTATACGTCATGTGTGATTGAAGTGTAATGTCGGTGAAATTCAACCCAGCCGCACATGACGAATCCATAGGAGCGCGCCTATGCCCCGTTTGACGACCGCCATCATCCTCGCAGCCGGCCTCGGATCTCGGCTGCAATCGATTCATGCTTCCAGCCCCAAGGGCTTGTTGACGATTGGCGGTCAGACCCTCGTGGAGCGTTCATTGAACCTGCTTCAGCAGCACGGCATTGAGCGGGTCGTCATCGTCACCGGTCACATGCGCGAGACCTACGAAGCGCTCGCGGCGCAGCGTGACGATGTCGATGTGGTTCACAACGCCGCGTTTGCCACCACGGGCAGCATGGCGTCGCTGGTCAAGGCGTTGGCGGTGGTGCAAGACGATTTTTTGCTGCTGGAGAGCGATCTACTGTACGAAACGCGCGCCCTGTCGACGTTGTTGGACCACGCCGAGCCCAATGTCGTGCTGATGTCGGGCCCGACTGGCGCGGGTGACGAGGTGTGGGTCGAAGGGAAGGCCAGCCGGCTCGTCGACATGGCGAAAGACGGCGGTGCGCTGCGCAGCGTCGCCGGTGAATTTGTCGGGATCAATCGTATTTCAGCGGGATTGGCAGCGCGGATGCACGAAGCGTTTGTCGCCTTTGTAGACCAGCACGGTCACGGCCAGATGAGCTACGAAACCGACGCTCTCGTGAGCCTCGCCGCCACCGAAGCCATCGCGCTTTCGCGGGTGGACGACCTGCGCTGGGGAGAGATCGACGACCCGTCTCACTATCGCCGTGTTGTGACCCAGTTGTGGCCCGAGATCGCCCGTCACGAGCAGCTGGCTGGGGCACCGACGCGCGCGGTGTTGCTCAACCCGGGGCCAGCGACCACCACCGACACCGTCAAGCGCGCCATGATGATGACGGACGTCTGCCCGCGGGAGGTCTCTTTCACTGAGATGATGGCCGATGTGCGTCAGCGGCTGGCCGCGCTCGTGGCTCCGACGGGGTGGACCACGATTCCATTTGCTGCGAGCGGCACCGCAGCGGTAGAGGCGGTGCTGGCGTCGGTTGTGCCACCTGACAAGGAGCTGCTCATCCTGGACAACGGCGACTACGGCACCCGCATGACGGCGATTTGCGTAACGCTCGGTGTGCCGCATCAGACCGTCGATGTGGGCTGGGGCAAGCCGATTGATGTGGCTGCGGTCGGAGAGATTCTTACGGCCGCTGCAGGGCGCATCTCTCACGTTGCTGCGATTCACCACGAGACCAGTTCCGGGCTGCTCAACCCGTTGGCGCCATTGGCTGAAGTCGTCCATGCCAACGGCGCGTCGCTCATCCTCGATGCGATGTCGAGTTTTGCGGCGCGCCCCATCGGTCCACTGCCTGGCTTGGACTACATCATTTCGAGCGCGAACAAGTGCATTCAGGGGATGGCCGGTATTTCGTTTGTGATCGCGAGACTCGACGCGCTTGAGGCCGCGCGCGCTGCCGTGCCCCGCGCCTTCTACCTCGACCTGGTGGCTCAATACGACAAGTTGGAGGCCAGCGGGCAGACGCGCTTTACCTGCCCGCCGCAGGTGCTGTCTGCGCTGGCGCAAGCGCTGACCGAGCTGGAGTCTGAAACGGTCGCAGGCCGCCACGCGCGCTACGACGCCTGCTACCAAGTGCTCTACGACGGGATTGAACGGCTTGGTTTTGAGTTCTTACTACCGGATGCCGACCACAGCCGTATCCTCATGGCCATCCGCGAGCCGTCTGACGAGTGGTACGACTTTGTTGCCATCCACGACGCCCTTTTTGAGCGCGGATTCACCATTTACCCCGGAAAAACCGCGGGCGGAGCCAGCTTTCGGCTCTCGGTGCTGGGCGCGCTGTACCCGTCTGACATCGCCGCTTTTCTATTTGCGTTTGAAGATGTCATCGCCGAGCGAAAGGCTGCGGTCGCCGTTCGCTAATCGGCGCGGCCCTACCGCTGGCTTCTGGCGAAGAACCAGCCCAAGAATTCGTTGGGCTGGAGATCTTGGCTGCGGCCTCGTGTCGTGCGCACAAAGTCGAACGCGGCCTGCATCATCAGCAGACTAGCGACCACCCAAGCCAGCGTCTCTTGGTGATTCGCTGCCAGGTCTAGACCCAGCGACAGACCAGCGCCGGCCATCACCAACAATGCGGCTGACCGCCCAGCCCGTGGGGGCTCCTTCAAAATGTGCGCGACCAATCGCCGACCGGAAAACGCCGAATTACAAAACACCACCGTGATAGCCACGGGGACCAACGGCACCTCCCCCCATCGCATCCAAGCGAACGCAGCGCCCAAGGCGAGCAAGAGCGCGACCCAACTCAACCCGTCAGAGCGGGTTCGCCAGGAGCAGGTCAGCGCGGTCCATGCGCACTGCAGCATCGTCCATATCGCCAAGGCCCAGGAGGCGGTTAGTAGGCCAAATATCTGATATTCGGAGAAAATCTCGACGCCGAAGACGGAGACAGCTGCGAGAATGACCGCCACGATGACCAGCCCCTCCAGATTGCCGAGCATACCCATGTGCATGTGCCCGGTCGTCTGTTGCTCGAGGTAGGTCGCGTAAAACGCTAATGTGTTGGTGCACAACAGGGCGACGATGATCCATGGCGGGAGCTGAATGGCGTAGGTCACCGCCCAGATCACAATGCCGCTGCTGATGGTGTCCATCCAGTGGTCGATGAACTCGCCCATGGGGGCCGATCGACCTGTTCTGCGCGCGTGGGCGCCATCGAGGTTGTCGAGGTTGATGTAAATCGCCACGAAGAGGGATGCGAGCGCGTACCAACCGGGTTGGCTGCTGTCGGTCAGCATGACACTGACGAGTGCCGCTACGGCCGACAGGGCTCCGACAATGCTGATTGTATTGGCAGACACCCAAGTGGGGATGTGCGCTGCAATCGGCTCCCAGACGTAGGGTTTCAGCAAACGAAGCAAGATCGAGTGGTCAACGACCTGATAGCTGCTCTTGCTGCTCGCATCTCGCGCGGTGGCTGGATGGGACATGGCGCCGTCCTCGTCGGTATGGTGCTCAGCTGATGAGGCGACCATAGATCGTGTGCTCCACCCATGTACAGCGGCACGAGTGACGGATCCAGTGGGTGCGCGACCGCACTATTGGCGCAGCGAAGAGCGTTGACGACCGCTTGTAGGCGGCGGATCACAACCCTACACATTGATTCGGTTGGACGCTGACCTTTGCGGGGCTACCCTAGAGGGGTGCGTGCACGAGGGCGTCGTCAGGCGTGTAGCAGCCACGCGCCAAACGCTGAATTCATGGGGGCACAATTGGCCAGTCCGCACAATATGGGCGTCGGAAAACGGCGCCGCGCCAGGCACGTACAGCGCTTGTTGGGCAGGCCGTGGCAGCGCGTTGTCGGGCTGATGTTGACCGCTGCGATCGCGGGTTGTGCCCCAATGCATCAACAGATGCGAGAGATGGTCGAAGCCGGTCGCTATCAGGAAGCGGTCGACAAGGGTGAGGCGTTTTTGCAGGACAGCCGGCAGAGCGCCGTGCCTCCTGAGGAGCTCGACAAGGTGGAGACCTTGGTGGCTGAGGCTGCGCTCCGTTTGGCACACAAGACGGACACCGTCGTTGCCTATCGGAAGTTTCGCAAGAGCATTCCGCGCACCCAGGCGACCCTCAAACAGCATCGGCGAGCCTACGTCTACGAGGCCGCAGCCTGGTATCGGGACATGACCCTGAGAGCCGATTCGCTACAGGCACACCGTGACTTTCGCAAGCGCTACCCTAGGACGCCCTCCGTTGCGCTCTCTCGTCTGAGACAGGTGGAGATCGCGTTTGAGGCCGCGAAGAAGACAGGGACGATGCAAGCGTTTGACCGTTTCCATGTGACGTACGAACGCTGGCCTGAGGCTGCTCCGGTTCTCAAGAAAGCGTTGCAGTTGGAAGCCAGCGTCGGCTTTTCAGAGGCAGTCCAGGCGGCGAGTGTCGACCGCTGGCGGGCGTATCGCGCCCGGTTTGCGAAGTCGTCTTGGGCGCGCAAGGCCTTTCCCTACGAGGTGGCGCAGGCCCTCGCGGAAGCGCGAAGAATCGACACCGCCAAGGCCTATCGGTCGCTGGCGGCGCGCTACGCTGGCGCCAAGGGGATTGAGCGCTACTTAGCCGAGGGGCGCCGTCATGAGGTTGCCGCCGCGTGGCGGGAGCTGGGTCAGTTGCCGACGGACGCCATGCTCGTGGAGTTTCTGCGCCGCTACGAGCGGTGGCCAGAGGCGACCCAGCAAGGTCCGGCAGCCCGTGAGCGGCTGGCGGCGGTGCGTTTGTCGGTCGCGCAGCGGGCGGGCACCACGGCCGCGCTAGAGGGGTTCTTGACCCTGCACACCGAGTGGAAAGGAATCGACCGCGTGTTGTCGGCGGCGAAGAAGGCGCTCGTCAATCTGGCGCTTATCGCAGCGAAGCGGGACGGCTCGCGTGCGGCCTTTGATGCCTTTATCGAGCGCTTTAAGCGGTGGCCGGAAGGGCGTCGTGCTGTCGTCGAAGCCGCCGGTCTTGCCCGGCATGCGCGTTAGCCTTTGTCGCATCCGGCGCGGGCCAGATTACGCGGGCACACCCACCACACCAAGGCGTTGTTCGACCGTTGGACCGGAACCTACCAAGGTCTTGAGCGCGTCCACAGATTTCGGGGTTTGCCAGCTGAGGTTTTCGGGCGCGCCTGCGGTGATGGCGATGTCATCCTCGATGCGAATGCCGCCAAACCCGACCCAGCGCTCGGCCTCCTTCCAGTTGACCCGATCGCCCAGCTCCACGCGCAGCTTGGCGTCGTAGATGATGTCCGGCACGGCATACAGCCCAGGCTCCACTGTCACGACCCAGCCCGCTTCCAACGGCAGATCGAGTCGCAGTGAACGGGTGCCGAACTGCGTGGGTCGCGGTCGGTCCGCTGGGTAGGATGGCCGGTCGCCAAAGTTCTCGAGATCGTGCACATCTAGGCCGATGAGATGGCCGGTTCCGTGGGGGTAGAACAGCCCGTGAGCGCCCGTCTCCAGGGCTTCGTCCTCGTCGCAGTTGAGGATGCCCACGTCGCGCAGGAAAGTGGCCAGCACGCGACTGGCTGCGTCATGCACCTCGCGGTAGCGCACGCCGACCCGGCACAAGTCGATTGCGGCGGTTTGGGCCTGTAAAATAGCCTCATAAGCCGCGAGTTGGCGTCCGTTTAGCGGGCCCCCGACAGGCCAGGTGCGGGTGATGTCCGCAGTGTATCCGCTCCCCACTTCACCGCCGCCATCGACCAAGAGCAGGTCACCCGCAGTCAGCGTTCCGGCGTGACCGCGGTTATGCAGAATCTCCCCGCGTCGACTGAGAATGGTGCCGTAGCCTGGCACGCAACCGCGCGCTGCCAAGACGCCTTCAAAAATGGCGGCGAGTCCTCGCTCGGTGGCACCCGGCCGCGCTGCCTGGGCCACTGCAATATGAGCCGCAGCGCTATGGCTGGCCGCCGCGCGCAACTCGGCGAGCTCTGCCGCGCTCTTAGTCCTCCGCTGGGCGATGACGCAGTCGACCAGGTCGTCGTCGCCGTGCTGAGCGCCGAACGCCAGGGCACGATTGGACCACCATGAGGCGAGCTGGGTACGCCCCGGATCCGACACCGCCATTGTGGCGATGGGACCCTCGGCCAAGGTGCTGGCCACGACCCCGGCCAGCTCATCCGCTGGGCGCACATCGCTCACGCCGAGCGCTCCAGCCCGCTGTTCAATCGTTGGCGTGGGGCCGTGCCACAGCGCGTCGCCTTCGCCGACCTGATGCAAGAACAGGGTGCACTCGCCGTCGCGAATCAGCGCGGCCGCACCGGGCTCATCGCAGCCGGTGTAGTACAGAAAGCTGCTGTCTTGGCGGAAGGGCAGGGCCACCATCGGCAGGTTGCGTGGTTGCTCGTCGTTGCCCATGAGCAAGATAGCGCGGCCCACCGCCTTGCTGAGGGTCTCGCGCCGCGCCTGTCGCTCATCCGTGCTGATCATGCTTACACCCGCTCGATGATGGTTGCGATGCCCATGCCGCCACCGATGCACAGCGTGATGAGCGCCGTGGACTTATCTTCACGCTCCATCTCGTCGAGCGCGGTTCCCAGCAGCACGGCGCCAGTAGCGCCCAGGGGATGCCCGAGGGCGATGGCGCCGCCGTTGACGTTGACCCGCTCGGGATCGATGTCCAACTCACGCATGGTCTGCAGCGGTACAGTGGCGAAGGCTTCGTTGATCTCCCACAGGTCGATGTCCCCCACACTCATGCCAGCCTGGGCCAATGCCTTGCGCGAGGCTGGAGCGGGCGCCGTCAGCATGATCAGCGGTTCCGCGCCCGCAGTGGCCATGGCCTTGATGCGCGCCCGTGGCTTCAACCCGCTGCGCTGGGCGTAGGCGGCGCTGCCGAGCAAGACGGCTGCGGCCCCATCGACGATACCGCTGGCGTTGCCAGCGCTGTGCACGTGGGCGATGGTCCCCGCGTCGGGGTAACGATGCTCAGCGATCTGGTCGAGGGTCTCGCCGTTGGGGCCGACGGCCATGGCCCCCATTCGCGCAAACGCCGGACGCAACCCACCGAGGCTGTCCAGGGTGGTCTCGGGGCGCATGTGCTCATCGCGGTCGAGCAAGACCTCACCGTTGCCGTCGACCACGTCGAACAGGCTCTTGCCAAAGCGGCCTTCCGACGCCGCGAGGTGTGCGCGCTGTTGGCTTCGCAGGGCAAATGCATCGAGCTCCTGCCGACTGAACCCCTCGCGCGTCGCGATGAGATCCGCGCTGATCCCCTGGGGCACCATGGGCGTATGGCTACGCAGGGTCAGGTTGAGGCCGTCGATCATGGCTTCGTCGCTTCCCATGGGCACGCGCGACATGCTCTCCACACCGCCCGCCACAACCAGCTCCTGAAACCCCGAGCCCACACCCATGGCAGCGAAGTTGATGGCTTGGAGCCCCGAACCACAGAAGCGATTGACCGTCACCCCCGTCACGGACTGGGGCCAACGGGCGGCCAGCACTGCGTTACGCGCGATGCAGGCGCCTTGCTCCTTCACCTGGGTCACGCAGCCGACGATGACGTCCTGAACATCCTCGCGCTGCAACTCAAGCCGCGTCGCCATATGATTGAGGGTTTGGGCGAAGAGCTCTTGCGGATGCACACCGCTCAGCGCGCCCTTGCCGGCTCGACCACGCCCTCGTGGGGTGCGTACTGCATCAAAAATGTAGACGTCTTGCATCACGGGCTCCTGGCGGACATTGGGGTGGGATGCCCCCGTATTTCACAGCCGGGGCGGTGCAATAGCGCTCGAAACTAAAGAGAGAAGCTCGATCCACAGCCGCAGGTGTTGGTCGCCTGGGGATTGTCGAACTTGAGCCCGGTGCCGTTGAGGCCGCCGTCGAAATCGAGGGTTAGGCCTTTGATATAGCCCAGCGATGCGTCGTCGATGAAGACCCGTGGGGCGTCGCCGAAGACGTTGTCGTCGAGCTCGGGGCTGTCTTCGAAATCCAGGTCGTAAGAGAACCCGTTGCATCCACCAGCGAGTACCGAGATGCGAATGCCCTTGATGGCTTCATCCGCATTGTCATCGATGAGCTGCCGCATGTGTTTGGCGGCGGCCGGGGTAACTGTAATCATCGCGCATTCTCCTAGAGACAGACCGTGACGGCCCTATCGAACGGCAAGTTAGGTGGCCCGTCAGGGGAGTGCAATACGCAGCGCATCAAGAGTTGGCCAAGCACGACGTTGGCGGTCACAACTACTTCTTTGGCACCGTCTCCACCTGCAGTTTCGGGTCGGCCGCGATGGCAGCCTCTGTGAACAACGCGGGCTTCCATTTGCGGGCGGCGAACATCTTGGTCTGATCGGAGTGCCACGGAGAGTCGGCCTCCGCTGACTGGCTGTAGGTGACGAGGGTCTTCGCTTTCGGTCCGTCCGCCGTGAACTGCAGCGCCATGACAAAGCTCGTGCCGTAGTTAATGGCGTAGCCCTTGCTCGTCAGCCCCGACTTGCTGTTGACCACCTTCGGACGGGTCATCTTTGGGTAGGTCGTGCTGTCGCGGCCAGCGGACCAACCGATGACGTTGAACGCGCCCTCGCCGTGGAACGCACCGGGAACCGGTAGCCGTTTGCCGTCTTTCAGCGTGTATTGCTGGGCTCCCAACGTCGTGTCTAGCTTGATTTTCAGCGTGTTGAGGCGCCGGACCGCGCGCGCCAAGGCGAACATAGCGCGCGTCTTGGTGGGGTCCTTGTCGGTGATCTTCAGCGTGTTTGGCGTGCTGACGGGCTTCTTGAGATCAAACCCTGTCTTCCACAACGCGCCGGAGCTGTCGCGATCGCTGTAGTCGGTCAGCCACTCGCGAAAGAGCACCGCGCCCTTGCTGTCGGCCTTGTACCGACGGTCCCATTGACTCAGCACTGTGCAGGCTGCCTCTGTCTCCACGACCTTTCCTTCCAACGTGACCGACGTGACTTGCTTGCACAGATCCACCACCTGGTCGGCGAGCAGCACCGCGCCCATGGTCCACCCATCATCCACAACCGCCTGCAGCTCATCGAGTGAGAACTTGCCGTCGGTGCCCATGGCTCCCTTGTCTCCCTTGTTTGTCAGCAGGTGCAGTCCGATGCGGGTACGCAGGGAGCGGACCGTCTCTTCTGTGCCAAACGCGGGACCAAACCCGGTCAGCGGTTTCGCCGAGTTGGTGAGCCAATGTGATTGATTGGCGTTGGCCACATAGTCCTTGCGCTCGAGCAGCGGTACTTTGCTGCACGGCACCAGCCCGTCTTCCCGCGCTCCGGCAGGATCGACGACCCAGTCGTTGAACTTCTTGCTGCCGTCGAGCAAGAAGGCCCCGAGGTCAAAGGCGAACCCAGTCAAGAAGTCGCCCTCAGCGAGGGTCTTGGCATGCTGATCCGTCGCTGCTTTCGATAGATTCGGCTCCGCGCAGGCGTCCGAGTACAGCGCGTTGCCGTCGGCGTCAGCGCCCAAGATGTTGACCCACGGCATCCCTTGCACGTCTGCGAGCACCTTCTTCGCCTCGGCGACGCTCTGCACGGTGTCCATCTGAATGAAATGGTCCAGCATTTCGATATTGTTCTCGTTTGCGTCGCGGAGCGTATACGCAGTCTCAGCGGTCCACTCGCCGATGGCGGGCAGGGCAATCATGACGCCGACTTCGCTGCGGTAGTACGTGCGCTCCACTGTCTTCATGGAGCCGTCTTCCTGCTTGACCTGAACAGTCTCTTTGCGGCCGGAGATTTTCCGCTCCTCGCCGTCGACGACGTAGGTCAGGGGATCGCCCTTTTTCAGTTTGAGCTTGTAGACCGTGAATTTGGCGGAAAACGAGACCGTATGGGTCCAACCGAACTTCTCGGTAAAACCGATTTGAACACCAGGAATGCCCAGCAGGCTGGCGCCGTAGGCGTTGACTTTGCCGAAGTCGGGGTCACCAGTGACCTTGATGTGGTTTTCGTAAAAACGCAGCTCACCAAACCAAGGGAAGTGGGGATTGCCGAGCACCATGCCCTTGCCGTTGTCGCTCAGGTCCCCGCCGACTCCCCAACCATTGGAGCCAATCGACTCTTCCGGCGGCTGTCGAAATACGCGCTTGCCGACGATGTCCGAGGCAAAATCGGTGTAGCGCCCGAGCCAGTCGAATTGTGTGCGCTGAGCGACCTGCGTACGCGCGGGCTTGCCCTGTTGATTGGCCGTCCACTCGTCCCCAGGGGCGCGGGTGAGGCCAATGTATTGCGCGAAGTTGCGACTGCCCGCCTGCAGCGCGAGCGTCAGATACCAGGTCGTCAAATCGATGGGCGTAATCGGCTTGAGCCACGCCTCTCCGCGACACCGAGCCGGAATCTCGGCATCAGGGGTGACATCGATGTAGTGATTGTGACCGGCGGTGTAGGCGATAATCGCTGCCCGACCGGTTTCGCTCATCTTGGCCCAACTCGCTTCCGCACGTTTGCGAACACCTAGGGCGCGGTGGGCAAAGTCGCTCTCCAGCCACTTGCCGCCGTCGCCCTTGCCCATGTAGCTAGCGCGCTGACTGTTAGCCATCACGACGATGTCTGCGGTGGTGCACACGTTGAGCTTGGCATTGGCAAACGCTTGGCCGAAAATCGCGTCGCCGAGGGTCTCGCCGGTCACGTGCGGCACGCCGTGGGACGTCCACCTGATGGTCGCGCTGTAGTCGTCGGCGTTGGGGAGCTCCAGGCCGCGCTCAGAAGTGGGCTTCTTCTCCGATTTCTCGGGGTTTTCGCTGCCGCAGCCAGCCATGATGATGGCACCCGTCACAGCGATTGCGAGAGCGATTCGACTGCCAAAACGGCGCACGGATCGATGACTGGAGCGATGACGCATGGGTGGCCCTCGTTGTAGTAGGAGGGCGCAGGCTAGAGGTGGCGACGTCGTCTGTCACTGACTTTTGCTGGGAGGCGCATGACGCCGAGATCCTCGCTAGGGCCTCGTCGCCACTAGCGCGTCCGCTTACCCCGAAATTTGGCGACAAAATCGGCGATGGCTACAGGAATACGCACGTCGCAGCGCACTGATTGTACGGCGTAGCGACAGGCCGTTGAGATGGATGCAGCCTCCGGCCAGTCCGGCATCTGCGGCATCATCGCACGAGCGATTTCGAGCAGCGGCGCCGGGTTGATAGCCATGACCGAGTGGGCTTTTTTGCCTGCCAGGGTGCTCGCGCGAACAAACCACGGCTGAGAGACGACCGATTGATGACGCCGGGTCGCGTGCTGGGCGATACGGGCGGTCGCGTTGCCGCCGAACGCGAAGTGCAGGCCGCCAGCGCCAGTGCAGACGCTCAGGTCCAACTTTCTCGGCAAAAACGCCTTCATCATGCCGCGATTGATCGCCATTTTGGCGAGGAGCGCCGCATTGGGGGTGAGCCGCAGCGTGTGACAAGGCATCGATCCGGCTGCGCTTTTGGGATGGGAAATACGTACCGGCCACGTCGCGCTCTTGGCGATCAGTTCGCCGACCATGCCGTGCCAACCCTTGGCCATAGCGCTCGTTGCCGCCTCCACAATGGCCGTCTTCTTGGGGTTGTTCACCTTGGTCAGCGCCGAGGTCAGACCTGCCTGCATCGCTGTGAGCACGACATCGCCCAAGACCTGCCGCAGGCGCTCGGGGTTCGAGCTCTGCCAGACGAAGTACATCCCCATTGGAAATTGCCGTTCGCGGTAAAAAGCCCCGGCGCTATGGGGGCCAATGAGCCCTATCATCTCCGTCATCTGCGACTTGAACGTCGACAGTTGCGCTTGTGGAAGCTTCAGCATGGCGCCGTACATGCGGACCATATCGTCCAGATCCTTTCGCATCTCAGACGGGTCGTAGCTCTGCGTAACCGCCAGCCAGGCATCGCCCGGCAGCATCGTCGCGAGGGTGTTGGGGCCGAGCTTGGTCTGCTTAGCCCACCCCTTGGCGAGCTCGCTATTGGCCCGCGCGTTGACGCGGATGCCGATGGAGACGTCATCTTCACCCGCTGACGCTAGCAGCATGGCTGCATCGGTTTCATCCAGCATGTCGACCATCTTCTTGGACCAGTGGGCGATCACTGCGTCGTTCTGCCCGGTCTTCTTCGCCATCTTGAGCAGCATCTGCTTGGCCGCGTTGAACCGCCGGCGATGACGTTTCAGCAGATCCGCCACAGCCACGCCGACATGCAACAGTTCGCGGGGCTGCCGCGTCTCCACGCACTTGCCCAGCACCTTGGCCCGCGTCAGCCGCGCAGGGCTCAGCGCGCTCAGGGCGGTGCCGTGGTCAAGCCAGTGCACCCACAGGGGCTTGCGGCCCGTTCCAGCGGCACCTGATTTCTGTAGGTCGAGGACCAGGTCATGACCCTTGGCTTGGAAGTCCGTGTGCAGACGCGCTGTCGCTTCCCTGGCCTTGGCTTGGTCGGTGATGGGCAGCACGACGCTGACCCCAAGGATCGGATTCTTTTGATCCGCCTGCAGCAAGGCGTGGATCGGACGGGTCATGTCGATCCAGCGGAGGTTCTTGATACCCATGGCATCGGCGCGGTCCTCGGCCATGGCCATGGCGGTCGCCCGCACGGAGCTCCCCGGCGCAAACTGCCCAGCGCGCTGGCCGATGCGGTCAACAGCGGCGATCCAACGGTCGAGCGAAGAGATGGAGACCCAACCCAGGAGCGGATCGGCTTTTGGTGTCTTGCGGAGCTGCTGGCCGCACTGCCACGCATCACCCGGTCGGCTCACGATGGGGCCGTTGCCGCACGCGCTGAGACCGAGCGCGATTGCAGAGGCGATGACAAGTTTGGCGAGGTGGCCAGTGGCGATTGTGCGCATCGAAGCTCCTGAGGTAGGCGCCCATCCAAAGGGCCCGGGCACGCGGCGTCAAGCCTGCTTGCCGCAACGCCGCTATTTGGTGGGGCGCGAGGCCAACCACACGGTGTGGCGCCCGCCTTTCTTGCCGGCGCGGGCGCGGACTTTGTGCTCAGTGACCTGCATGTTGGTCCCGCGCAAACGCCGAAAAAAGGGCGCGCTCGGGTGGGCCGACCACACGGCGAGGGTACCCCCGGGGCGCAGCGCACGGCGGGCGGCCGTCAGCCCGGCTCGGCTGTAGAGGCGTTGGTTGTCGTCTCGGGTGAGCCCATCTGGGCCGTTGTCCACGTCGAGCAGCATGGCGTCCCACTGACCTGTCGAGCTCGCGATGAGTTCGGCGACATCGCCCACATGCACACGTGTGCGCTCATCGTCCAGCGGGTGATCGGCGAGATGCCCCAGCGGACCCCGATTCCAGTGTACGACCGCCGGTACAAGCTCCGCGACGACCACTTCCGCATGGGGCGGCAATGCAGCCAGGGCAGCGGCGACCGTATGCCCGAGGCCCAGCCCGCCCACCAGGACGCGTGGCTTTCGCACCTTGGCCAAGCCAGGACACACCAACTCGGCCAACGCACGCTCGGAGCCAAAGGCGCGGCTGTTCATCAGCTCCCCACCCCGCGCGAGCCGAATCGACCACTCCGTGTCGCGCTGCCAAAGCTGCAGGGTGTCGGTGCCGTCGGGGACGGGGCTTGTGTCGATGAGGTGCCACGGCTTCAAAGCGTGCTCCAGCAATTGGGGAGGGAGGATCGGGCGAATGGGGGGATGCAGATGAGCGGGATTCGCAAAATCTGCCTGGAAATTCAGCCTTCAAGACGAACCTGGGCTTGGCCTCTTACTTCGGCGTGCATTTTGCGGTGGAAGCAGCGCTCGTGCAGATCTTGCCGTTGCCACAGGCCTCATTCTTGCCCAGCGCGGACGTTTTGCAGGCGCCGGTTGGGATGCAGTAGCGCACGGCGCACGGGGCGGCCGCCGCGGCGCAATAGGACAGCGGCTTGGCGATACAAGGACCCGATCCAGCACAGGAGGCGTAGCCCCAAGCGTCGACGCGAATCGATCGCAAGGTACTGGTGATGGCCGGGCCATGGCGAGCGAAGAGCTGCATGCCCTCACCGCGCGGCACCCACCCCGTAAATCCCTGTTCTTTATCGCCGCCGTAGTGGTTGATCCGCGTCGTGGCACCAAATGGGTTGACCCGCCACACAAAGCCGTCCGTGTATTTGATAAGAGCCGTGTTGGCGCCCACGCCAACGTCGCCGAGCAGCATCGCGCCGCCGTTCGCTCTGCCCACCACACGACTCGCCCAAGTGGACCATTTTGAGCCGTAGTGGCTCTCGAAGATGACGTTGAGCTTCGGGTCGAACGCGACCAACCAAGCCTCGCTATGACTGCTGACTTGGTCATCACTCCCGCCCGCCGCGAAGTAGCCGCCATTTTTTCGTGCGGCGACGGAGTAAAATGAGTCGATGCCGCTTTTCCCGAGGGTCACGTTGCCAGTCACGGTGTTGGTCTTCGTGTTCATGCGTAGCAGCCAACCGTCGTAGGTCTTGGCCTTGCTGACCTCGCGCGTTCCCACGTAGGTGATACGTGATGCCATTGGCTCCGCGACACCATTGTAGATCTCAGCGCTTTTGTTCGGCGACCCGTGGCCGAAGATGGCGGCTTGAATCTTGTTCTGGGAGGGCACCCATCGGAGGCCGGTCGTTCGCGTGTACAGGTCGACAGGCAAGGCGCCGGTGACCTCGCGGTCGAGCGTGATGGCCATCAAGTCAGGGTTCAGCGCAGTCACGGTGCGGATGTTGCCGTTCACGTAGGTCGATACTTTCTTCGCGTAGAGAATCTTGCCTGCCGGGCTGACATGACCCATCCGCGGGAAGGGCAGGCTCTTTAATCCGCCATACCCACCGACCACGATGTTGCCGTTCTTGCCCATTGCCGCGCCGAGCCACGCGCCAGTCGTTGAACCGTCCTTGACCTGCCAAGCGATAGCACCGAGCGGCGTCACGCGCGCCACCCAGGGCTGGCCGTTCCGCTGTCCGACGACGATGGCGTCTCCAGAGGTGTGGGTCAGCGCGTAGTAGGGCTTCGCAGTGGTCGTCTCCGGCAAAATACGGTCAAACAGGACCTTCTGGCCTGCCTTGCAATTCGCCTTGTCGTCGCACTTGTCGCCGAGTGTACACGCGACCCCGTCGCTACAGGGGCCGGTGTGTGGCTTGTGGGTACACGCTCCGTCCAAGGGGGCGCAGGAGTCGACGGTGCAGGAGTTGCCATCGTCGCAGGCGCTCTTATCGCCGCAGAACTTGGAGCCTTCCTCGTCCAGCCCATCGCCGGTCGCATCACTCGCTGTCGCGTCGTTGGACGCGGCGTCTGCCGCGCCAGTGTCGCTGAGTCCCGTATCGCCGAGCCCCGTATCGCCGAGCCCCGTATCGCTGAGGCCCGCATCGCCAGGGCCAGCGTCCGCCGCATCTTCCTTGGTGGCACCCGTGATGTCGTCGGCGTCTGCGGACCCGGTGTCGTTCGCACCGGACGAATCTGTGAGCTCACCCGCAGAATCACCGGCTGCCGATTGGGCCAACTGTGCCGCCACCGCCTTGTCATCGGCCATATCCGGCAGGCACCCGACAGCGAAAATGCTGATGAAAAATGGGCACAATGATTGGGACATTCGGCTCATGGCGCGGAGGATAGCGGATGCCACTGCGCAACGCACGCCGAGATACATGCTCAAAAAGAGCGACGGCCCTCGTTGTTACACGAGGGCCGTCAGTCTATCGTCGCTACGCCGCGGCGCAGCCAGAAGCTCGCAGAACTAGTACGAGAAGATCTCGCTGGTACCGCTGGGCAGGTGCACGCGAGCGATGAGGTTCAGGTTGACCACGAACATGTAGTCCTTGTCGGTCGGGTGCATCCACATACCACGCTCCATAGGCATGGCGTTGTAGCCCCAAGCGCCCTTGTGCAGGCAAGCGATACCCTTGTAGTCGCGCACGTTCTGCGGGCACCACAGGGGCTCCGTCGTACCCTTAGCCGGGTCGTAGAGCAGCGTTGAGCCCGACAATCCGGCCTGCCAGATGAGCTTGCGGTAGGGATCCCAGGTCACGTGGGTGCCCGAGCTGCCGCTGTTGTTGTCGGTCACGCCCTTCTTGTGCAGGAGCTTGCGATTGCCCGTCGCGACGTCGATTTCGTACAGGTCGGAGGTTAGGCCGGTGGACGTGTAGATCTTGCCATCTTTGAGCAGCATGCCGCGGTACGGGCCAGCCTGTGGGATCGGGCCGGTGCCGACGTTGCTCTTGTAGATGAAATTGTCCTTGCCGACGCCCGTGCTCGTGACGATGTCGCACTTCTTGCCGTCCGCGCTGACCTTGAGGATGCCGACGCCATTGGACCACGCGGTCTTACTGTTGTGCGCGTAGCTGAAGTAGAAGTTGCCCTGCTTGTCGATACCAAAGGCCTTGCGCCCGATCTGCACCGACCAGTAGCCGAACTTCTCGGTGCGACCGTTGCCGCAGTGACCGTAGGGGTTCTTCTTCTTGTCGAAGTTGAATCCGAGGTGGTTGCTCCGCCAGACGTACTTGCGGTTACCGGTCTTCGGGTCCATCTCGATGACGTCCACGCCGGGAACCAGGGACGCGCCGATGCGCACGTAGCTGTAGTTGGCGATGTAGTACTTGCCGCTCGGTCCAATCTGAACCTGGAAGGGGTAGCTCAGAACCGGCCCAGTGCCGATGTCCTTGATACCCGTCTTTGGGAAGTTGAAGCGACCACCTACGATGCGGCGCTTGCGGGTCTCCACGTCGATGGCCATGACCACGCCCACGTCGATGGTGGTCTTATTCTCAGGCCACTTGGTCTTGTGATCCTTCCATTTGACCAGGGTGATGATCTCCTTGCTGCCAGGCACGGTAAATCCGCTGTAGAAGCCGCCAAAATTCTGCGTCCGGGCGCGCGGACCGTCGCCGAACTGCATGCCCAGCGCATCGGCGATGGTGGTGCGGCACTCAGGGAAGTCGAGGCTCACGACGTTGGCGTGGCAGCGGCAATCGACCGGCAGCGCGGTGGAGTTGTAGACGTGCTGGCTGAGCGGGCAGGGCCAGTAGTACCGACTGCTCCACTTCTGCGAGTTCTGGATGGCGGCTTTCACGGTCACCGTGAAGATCTCGTGGACCGGCTTCTTGTTGGCGTCGAGAACTGGCAAATCCTCAGTGCCACCGGGCTTGTAGGTGAATTTGCTGTCCTGCGGGAAATCCTCGTAGAGCATGACGTGCAGCTTGTCGATGCCGCGCGCGCAGCGACGGAAGGTGCCGGGCTTGCCGATGAGGTAGTCCCATGACGAGCCGTTCGTGAGGAAGTCGTGTGTGTGAGTGGTAAAGTGCACGTTGCCGGCGAACTTTTTGGCGACCTTCTTCTGGGCGATGATGGTGCCCGGCTTGCCGTTGTCGTCGCGCGCGAGCACGACCCAGGCTGGCTTGTCATAGGAGTACGCCCGCGTCACGACCACGTGCCGCGGATTCTTTGTGGTGTAGGGCTTCGCTGTGATGTAGCTCAACGACGCCGCGCCGATCTTGAAGGACGTCGTCATCTCGCCGCCGCCGGGAGCGACCATCACGACGTTCTTGTTCACGTCCCACTTCTGGCCAGCGTAGAGCACGGCGTGGATCGTCTTCTTGCCCTGCTGCGGCAGGACCTTGACGATCTTATTCGTCTTCGTACCGGTCGTGTAGTAGAGCTTGCCGAGCAAAGCTCCGGCCTTACCGTCCTTGTCGGCGTAGAGCGCGAGCCAGCCGGCCCAGTGCTCCTTCGGGATCACGACCTTCTTGATCTTGATCTCTTTGGGGTTGGTCAGGACCTGGTCTTCAATCTCAAGGACGGGGTGAAACGCGGTGCTGTCGGCTTTGAAGGTCGTGGTGACAGGCAGCCCGGCGAGGTCGTTGATGACCGCGCCCTTCGACGTCCAGCTACCGGTTTTGTCGGCGCCTTTGCGCAGGATGGCGTGAAGAATCTGGCCCTTGATGAGCTTGCTGGTGAACTTGAATTCGGTGTCTTTATGCTCGCCTTTAACGAACTTCTTCTTGCCGAGCAGCGCGCCCGGCTTGCCGTCCACATCTGCGTAGACGGCGACCCATGCGCCAACCGTGAAGCGGTCGGGCACGATGACGTGAGCGATTTTGATGGTGTAGAGATCACTCGGGTCCATCATCTGGCTGTTCACGGTGAGCTGCGGCTCAGTGATGTCGCCTGTGACCTGGAACTTGACCGTGTGGGGCGTGCCGTCAGCGCCAACGTAGGGCTTTCCGTCGCCTTTGATGAACTCGGCGATGAAGGTCTGCTGGCTCACAACGAAGACGCTGAGAACGACAGTCTGGTCGGTGTAGGTCTTCTGCGGGACAACGGTGAGCACGCCCACGGAGGCACCCTTCTTGCCGTCCTTGAAGGCGTAGAACTTGAGCTTGCCGTTGGCCAGATCCTTGGCTGGGAGCGCTGCGGACTTGACTGTGATGGTGTTGAACGCACTGGAGAGCACCTGATCGTCGATGACGAGGGTGGCGCCGTCACCAGCGATGGTCGAGCCAGCGTCGGGCGTGGTGCCGCTGTCTGGTGTCGAGCCAGCATCTGGCGTCGTGGCGCTGTCTGGGGTCGAGCCAGCATCTGGCGTGGTGGCGCTATCTGGGGTCGAGCCGGCATCTGGCGTGGTGGCGCTGTCTGGGGTCGAGCCAGCATCGGGCGTGGTGCCGCTGTCCGGCGTCGTCGCGGTGTCCTTGGCGGAGCCAGCGTCCGCCGTGGTCGTGGTGTCGTCGGTCGTCGTACCCGAATCGCTCTCCTTCGAGCTGTCAGATTCGGTCGTCCCATCCTCCGTCGCGACGACGTCATTGGTAGCGGTGCCAGCGTCGGTCTTGCTAGCGGCAGGCTCGTCGCCACCACAGGCGGCGAGCGTCGTCAGTAGGAGCAACGCCACCAAGCGGCCCAAGGGTGAGCGTCGGTGCGTGGTTGGCGCCCCAGTGGGCGCGAAGAGGGGGGCATTCATAGGCGTGTGTCCTTTTTTCTTTTGACTTCATAACTCTGGACGCTGCGGGGGCTGAGCCTGACCGCCACTTTCGAGAGCGAGCGAGGTTGTAGCTTATTCCGTGACGGCTTGTCACACATCTCTCAGAGATCTTACGCTTGCACGCGAAATCCGAATCAGGCGCGCGGATGCTCGGTGGGATGGTTGGGGCAGATGGCGGCTCGTGCGTCTAGAAGCAGGCCGGCGTGCGAGGGCACTAGCGATATCGACCAGACCGATCGCGGTACTCTTGGCCGTATTTGTTCTTATGCTTTAGCTGCAGCAGCGTCTCATTGAGGGTCAGACCGCTCACCACGGTCACGCCACCAGCCTTCACGACCACATGGGTCACCCGCGTTGGGCGCTTGGCGTGACGGCTATACGCATAGACCGTCCAACTCCCGGGCGGCACGCCAGCAATGGAGAAGCCGCCTGTCTTGTCCGTCATGGCAAAGGCCCGATTTGGCAGCACCATGATGGTCGCGCTCATCGACGGATGGATATTGCAGTACACCTCAACGATGCCCTTACGCGGAAAGCCTTTCGATTTGCTGCGCCCGTTCTTGTACTGCCCGAGGTCGAAT
Source organism: Myxococcales bacterium (assembly GCA_023954815.1). GTDB lineage: Bacteria > Myxococcota_A > UBA9042 > UBA9042 > UBA9042 > UBA9042. Next base: position 4,232 of record JAGSHB010000054.1, on the reverse strand, counting down.
CGCCGGGCCTTCGACAGCGAAAACACGTTGTGAAAAAACCGGTCTAGATTGGGAAAGTCGACTCGCTGGCCGGCTGTAATGGCCAGCAGCCTGCGCTCGAACTGCTTTTTTCGCTGGCCTAGCTTCGCGATGGTTTTTGGCGGCGGCTGCTCGAAGCCAACCACGTAGACCACCACGCCGGACGCATCGGCCTTTGCCTTTCCCATGCGTTGCACCTTCACGGCCCCGCGGATCGCGCCGACGCCAGCGTTCGGCGCTGCGAATCCCAGTGTTGCGTGCCCGGCGACCCAAAGAGCAGCGCCACATGTCGCCGCAGCAAGCGCCAATTTGAGTCGCATCGTCACTTCCATCCTACAGCTTCACAGCCCACAACAGCCGGGGCATCCAGTTCGCCGCCTTGTCCGTGACCCCTATCAAACAGCCAATTGTCAGCCAACTACGCCCATGGGTCCACGAGACATTAGGGCCCACCATTGTGAAGCTCTGCCAGCCCTTGCTGATGCCAATCTCGCCGAAGACCTCAGCCCCTGCCCGCAGCCCCTCTCGCAGCTCCCAAGCGCTACCTGCGGCGTAACTCAGCCACGTCGCCTCAGAGGCGCCAATGTTGCGAAAAGCACCAAGATCCAGGGCGCTATGTAGCTTGCCGACGTCGTGGGAGACCACCGCATTCGCCTCCAGCAGCCAGGCGAGCTTCACGCCTAGATCCCGTTTCACAGCGAAGCGCAACAGCGGGACCACGGGGCCCGATTCCTCCGGGTCGTTCTCAGCGAGCCGCCAGCGCAGCTCCACACCGTATCGAGCGATGCGGGTCTCGGTGGCGCCCGCGCCCTTGCCGGTCTTGGTCCAAGAGGTCAGGCCCTCCAGCGGCACCGCGAGCTCCAGGGTGTCTGTCACACCGATGACCGGCGCCCACCACAGCCACGCGACGCGCTTGGCGTCCTTGTCCATCTCCCAGATCCACTGCTCGATCTCGACATCGCGCTCGTGCAGGACCTCCGTGTCCCACACCCAGATGAAGGGGCGTCGCCCCGCCGTCGCGTCAGTCACGCCAACGGTCGAGACCAAGCCAAGGACTAGCGCTGCCAAACCGATTCGTGTGCTCGTCTTCATGCCCGGCAGGCTACACGGCCGCAGCGGCCAACCCAAGCGCTGTCGGGGCGATGGAGGGGGGCAGGCACAGAGCTGCATTTGCTCGTCCCTACTCGCCAGCGGCGCCACCATCGTATACGTGCGGCTGCCCGCGTTCCTTGGCTAGGTCAATCTGCCGCTGCCGCTCAGCAAATCGCGTGCGCTGATCGGGCGATAGCGAATCCGCGCAATGAGGGCAGCTGACGCCCTGCACAAACAGCGGTGACGCCTTGTCCGCGTCGCTGATCGGCCAGCGGCAGCCATGACAGAGGTCGAGGTCGCCCGGCGCTAGCCCTTGCCCCACCGACACACGTTGGTCGAACACGAAGCACTGGCCTTCCCACAGGCTCTCCTCTGCCGGCACTTGTTCGAGGTACTTGAGGATGCCGCCCTTCAGGTGGAAGACCTCATCGAAACCCTGGGTCAGCATGAACGATGTCGCGCGCTCGCAGCGAATGCCACCGGTACAGAACATCGCCACCTTGGGGCGTGAGGCCAGCTCCCCGTTGTTTTGCACCCACGACGGGAAGTCGCGAAAAGACTGTGTTTGCGGGTCAATCGCGCCCTTGAATGTTCCAATCGCGAACTCGTAGTCGTTGCGCGTGTCGATGACCACCACGTCGGGATCGGAGATCAGCGCGTTCCAGTCGGCGGGCTGCACGTACGTCCCCACGCGGGTGTTCGGGTTGGTGTCGGGCAGGCCCATGGTCACAATTTCTTTCTTGATTCGGACCTTGAGGCGCAGGAACGGCACCTTGTCCGCCCAACTCTCTTTGTGCTCAAGCTCTGCCAGTCGCGGATCGGCTCGCAGGAACGCCAACACCGCCCGAACGCCGCTCTCCGGCCCCCCGATGGTGCCGTTGATACCTTCTTGGGCTAGCAGCAGCGTGCCGCGCACATCGTTGTCTTGGCAGACCTTCAGCAGCGCCGGGCGGAGCGCCACGTGGTCGTCGAGCTCGACGAAGTGGTAGAGAGCGGCGACGAGAGCCTTCATCGGGACATCCTTGGGCAGCGGTTCGGACAAGACACAGGGCAACAGCTCGGGAGGCGGTGGCAAGGGGCGGCCCACCGCGTGGGGCACAGGGTCGGCGTTCGTCGACGGCCTCGCAAGTCTGGCGGCGCCAACAGCTGAGCATGCCTCCGGTCAGACGCGGCACGGGCGGGCGTCATGTCGAACGTCAGCTAGCCTCTCTGGCTGATTTGATTCCTCGCGACGTCGCAACGAACCTATGCCGAACGACCGACGCTCAGCGTGCCAATACACCTTCAGGCCCCTCCCTTCTCGCAGGCGTCTCCAGCGGTTATGGTGCCGCCATGACAGATTCCGCGCCCGCCAGTCAACGCTCGTTTTGGACAGCTTTCGGCCCAGGTCTCCTCTTCGCTGGAGCCGCGGTCGGCGTCTCGCACTTGGTCCAATCGACCCGCGCAGGCGCCGTCTATGGACTCTCGCTCATTCTGGTCGTGATTGCCGCCAACATCTTGAAGTACCCAGCCTTTCGCTTCGGCCCACTCTACGCGGCCGCCACGGGCCGCTCGATGCTTGAGGGCTACCGTCGGCAGGGCAAATGGGCCCTCGTGCTCTACAGCCTGCTCACCCTGGGAACCATGTTCACCGTCCAGGCTGCTGTCACCGTGGTCACCGCTGGGTTGGCCAAGGCCATCCTCGGCATCGACTCCTCGCCCATCGTGCTCAGCGGCGTCTTGTTGGTGATCTGCGGCGGCCTCCTGGGCATCGGCGACTACGCCTGGCTCGACCGCATCATCAAAGTCGTCGTCGCGATATTGACGGTCTCGACCCTCATCGCCGCGGCGCTAGTCGTGCCCACAATCGACTGGTCAGCCGTCCAGTGGTTGCCCAACTCGACCGCATTCTCAGGCAAGCAGCTGCTCTTTGTGGCCGCCTTGGTCGGCTGGATGCCGTCGGCCATCGACATCTCTGTCTGGCACAGCCTCTGGACCCTCGCTCGTCGCCGTGAAGCGGGCACAGCGTCGGTCAAAGACACGTTGATGGACTTCGACATCGGCTACATCGGCACCGCGCTGCTCGCTGGCTGCTTTCTCCTACTCGGCGCGGGCGTGATGCACGGCAAGGGCGTCCCCATCGCCAACGGTGCAGCCGGGTTCGCCAATCAGATCATCAACCTCTACGCCCAGACCCTCGGCGAGTGGGCGCGGCCGGTCATCGGCATCTGCGCCTTCGCCGTCATGTTCAGTACGACCCTCACCGTCGTCGATGGCTTCCCCCGCGCGCTGAGCGTGCTATTCGCCCGGTTTCGCGGCCCAGAAGATCCGGATCGGCCTGAGGAGCGCAGCAATCGTGTGGCGTATTGGATCAGCCTCGTGGTGCTGGCGGTCGGTAGCCTCGTGGTGCTGATGGTTTTCCTCAAGAGTTTGAAGGCGATGGTCGATCTCGCCACCACTTTGTCCTTCCTCACGGCGCCGATTTTGGCTTGGCTCAATCACCGCGCGGTCTTCAGCGCTGACATGCCGGCGGAGCATCGGCCCGGTACCCCCTTGCGTCTTGGCTCGTGGGCTGGCATCGCCTCCCTGGGTATTTTCGCGCTGGCCTACCTCTGGCTGCGCTTTGCGAGCTAGCCACGCCCCCTTCCTGGAGTTGTCATGTCCCGCCTTCTCGTCGTCATCTCGCTCTGTAGCGCCATCGCTGCGTGTGGAAAGACGAAACCGGCCCAAACAGCAAAGCCGGCGCCTCAGCAGCCGACCAGTGGTCAGGCTGCGGCCACGCTCCCGAGCACTGCCACCACAACAGCCAAGGCGGTCGACAGTGCCAAGACGCCGAAGAAACCGGCAGCTAAACAGGGTCGTATTCCGAGGGCGCGGGTCAATCGGCTCCTGGCTGCTCTCAATGAGCCCGTCTTTTGGACCGCAGACACCAATGGTGACGGTATCCCTCAGGCGACTGAACTGAGCGTGCTCTGGTCGCGTTCCACCCTCGGCACACCCGCCGATTGGCAGCGCTACGTGAAGCACGGCCGCCCCGGTATCGACTGGGTCCGTGCGTGGAACCGCGTGCGCTTGGTTCACGCTGGCGGATGGCCGTGGCGCAACATGAAAAAGGAAGAGCTAGAGCGGCGCAAAGCGGTGAT